>JAADDY010000091.1 GCA_013153725.1 Thermodesulfobacteriota bacterium
GCCGGTGGCGATGGAAGAGGGTTTGAGGTTTGCGATCAGAGAAGGTGGACGCACGGTGGGTGCCGGTGTTGTTACCAAGATTTTGGAATAGTTTTAGGAGGCTTGAGGTCCGGTCATGATAGTCCCGACCCAGAGGATACGAATAAAGTTGAAGGCATTTGATCATAAGATTCTTGATCATTCGGTGGCAGAAATAGTGCGCACCGCGCGTGATACCGGAGCGCGGGTGGTGGGTCCGATACCGCTTCCAACCAGGATTAACCGGTGGACGGTACTTAGATCCCCTCACATCGATAAGAATTCGCGAGAGCAGTTCGAGATCCGGACCCACAAGCGCTTACTGGATATATTGGAGCCCACCCAGCAGACTATTGACGCGCTCATGCAGCTTGAACTTCCCGCTGGGGTGGAAGTGGAAATCAAGCTCTAAGGGGTGGAAGAAAATGGCTATGGTGGAAGGACTTATCGGTAAAAAGTTGGGTATGGCCCGGGTATTTACCCCTTCGGGAGAGGTGGTCCCGGTGACAGTCCTTGAGGTGGGGCCATGTACCGTGGTTCAGGTCAAGACTGTGGAGCGAGACGGCTACAATGCCGTCCAGCTGGGATTCAAGCCCAAGAAGTTTTCCAAACTTACCAAGCCCATGCGGGGGCACTTTGCAAAGGCCGGGCTGGATCACGGTTTTTACGTCGTGAAGGAGTTCCGGGTAGAAGACCCTGGTGAATTTTCTCCGGGGCAAGTGATTAGCTTGGCGGAGTTGTCTCTGGAGCCGGGGCAGAAAGTAAAGGTTACGGGGAAAAGCAAGGGTCGGGGCTTTACTGGAGCTATTAAGCGCTGGGGTTTCCAGCGTCAACCAATGAGTCACGGTGCTAAACAGGTTCACCGTAAGCCGGGTTCAAGTGGCGCCAGCACCTTTCCCGGCAGGGTTATTAAGGGAAAGCGCATGCCTGGCCATTATGGAAATGAGACCGTTACGATCCGGAATTTGAGTATAGTAGATGTCAAGCCCGAAAAGAACGTCCTCCTGGTGAAGGGGGCGGTTCCGGGCTCCGTAAACAGTTACGTCTTTGTCTACTTCAATACGTAGTGGGAGTCAGGAAATGGCCACGGTGACGGTGATGAACAATAAAAACGAAAAGGTAGGCGAAGTGGACTTGCGCGAAGATATTTTTAATGTGCCGGTAAAGGTGGGTCTTCTTCACGAAGTGGTGCGCTGGCAGATGGCTCGTTGGCGCGCGGGTACGGCCTGCACCAAGACCCGCGGGGAGGTCCGTGGCGGAGGACGTAAGCCCTGGCGCCAGAAGGGTACCGGTCGGGCCCGGCAGGGGAGCATCAGGGCTCCTCACTGGGTTGGCGGTGGGGTGGTCTTTGGCCCCAAGCCCAGAGATTACGAGTTCAAGCTCAACAAAAAGCAGCGCCGTTTGGCCCTCAAGATGGCCCTTTCCGCCCGGGCGCAGGAGGGCAAGCTTCTCGTGGTGGATGATTTTGGTCTCTCAGAGATCAAGACCAAAAAATTCGTCGAGTTTTTGAAAAATCTGGGTGTAGACGACGCTCTCGTGGTGGTTCCCGAGCGAGATGAAATAGTAGAGAAGAGCGCCAGAAACTTGCCCAAGGTAAAGGTGCTCGCGGTGGATGGCCTCAACGTCTATGACATTCTCGACTACGAATATTTGATTATCAAACGCGAGGCTTTGCCAAAAATTGAAGAGAGGCTTTCGAAATGAAGGACCCTAGGAAGATCATTTTACAGCCAGCAATTACAGAAAAGTCTATGTATCTTAAGGAAAAGAACAATCAGGTGACTTTTTGGGTCCATCCGGACGCCAACAAGATTGAAATAAAGAAGGCCGTGGAGGACCTTTTTAACGTCAAGGTAGAGAAGGTTCAGACCATTCGAGTCAAGGGAAAACCCAAGAGGGTGTACCGTTACGAAGGCAGGCGTCCGGTGCGGAAGAAGGCTATTGTACGTCTGGCACCAGGTCAGACAATAGAATTTTTTGAAACGGTATAAGGGGTAAGGCTATGCCAGTCAAAAAGTGCAAACCCACATCTCCGGGAAGACGTTTCATGAGTTTTGTGATTGATCCGGATCTTACCCCGGACAAGGAGCCGGAGAGGTCCCTGCTGGAATTTTTGTCGAAGACAGGTGGCCGCAACACTTACGGTCGGGTAACCGTCAGGTTTCGAGGCGGTGGGCACAAGCGGCTTTACCGGAAGATCGATTTCAAGCGCAACAAAGACGGCGTGCCGGCCAAGGTAGCGGCCATCCAGTATGATCCTAACCGCTCGGCCAACATTGCCCTTTTGTATTATGCCGACGGTGAGAAGCGTTATATTCTGGCCCCTCTCGGGCTCAAGGTGGGAGACGTCTTGATGTCCGGGGAGGAGGTGGAGGTAAAGGTGGGCAATTGTATGCCCCTTAAGAACATCCCCCTGGGTACCATCATCCACAATATCGAACTTCGTCCTGGCAAGGGGGGGCAGCTCGCCAGGTCGGCAGGCACCTTTGCGCAGCTGATGGCCAAAGAAGGCAACTATGCGCATTTGAGGCTTCCCTCTGGTGAGATAAGGATGGTGCACATAAACTGTCGAGCGACGATCGGCCAGGTGGGCAACATTGATCATGAGAACGTAACCATCGGAAAGGCCGGGCGTTCTCGGTGGCTTGGCAGGCGGCCTCATGTTCGAGGCGTGGCGATGAATCCCGTAGATCATCCTATGGGTGGAGGGGAAGGCCGCACGCACGGAGGACGTCATCCGTGTTCTCCGTGGGGTCAGCTTGCCAAGGGGCTCAAGACCCGTGGCAAGAAGCCTTCAGATAAATTTATTGTGAGAAGACGCAAGGGCTAGAGAGGTGAAGCGGTATGGCTAGGTCAAAAAAGAAGGGCCCGTTTGTCGACGAACATCTGCTGAAAAAGGTTCGTAAGGCCCTGGAGACGGGAGACAAAAAGGTCATCAAGACTTGGAGCCGGCGATCCATGATCTTGCCGGAATTTGTGGGGCTCACTTTTGCGGTACATAACGGTCAGAAATTTATTCCGGTGTACGTGACGGAGAACATGGTTGGTCACAAGCTGGGTGAATTTGCCCCTACAAGGACTTACCGGGGTCATGCGGCCGACAAGGGCAAAGTAAAAGGAAAGAAAAAATAGGGAGTTTAAAGTATGGAAGCGCGAGCGGTGGCCAGATATGTCCGTATTTCACCCTACAAAGCACGGTTGGTGGTAGATCTTATCCGCGGCAAGCCTGTGGACGAGGCCCTGAACATTTTGCAGTTCACCCCCAAGAAGGGGGCCAAGCTGGTACGAAAAGTCCTAGAGTCGGCGATAGCGAATGCGGAGCACAATTACCAGATGGATCCCGACCGGCTCTATGTCAAAAAGGCTTATGTGGATGAGGGGCCCCGGTTTAAGCGGATTTGGCCGCGGGCGTTTGGTAGGGCGAGTCATATCCTTAAGAGGACGAGTCATATCACCATTGTGGTAGAAGAGAAGCCTTAAATGATGGAGGAGGGTCGAAGTTGGGTCAAAAAGTAAATCCCATAGGTTTAAGGGTCGGGATTACAAGGACGTGGGATTCCCGCTGGTTTGCGAAAAAGGATTTTCCCAAGCTGGTTCACGAAGATTACAAGATCCGTCGCTACATAAAGAATCGCCTTAAGCACGCGGGAATCTCGAAGATAGAGATAGAAAGGGCCGCCAACAAGGTACGCATTATCATTCATACCGCGCGCCCCGGGATTGTCATCGGCAAGAAGGGGGCCGAGATTGAAGCCCTCAAAAAGGCTTTGGAGGACCTTACCGAAGGGAAAGAGATCCACATAGATATCGTGGAAGTAAGGCGTCCGGAGCTTGACGCGCAGCTGGTGGCGGAAAACATTGCCACCCAGCTTGAGAGGCGCGTCTCTTTCCGGCGAGCCATGAAAAGGGCGGTGGCGCTCGCCATGCGGTTTGGGGCCCAGGGTATTCGGGTGCAGTGTAAGGGACGCTTGGGAGGTGCCGAGATAGCCCGTAAAGAGTGGTATCGTGAAGGGCGGGTCCCTCTTCATACCCTTCGGGCAGACATAGATTACGGTTTTGCAGAGGCCAACACCAAATACGGTGTGATCGGGGTGAAGGTTTGGATATTTAAAGGTGAGGTCTTGCCCGAGAAGGGTGAGATGCCGCCTCTCAATCTTTAGGAGGTAGCGAGCAATGCTTCTTCAGCCACGCAAAGTCAAATATCGTAAACAGCAGAAGGGCCGCAACCGCGGGAAGGCCTGGCGAGGCAATTCCGTAGCCTTCGGTGAATTTGGTCTTCGGGCTCTTGATCACTGCTGGCTTACGGCGCAGCAAATAGAGGCGGGTCGTGTGGCCATCGTCAGGCACGCGAAGAAAGGCGCCAAGATCTGGATTCGGGTGTTCCCTGACAAGCCCATTACCAAAAAGCCCGCCGAAACCCGCATGGGTAAGGGAAAAGGTAACGTAGAGGGCTGGGTGGCGGTGATCAAGCCCGGCCGTATCATATACGAGATCGAGGGCGTGCCGGAAGAAGTGGCGCGGCAAGCCCTGAAACTTGCGGCAGATAAGTTGCCTATTAAATGTAAGATTGTTTCCCGGGAGGATCGGATATGAAGGCCGAGGAATTGCGTCGACTCTCCGTGGTGGAGCTTCAGGAAAAGCTGGGAGAGTTGCGCGAGGAGCTTTTTAATCTCCGGTTTCAAAAGTCTATTCATCAGCTCGAGAACCCTATGCGCATTCGGGAGGTCAAGAGAGACATTGCCCGGGTTCTAACCGTGATCCGGGAAAAAGAACTGGAAATTCCTTCTTAAATTAGGTGGTCAGGACCATGGAAATGAGTGAAAAAAAGGCCAATCAGAAACAATTTGTGGGCGTCGTAGTGAGTGACAAGATGGACAAGACGGTAGTTGTCATGGTGGAAAGGCTTGCACAGCACTCACTTTACAAGAAGTACATCAAAAGGCGTAAGAAGTTTATGGCCCACGATGAAGAAAATGCCTGTCGGATTGGTGATAAAGTCTTGATCGAAGAAACGAGGCCCCTTTCCCGTCATAAGCGTTGGCGGGTGCGTCAGATTCTTGAAAGGGCCAAGGTTCTCGACAAATAAACGCATATTTTGCGAGCAGGAAGTTCAAGAAGGGTGGTGAAAGGCCATGATTCAGCAACAGACATATCTTAACGTGGCAGACAATTCCGGGGCCAAGCGAATTATGTGCATTCGGGTGCTTGGCGGTTCGGGTCGCCGATACGCCCGCATTGGAGACGTGATCATCGCCTCTGTTAAGGAGGCTCTTCCGAACTCCAAGGTGAAGGCGGGAGACGTGGTGCGGGCGGTAGTGGTGCGCACCAGAAAAGAACAGCCTCGTTCTGACGGCACTTTGATCAAGTTCGATGAAAATGCGGCGGTTTTGATCAATCAATGGGGGGAACCGGTTGGAACCCGTATCTTTGGTCCTGTGGGCAGAGAGTTGCGGGCGAAAAATTTTATGAAAATAATCTCACTTGCACCAGAAGTGCTTTAAGGGGAAGGAGCCATGCCACTTTTTAGGAGTAAACAACGTCGGGACATAAAACCCCATCAGGTGAAATGTCACATTCGCAAAGACGATCAAGTGGTGGTGATCGCGGGGAAGGATAAGGGCAAAATCGGGCGTGTACTCCAGGTTTTTCCACGGCGGCAGCGGGCCATCGTGGAAGGGGTGAATATTGTGAAGAGGCACATGCGCCCCACTCCTTACGCCGAGGGGGGGATTGTAGAGAAGCCAGCTCCTGTTCACTTGTCCAATCTGATGGTCTTTTGCCCCAAGTGTACCCGGGGTGTGCGGATTGGTCGTAAGGTTTTGGAGGACGGTACCAAGGTCCGGGTATGCAAAAAATGTGGCGAGATAATCGAAGTGAAGGAGTAGGTTCACCATGTCTTGGCTCAAACAATACTACGAAGAAGAAGTTGTCCCAAAATTGATGGAAAAATTTAACTATAGCAACCGTCTGGAAGTTCCCCGGTTGAAGAAGATCTGTCTCAACATGGGGCTGGGAGAGGCGGTGCAGAATCCCAAGATCATCGATCAAGCGGTGGAAGAGCTGGCCATGATTGCGGGGCAGCGGCCGAGTATTCGTCGGGCGCGCAAATCCATCGCAGCTTTCAAGTTGCGCGAAGGGATGCCTATCGGGGTAATGGTTACCTTGCGGAAGGATCGCATGTACGATTTCTTCACGCGCTTGGTAAACGTGGCCCTTCCCAGAGTGAGAGATTTTCGCGGTGTATCTACCAAAGGCTTTGATGGACGGGGCAACTACACCATGGGGATTACAGATCACACCATCTTTCCCGAGGTTGATCCCAATAAGGTGGAGAAAATCAAGGGGATGAACATCACTTTCGTGACCACGGCGGAGACTGACGAGGAAGCCTTCGAGCTTTTGGATAGTCTAGGTATGCCTTTTAAACGGAGAAAATAGGAGGAGTTATGCCCCGAAAAGCTCAAATCATTAAAGCTCTCAGAGAACCCAAATTTAAAGTGCGCAAGAGGAATCGTTGCTCTATTTGTGGGAGGCCGCGGGCCTATATTCGCAGGTTTGGTCTGTGCCGTATTTGTTTCCGCAATCTGGCCTCTCAGGGCAAGATTCCCGGCGTGCGCAAAGCAAGTTGGTAAGGGGTGTTGTGCTATGATGATGGATCCCATTGCTGATATGTTGGCTCGCATCAGAAATGCCTGTATGGTTCGGCACAAGACGGTGGAAGTGCCGGCCTCTAAAATGAAGCTGGCAATTGCCAAAATTCTCAAGGAAGAGGGCTATATCGAGGATTTCCGTTTTGTCCCGGAAGGGCCGCAGGGAAAGATCGAGATTGTCCTAAAATACGACGAAAACAAGCGGCCTGTCATAGCCGGCATGAGAAAGGTGACCAAGCCGGGGAGAAGGGTTTACGTCAAGAAAGACGAGCTGTCCAAAGTGTTGGGCGGCTACGGTATAGCGATCATTTCTACGTCTCAGGGCATTATGACGGACAAAGAAGCCCGCAAAAAGAGTATTGGCGGCGAAGTTATTTGCGAAGTCTGGTAGGCGAGGTGAAGGGGTATGCTTTCACGTATAGGTAGAAGACCTGTCCCGATTCCTGACGGGGTAAAGGTTGAAATAAAAGAAGAGACGATTGTGGTTCAAGGGCCCAAAGGGCGTCTTGAAAAACCACGCCCTCCTCTGGTGGAGATCAAGATCGAAGGAAACGAGATCAAGGTCTTGCCTGCGGAAGTTCAGAAGCGTCTGGCCCGAAAGGTTAAGGCTTTTCACGGTTTGGCACGGGCTCTCATCAACAACTGGGTAACAGGGGTAACCAAGGGCTTCACCAAGTCTCTCGATATCGTGGGGCTTGGGTACCGGGCGGAGCTCAAAGGAGACACTTTGGTTCTCAACCTGGGATATTCCCATCCCATCGAATTCAAGCTTCCGCAGGGCGTTACAGCCAAAGTCCAAAAAGGGGCGGGAGACGTCCAGTTCCAGATCCTTCTTGAGGGGATAGATAAAGAGCTTGTGGGGCAGACAGCCGCTAATATCCGCAAGCTGCGGCCCCCGGAGCCCTACAAAGGAAAGGGCATCCGGTATACGGGAGAGAAGATACTTCGTAAGGCCGGTAAAGGCGGCAAGAAATAGGAATAGGAGTAGGGTGAGAGAGCTATGGGAAGGACTAGCAAGAAAGTTCTGGCTCGTTTTAGAAGGAAACGTCGGGTAAGAAAGAAGATCTTCGGGACGCCTGAAAGGCCGCGTCTTTCGGTTTTTCGTTCCTGCAAACATATTTATGTCCAGATCATCGACGATGTCTCTGGGCGCACCTTGGTAGCGGTTTCTTCTCTTACACCTCAGATCAAGGAAAAGCTCGCGGAGCTCAAGCAAGAGGGTGGTAAGACCGCGGTTGCGAAGGCGGTAGGGGAATTGGTTGGTCAGAAAGCCATCGCCACAGGGATCAAGAAGGTGGTTTTTGATCGTGGAGGCTATAAGTATCATGGCCGAGTCAAGGCCTTGGCAGATGGGGCCCGGTCGGCGGGCTTAGAGTTTTAATGAAGGGGGTTTAAGCCTTGGTGGCATCACCGAAAGAAAACGGACAGCTTATCGAAAAGATTATCTTCATTAACCGGGTTGCAAAGGTCCACAAAGGTGGACGTCGGTTTCGTTTTTCCGCGGTAGTAGTGGTAGGAGATGGGGCTGGCAAGGTGGGTTATGGTCTGGGCAAGGCTCCGGAAGTGCCGGATGCGATACGCAAGGCCCTGGAAAAGGCCCGTAAGAATATGATTTCAGTCCCTGTCATCAACGGTACGATTCCTCATCCGATTATTGGGGAATATGGGGCAGCCAAGGTGCTCCTCAAGCCAGGTTCTCCGGGAACGGGGGTTATCGCGGGCTCCACGATGCGTGCCATTATGGACGCCGTTGGCATCAGAGACGTGGTGACCAAGTGCATCCGGAGCACCAATCCTCACAACGTGGTCAAGGCCACCTTTCAGGCGTTGGAGTCTCTCCAGAGTCCGGATTACGTGGCCAAAAAACGGGGAATTTCGGAAGAAGCAGGTGAGGGTCATGGCGAAACAGCTTAAGATCACCTTAGTGCGCAGCAAGTACGGTTGGTCCGAAAAACAGCGCGCCACCCTGGCGGCGCTGGGTCTCAGGAGAATAAGACACTCGGTCATTCGACCGGACAATCCCTGTATTCGCGGGATGATCGAAAAAGTAAAACATCTTGTCAAAGTGGAGGAGATCAATGGCTGAAGGGATCAGCCTTTCCAATCTTTCCCCTTTTTCGGGGTCCAAGAAGAAAGAGAAGCGTGTTGGGCGTGGCCCTGGTTCTGGGCACGGTAAGACTTCCTGTCGGGGGCACAAGGGCCAGAAAGCTCGTAAAGGCGGAGGGGTGCCTCCGTGGTTTGAGGGTGGGCAGATGCCCATTTTGAGGCGTCTGCCGAAGCGGGGCTTCAAAAACCCCTTTCGAGTGGAATATGCGGTTTTCAATGTGGGGGACCTTGCGAAACACTTTGAGGCCGGAGCTGAGATCACCCTTGAGACTTTGCGAGCGGCAAAACTTCTGAAGGGCAGGCCCAAGCCTCTGAAAATCCTCGGAGACGGCGAGATTAACATTGCCCTCAAAATCAAATGTCACGCCATTTCAGAATCTGCTCGCAAAAAAATTGAAGCAGCTGGAGGGTCGGTGGAGATAATCCCTCTTTAAGGACATGAGAACATGTTACAAGCCAAAGGGATAGAGACTTTTGCCAATATTCCTGAATTGCGCCGCCGGGTGCTCTTTCTCCTGGCGGCGCTTGCTATTTATCGTATAGCCGTCCAGATTCCGACGCCCGGGATCAATACCGACGCTTTGGTGGCCCTCTTCTCTCGTGCCGGGGGTACGATCTTCGGTTTTATCGACATGTTTTCCGGGGGGGCACTTCGCAAGCTTTCCATCTGTGCCCTCGGAATCATGCCTTACATCAGCGCCTCTATTATCTTGCAGCTCTTGACGGTGGTCTTCCCGAGCATCAAGGAGATGCAGAGAGAAGGGCCGGAGGGGCGCCGCAAGATCGCCTACTATACGCGCTATCTTACGGTGGCCATCTGTTTGGTTCAGGGTTTTGGCATCGCGGTGGGGCTTGAGAAAATGACCGGCCCCAATGGAGAGCCCATCGTGATGTTCCCGGGCTGGGGGTTCCGTCTCCTCACCATGCTCACTCTCACCACCGGAACGGTGTTTCTCATGTGGCTGGGTGAGCAGATGACAGAACACGGTATCGGAAACGGAATTTCCATGCTCATTTTTGCCGGAATTGTGGCCAGAATGCCTTCGGCCATCATGAATACCATCCGTTTTGTAAAAACCGGAGAACTCTCGCCGCTGGTATTAATCTTCATCCTGGTGTTGGTCATCGCGGTGGTGGCCTTTACGGTCTTCATGGAGCGTGCCCAGCGCCGTATTCCCATCCATTACGCCAGGAGACAGGTGGGCCGGCAGATCGTGGGTGGGCAGAGCACCTACCTGCCTCTCAAGGTGAACATGGCCGGGGTAATCCCCCCCATTTTTGCCTCTTCGGTGCTCATGTTTCCTGCCACGGTGGCAAGTTTTGTGCCGGTGGAGACCTTTCAGCGAATAGCCTCTCTTTTTCAGCCGGGAAATCTCATCTACGAAATCCTCTTTGTCGCTCTCATCATCTTTTTCTGCTACTTTTACACCGCTATCATTTTCAATCCGGAGGAAGTGGCGGAAAATCTTCAGAAATACGGAGGATTCATCCCTGGGATAAGGCCTGGCAGGGCTACCGCCGAATTTTTGGACAGGGTTCTTACTCGTATCACTTTAATCGGTGCTCTTTATGTTTCTGCTATTTGCGTTTTACCCACCATTTTGATAGCTAAATTTAATGTCCCATTTTATTTCGGGGGGACAGCGCTATTGATCGTTGTAGGGGTGGCCATGGATACCATGGCCCAGATTGAGGCCCATTTGCTTACCAGGCACTACGAGGGTCTCATGAAACAGGGTCGACTTCGTGGTCGGCGCTAATTTTAGGAAAGGAGGGGATTTATGAACATCGTATTTTTAGGACCACCGGGTGCAGGGAAAGGTACACAGGCCAAGATGATAGCTGAAAAATATGGTATTCCCCAGATCTCCACGGGAGACATGTTTCGTGAGCATCTTTCCAAGGGGACGGAGCTTGGCAAAAAGGCCAAAGAATATATGGATAAAGGGGCTCTGGTACCGGATGAGATCGTCCTCGGGATGGTAGAGGAGCGCCTCAAGCAGCCCGATTGCGAAAAAGGTTTTATTCTGGATGGTTTTCCGCGCACTGTTCCGCAGGCCGAAGCTCTGGACAAGCTCCTCGAAAAACTCGGGAAGAAGATCGACTACGCCATCCTGATCGATGTTCCCGATGAAGAGCTCGTGAAGCGGCTTACAGGGCGACGTACTTGCAAGAAGTGTGGAATGATGTATCATGTCATGTTCAAACCGCCCAAAGAAGAGGGGAAGTGCGACGTTTGTGGCGGTGAGCTCTATCAGCGTGCCGACGACAACGAAGAGACCGTTCGGAATCGTTTAAAGGTTTATCACGAGCAGACAGAACCCATTATTGCTTACTACGAGAAGAAGGGAGTTCTCCATCGTATAGATGGCATGGGCTCCATCGAAGAGATATTTAATCGGATCGTTCAGTTACTCGGCGGATAAAGTTGCGTAAAACGAAAATTGTAAAAGCGGCCAAGGGGCCCGCAAAGATAAAGCTAAGGGCCCCTTGGGAGATAGATTTATTGCGTAAAGCAAATGCCGTTGTTGCGGAGGTATTGCAAACTCTAAAAGAGGTAATTGCTCCCGGGGTTTCTGCCTGGGATTTGAATAAAATTGCCGAAGAAATTGCCAGGAAAAGGGGTGCCCTTCCGGCCTTCAAGGGTTATCGGGGCTACCCCTTTAGTTTGTGTGTATCGGTAAACGAAGAGGTGGTACACGGTTTGCCCCTTAAGGAGAAGGTCCTCAAGGAAGGAGATATTGTGAGCCTGGATTTTGGGGCCATCTACGAGGGCTATGTTGGAGATGCGGCCATTACCGTAGCGGTGGGACAGATCTCCGAGGAAGCCAAGAGGCTCATGAAGGTGACGGAAGAGGCCCTCTACAAGGCGATAGACAAGGCAAGGGTTGGAAACCGGGTACAGGATATTTCGGCGGTGATTCAACAGCATGCGGAAAGGCATGGTTACAACGTCGTTCGCGACTTTGTGGGTCATGGAGTGGGGCAGTCCCTTCACGAGCCGCCCGAGGTTCCCAATTTTGGGCGGCGAGGCAAGGGGCCACCTCTCATGGCCGGTATGGTTTTGGCCATCGAGCCCATGGTGGTAACAGGGAGTCACGAAGTAGAAATTTTACCGGATGGCTGGACAGCGGTTACGAAAGACAGAGGCCTTGCGGCACATTTCGAGCACTCTATAGTGATTACTGCGAAGGGCCCGGAGATTTTATCAAAACTTTAAGGGGTGGTTATGCCGAAGGAAGAGGCAATTCAGGTAGAGGGCACCGTGGTTGAGGCCCTGCCGAATGCGATGTTTCGGGTAGAGCTTGAAACGGGCCACAAGGTCCTGGCCCACATCTCCGGCAAGATGAGGGTTCATTACATTCGTATCTTGCCGGGAGATAAGGTAATTGTAGAGCTTTCCCCCTATGATCTTTCACGGGGGAGAATTGTTTACCGGGGCACCAAAAAAGACCGGAAGAAAGGGTAGGTGAAATCATGAAGGTACAAGCGTCTGTCAAAAAAAGATGTCGCAAGTGCAAAATCATTAAACGCAAGGGTGTGGTGCGGATAATTTGCGAAAATCCTCGCCACAAACAGAGACAAGGTTAAAACGCGAAAGGAGGTAGAGGGCGTTGCCACGTATAGCAGGAGTTGATATTCCAGACAATAAGCGCATTGAGATCGCGCTTACATACATTTATGGTATTGGCCGCACTTTGGCCCAGAAGATCCTTACCCAGGCGGACGTGGACTGGAACAAGAAGACCAAAGATTTGACCGAGGAAGAACTCACGCGTATTCGTCTGATTGTTGAACGGCAACATAAAGTAGAAGGAGACCTTCGTCGCGAGGTAACGGCCAATATCAAGCGTCTGATGGACATGGGCTGTTATCGCGGTCTCCGACACCGGATGGGCCTTCCGGTGCGGGGTCAGCGTACCCGTTCTAACGCCCGGACCCGCAAAGGTCCGAGACCTTCTTCTCTCCGCGGCAGACGTAAAAAGTAAGGAGTGAGGCAGATGGCAAAGCGTAGAAGACCAAAAGGTAAAAGACGTGAGAAGAAAAACATTCCCGAGGGGATTGCTCACATCCACGCCACCTTCAATAACACGATTGTCACCATTACAGACAAACAGGGAAACACCGTAGCGTGGGCCAGTGGTGGGACCGAGGGGTTCAAGGGTTCCCGCAAAGGAACCCCCTATGCTGCGCAGTTGGCCGCACAATCCGCTGCTCGGCGGGCCATGGAGCACGGGATGCGCAAAGTGGCGGTCTACGTGAAAGGTCCGGGAGCAGGTCGTGAAGCAGCGTTGCGGGCTCTTCAGGCCGCAGGTTTTCAGATTACCCTCATCAAAGATGTGACGCCGATTCCTCACGACGGTTGTCGTCCACCGAAGAAGAGAAGGATCTAATTTTCAAAGGATTTAGGAGGTAAGAGCCTTGGCAAGATATACAGGGTCTCGTTGTCGGTTGTGTAGACGTGAAGGAATGAAACTCTTCCTCAAGGGAGAGCGTTGCTATAGCGACAAATGCGCCTTTGAGAGACGGAGCTATCCCCCCGGGCAACACGGTCAGGCCCAGATGCGGGCTAAGCGTTCGGACTACGGTATCCGTCTTCGCGAGAAACAAAAAGTCAAACGCATCTATGGAGTTTCTGAGAAGCAGTTCAAGAAATATTTTGACCGGGCTGATCGGATGCGCGGTCAGACAGGTCACAATTTGCTCCAGCTTCTGGAAAGACGCCTTGATAACGTGATTTATCGCCTTGGTTTTGCTTCCTCACGGACTCAGGCCCGTCAGATGATCGTTCACGGGATGTTCAAGGTAAACGGTCGAACGGTCGATATCCCGTCCTATTTGGTAAAGCCCGGTGAAGTGATCGAGCTTAAAGAAAAGTATCGCCAGAACTCCATGCTGCAGGACAATCTTGAAGCGGTGGTCAGAAGGGGTGTCCCTCAATGGCTAGAACTCGACGCCGACAACTTCAAGGGCACGGTAAAGGCACTGCCCACACGTGAAGATATCACCATGCCCATTCAGGAGCAGCTCATCGTCGAGTTCTACTCTCGTTAGTGGTTAGTGTCAGTTGAAAAAACAAAGATAACAAGGTGGTGTTTATGGCAGAGACTAAGGTACCTATCAGCCGGAATTGGCTAGAGCTCATAAAGCCGAAGGGGGTTCAGGTCCACGAGGATTCCAGGCCACCTTTTTACGGAAAGTTCATCATAGAACCTCTAGAGAGGGGATTCGGTATCACCCTGGGGAACGCCTTGCGCCGTGTTCTCCTCTCTTCTCTTCAGGGTGCAGCTATCACCTGGGTCAAAATCGAAGGAGCCTCTCACGAATTCACCAGTCTTCCCGGGGTGGTGGAAGACGTCATCGATATCATCTTGAATCTGAAGGGTGTGCGCTTCAAGCTCTTCGACGAGGAGCCGAAGACCTTTCGCCTCGAAAAGGAAGGGGGCGGTGAGGTCAAGGCTGCTGATATCCAGACCGATGGTCAGGCTGAAATCGTGAATCCGGATCATCACATCGCTACTCTTACCAAAGATGGCCGTCTCAAGATGGAAATACACGTAGAGTGGGGCAAGGGATACCGCCCCGCCGATCTCTCCAAGATCGACGAAATAGGCGTCATTCCGGTTGATGCGATCTTTTCTCCCATCCAGAAGGTTAACTTCAATGTTACCCAGGCCCGCGTGGGGCGCAGCAGCGATTTCGACCGTCTGGTGATGGAGATCTGGACCGATGGCACCGTGGAGCCTGCGGACGCCATGGCCTACGCAGCCAAGATCCTCAAAGACCAGCTGACGGTCTTTATCAACTTTGCCGAAGAGGAGACGGAAGCCGAAAGGCCTGCGGAAGAGGAACAAAAGCCGGAATACTACAAATATCTCGATAAGCGCATTGATGAGCTCGAGTTATCCGTGCGCTCGGCTAACTGTTTGAAAAATGCCAACATCCGGTATATTGGGGAGCTCGTACAGAAGACCGAATCTGAAATGCTCAAAACCAAGAATTTCGGGCGGAAAAGCTTGAACGAACTCAAAAAGGTGCTAGAAAAGATGGGTCTTTCCTTCGGGATGGAAATTCCTGATTGGAAGCCCCCTGAGGAAGCTCAAGAAGCACAGTAGGAGACGCAGCCATGAGGCACAGGAAAAGAAGCAGAAGACTGGTTGGTAAGTGGGAGCATCGCCAAGCGCTCCTGCGCAATCTTTTGATGGCCCTTTTTGTGCACGAAAGAATCAAGACCACCGAAGCGAAGGCCAAAGAACTTCGGCGTCTGGCGGACAAGATGATCATGCTGGCCAAGCGGGGGGATCTCGCGGCGCGGCGGCAAGCTCTCTCCATCCTGCCGGACAAGGCTGTTATAAGGAAGCTTTTTTCGGAAATAAAAGACCGCTACGCCTATCGCCAGAGTGGTTTTACGCGAATCGTTCGCATCGGCCCGCGCCGTGGAGACGCGGCCATGATGGTCTTCATCGAACTGGTTACAGATAAGCTGGAGCACAAACGTTCTCCCAGGAAGGTAAAGGCCGAGGAGGAGGCCCGGGCTGAAGCGCCGAAGGTCGAAGCGGCGGAAGCCGGAACTGCGGAAACGGAAGAGAAGGAGGCCGTGGAAGCCGCGGCTGCTGAGGAAGCCTCTGCGGAAGCAGAAGAAGCCGCCGCCGAAGAGGCCGCCTCTCAGGAAGAAGTCAAAGCCTCTGCAGAGACAGAGTCTGAGGCCGAAGCTGGACAGGAAGAAACCACATCTGAAACCCCGGAAGAAAAACCAGAATCCTCTTCTGAGGCCACTTCCGAGGAAACCGAAGAGAAGACCGAAGAGAAGCCTTCCTAGACTTCCAAAGAATCTCAGGAAAAATTTGATTTAAAGGCCCGCTTTGGCGGGCCTTTTTTATTTTTTGGGAAAAAGCCGAAAAAATTCCTAGAAAGGAATTACTTTCTGTGAAAGACTAAAAAAAGAGGTCGGGATGGAGCCCCAAAGAGCAAAAGATTTTTGGACTATTCCCCATCTGGTCAACATCCTTGATCTGGTAAAAGCCGGGGTGATGCTCCTTACCCTGGAAGGCGAGATCCTCTATGCCAACCGCCAGGCAGGAGATCTTCTCTACGAAGAAAAGCTGGAAGGAAAGAATCTCCAACAGTTTTTCGAGGAGCAAGATCGGCGTCTTTTCTGGCGCAATATCATGGCTTTTCTCAAGAAGGAAGGGGTCTATGAGGGAGAGGGTTTTCTGGTGCCGCGAGGAGGAGAGGGTTTTGTGGCCCAGATGCATTTTCTCCGTTACGAGCCGCAAGGTGCGGAACCTTTTGTGGTCTTTACCTTTCAAAACGTCGCGCATCTCAAGGAGCTCGAGCGGTCGCTCAAGGAGGCGAGACACCTGGCCTTTTTGGGCCGGATGCTGGCAGACATTTCCCATCACATAAGAAATCCCATTCTGGTGGTGGGAGGTCTGGCCCGGAGGCTCAAGGAGCATCCTGAAAGGGCCCGGGAGTATGCTTCGGCGCTGGTTTACCAGTGCGAAAGGTTGGAACACCTGCTTCAGGCCCTGGAGCGTTTCGTTTTCCTTCCCACTCCACGTTTTCGCCCGGTGGAGATAAAAGAAGTCATGGAACCTCTTGAAGCCCGCTATCGTTTGGAGATAACTGGTGAGAGGCCCGAACTCGTGATGGATTACCCCGTTTTCTTGCCGGCTTTTTATACCGATCCGGAACTTCTGGTGGAGGCCCTGGGGGAGATCATTCAAAACGCTCTCGAGGCCCATCAGGCTGCGGGGCAGACGCAACCGGTGCTTTTTAGGGTCCGTGGTGACGAGAAGCAGATCTCTTTTTCCGTGGAGGATCAGGGTGAAGGTCTCAAGGTAGACACTCTCTCCTTTATCTTTAACCCTTTCTTCACCACCAAACCGGGGCACTTCGGCATGGGGCTTACGCTAGCCTCTCGCATTGCCGAAGAACTCTCCGGGCAAATCCAGGTGGTGAATACTTACCAGCCCACGATTTTTGAGCTCTTACTACCCCTTGATCGCCGCCGCCCCGAGAGAAGGCTTCTCCTTCTCTGAGCGATAAAAAGGCTTGATTATAGAGATCTCCTCTACTACTAGTTAGCGCTAAAGTTTCTCTGAGGAGCTGAGAGATGCCTAATCGTGAACGTTGGGCGACACGGATAGGTCTCATTCTGGCGATGGCCGGAAACGCCGTAGGGCTGGGGAATTTCTTGCGTTTTCCCACCCAGGCGGCCCAAAACGGTGGCGGGGTCTTCATGATACCCTACATGATTTCCCTCGTCCTCATCGCCATCCCGCTCATGTGGGTAGAATGGGCCATCGGGCGCTACGGTGGTGTGAGGGGGCACGGAACCACTCCTGCCATCTTTCGCCTCCTCTGGCAGCATCCGGTGGCGAAGTATATCGGGGTCCTGGGTCTTTTCGTTCCCTTTGTGGTCTCCTGTTACTACGTCTACATCGAAAGCTGGACTCTGGGCTACGCGGTAATGTCTCTCTTCGGGATGCTTCCCAAGGTGTCTGCGGCTTCGGCCTCTCCGGAGGTCTATCTCGCCCCCTTCAAAGAATTTCTCAATTCTTATACCGGTATGGGGGAGGGGGATTTTTATCATCCAAGTCTTAAGGCTTACATCTTCCTTTTGATTACCATGGGGCTCAATGTCTACGTCCTCATCAAGGGAATCTCCGGGGGGATAGAGAGACTTGCCAAAGTGGCGATGCCGCTTCTTTTCTTCTTTGCGATAGTTTTGATGATAAGGGTGTTCACCCTTGAGACCTCCCACGGCTCTGCGGTGGCAGGGCTCAACTTCCTCTGGGAGCCGAAATGGTCGGAGCTGGCCAACCCCAAGGTGTGGCTGGCGGCTGCGGGGCAGGTCTTCTTTACATTGAGTCTGGGTTTCGGGGCCATCATCACCTACGCTTCCTATCTCAAGCGCAACGACGACATAACCCTTTCCGCCCTTACGGCATCTTCGCTGAACGAATTGGCGGAGGTGGTGCTGGGAGGGTCCATCGCCATCCCGGCGGCGGCAGCCTTCTTCGGGGTAGCAGCGGCCCAGACCATCGCCGCGAGCGGCGCGTTTAACTTGGCCTTCGTGAGTTTGCCGGCCATCTTCGCCAACATTCCCTTCGGCCAATTCTTTGGCTTTTTGTGGTTCATCCTTCTCTTTTTTGCGGGGCTTACCTCCTCGGTGGCCATCACCCAGCCTGTGATCGCCTTTCTCGAGGACGAGTTCAAGATGGAGCGCCGTCTAGCGGTGCTCTCAACGATGTTTGTCCTCTTCTTCGTGGCTCACGTGGCGGTTTTCCTGGCAGGCGCTTTGGACGAGATGGATTTCTGGGCCGGCACCTTCTTTGTGGTGGTGTTTGCCCTCTGCGAGGTGCTCATCTTCTTCTGGGCTTTCAATCCCTCTCAGGCCTGGGCCGAAATCAACCGAGGCGGCTACATCAAGTTGCCGCGCCTTTTCTTCTACATCATGCGCTACGTCACCCCGGCCTTCCTTTTCCTCATCACGGTCTGGTGGGTGGTTACCATCCTTCCGGGCTATCTCATGGAGAGCAGGTGGACTTCCTGGGTAACACGGGAGATCTTGGTGGCCATCATGGCGGTCTTCTGTTTTCTGGTGTATTTTCAGGATAAGAGACGGAGGAGAAAATGAAGGGTTCGGCACTTCTCTTTATGTTGTTTTCCTGGAATCTCATCACCTCACTCTGTACTTTTTGCTTTACCCGTCTCTTTTTGGCCGAGAAGAAGCGCAAATCTCGTAAAAGAGCGGGATAAGTGGAAAAAGGGCTTTTTGCTCCTCGTCCACCCCTTGCCGAACGTTTAAGACCCAGGAATCTCAAAGAGTTTGTTGGTCAGGGGCACCTTCTCGGCCCGGGAAAGTTTCTCTCGCGGGCGCTCTCTCAAAAGAAGCTGCCCTCTCTCATCCTGTGGGGGCCTCCGGGTTGTGGAAAGACCACGCTCGCACTTCTTTTGGCCCGCGAGATCGGGGCGGGTTTTATCGTCGTCTCGGCGGTGGAAGCCGGGATCAAGGAACTCCGAGAGGCCCTCAAGCAAGCGGAGAAAAATGCCCGTCTTGCCAGAAAGACGGTGCTTTTCATCGACGAAATCCACCGTTTCAACAAGGCCCAGCAGGATTTTCTCCTCCCTTTCGTGGAGAGGGGAAAGGTTATTCTGATCGGTGCCACCACGGAGAATCCGTCCTTTCGAGTTATTGCCCCTCTCCTTTCGCGGGCGAGAGTCCTGCCTCTTAAGCCCCTGAGAAAAGAAGAACTTCTCACCATTCTCAAACGAGCCCTCCATGACAAGAAGGGTTTGGGCGAAATGCAGATCGAAGTCGAAGAGGGCGTGCTTGAAGCCCTGGCAGAGGCGGCCCAGGGGGATGCTAGAGTAGCTCTCAATTTCCTTGAGGCACTGGCCGATGTGGCCCCCGAAGAAGAGGGGGTCAGAAAGCTTACCAGCGAACTCCTGAAGGAAATTGGTCTGGAACGGGCCCTCCTTTACGACCGTGCCGGGGAGGAACATTACAATCTCCTCTCGGCCTTTCACAAAAGTTTGCGGGGCAGCGACCCGGATGCCGCGCTCTACTGGATGGTAAGAATGCTTGAGGCCGGAGAAGACCCCCTTGTGATCTTGCGGCGTCTGGTGGCAGCGGCGGCTGAGGACGTGGGGCTTGCTGATCCACAGGCCCTTCAGATCGCCCTGGCAGCCAAGGAGGCCTACGAGTTTCTGGGGAGCCCCGAAGGGGAGCTTGCCCTGGCAGAGGCCGTAATATACGTCGCTCTGGCTCCCAAAAGTAATACTGCTTACCGGGCGCTAGAGGCGGCCAGAGAAGATGTCAAACGTCACGGGGCCCTCCCCGTGCCACTTCATCTGAGAAATCCCGAAACCGCTTTGATGCGGAAGCTTGGTTACGGAAAGGGATATCGTTATCCCCACAATTTTGAAGGTGGTTTTGTGGAACAGGATTATCTCCCCGAAAAATTAAAGGGCCGCTCTTACTATCGCCCCAAAGAGAGCGGCCTTGAGAGGAGATTTAAAGAACGGCTGGCCGCCCTTTGGCCACAAAGGGGTTCAAAATCTTCCTAAAAGGGCCAAAACAGGCCTTGCCTTCTTCCGCCCTTTTCACTATCAAACTTTTCTTAGGATGCCGGTAGAGATCTTAAACCAACAGGCTTTCCCGGTCCCGCGGGCCTGGCTGCGGAAGAAGCTCGAAGAGGCCCTTGTGGCCCTAGGCATCCCGGAAAAGGAAGCCACCTTTATCCTCCTCGATGACGAGCAGATAACCGCCTACAACACGGAGTACCTTGGGAGACCCTACCCCACCAACGTCATCTCTTTTTCGCAAAGAGAAGGTCCTTTCGCCGGGATTCAACCGCAGGTCCTGGGGGATGTCTTGCTTTCGATAGAAACAGCCCGGAGAGAGGCCGAGGAATATGGCCTTCCTTTCCGGCATTATCTTCTTGCTTTGGCCCTGCACGGTCTTTTACACCTTTTGGGGCACGAACACGAAAGAGGGCGTTACGCCGCCTGGCTGATGGTCAGGAAGGAACTAGATCTCCTTACGAAATTGCTGGGCCCGAGAGGGCGCAAGACCATAAACTTTGTGCGAAGGAGGGAATATATGCCGGCAAAGTTGGCGGTTAACGTTGATCATGTGGCCACGGTGAGAGAGGCCCGCAAGGTAGATTATCCCGACCCCGTCCACGCCGCGGTGCTGGCCGAGCTCGGAGGGGCTCACGGGATCGTGGTGCATTTGCGAGAAGACCGACGGCACATCCAGGACCGGGACGTGCGTCTTCTGCGAGAGGTCGTCCAGACCAAGCTCATCCTGGAGATGGCTGCTACGGAGGAGATGATCAAGATTGCCAAGGAGATTCGTCCGGATCAGGTGACGCTGGTGCCGGAGAGGAGGCAGGAGATTACCACCGAAGGAGGGCTCAAGGTCAGGGGCCGAACGGCAAAGGTGCGGGAGGTGGTGGAGGATTTAAAAGAAGCCGGGCTCAAGGTGAGCATCTTCATCGACCCGGACCCCGCCCAGCTCAAGGCCGCGGCCAAAACCGGGGCTGACATCGTCGAGCTTCATACCGGCAACTACGCCGAGGCCAAAGGGGCGGAAGAAAGAGAGCTTGAACTTGTGCGGCTGGAAGAAGCGGCCCGGGTGGCCCGGGATCTGGGTTTCGAAGTACACGCCGGCCACGGGTTGCACTACGGAAACATCTCTCCGGTGGCTGCCATTCCGGAGATAGAAGAATTCAGCATCGGGCACGCCATCGTGGCCCGGGCCATCATGGTGGGAATGAAAGATGCGGTGCGGGAAATGCTTTGCCTGATAGAGCGTGCCCGTTAAGAAGAGCCCTCTATTTTGGCTGCCTCGAGCTTCTGGAGGGCTTCTTCAAGCGTCATGATGCCCTTGGCTACGGCGTAGGCCACGTAAGGATATACCCGCGGGTCATAGCCCTCCGGGCGCGGAAAGAGGCCCTTGGCCCGCAACTTGGCGAGTTTTGCCCGGCGACGACGCCGTCTTTCGATCTCGCGCATTCTTTCGATCTTCTTGTGTCTGGCCATCGTTTCCCTCCTCGTTCAAGAAAGATGCGCTAATCCTATAAAAGAAAAGGAGAGGTTCGTCAACGAGGTTTAGAGATAATCTGCAATTTCCTCCCACAGAATGGGCTGGGTGCCCACTTTTCCGACCACCACCCCGGCAGCCTTGTTGGCCAGGGTGACCACTTCTTCCAGCGGGAATCCGGCGGTATAGAAGGCGCTCACCGTGGCGATGACGGTATCCCCGGCCCCGGAGACGTCGTAGACCTCCCGGGCTTCAGCGGGGAAACGTCTCTTTATCTCGGGATGATGGAGATAGATGCCCTCCGCCCCCATGGTGACCAGCATGAAAGAGAAATCATATTTCCGACAGAGGTGTTCGCAAACGGTGCCCATATCTCTCGCAAAAAGCCCCTCGGCCTGAGCTATCTCTTTCAGCTCTTTGAGATTGGGAGTAACGCAGGTGGCCCCGCGATACCGCTCCCAGGAAAGACCCTTGGGGTCCACCATCACGATGAGGCCCTGTTTGCGGGCTTCTTCGATGAGCCAGTTGGAAAAGCCGTCTTTCAGGAAGAGCCCCTTGGCGTAATCCGAAAGGATTAATCCGTCTATGTCGGGAAGCATTCTTTGCAGATTTTCCTTCAGGCGTTCCGTGGTTTCCTCTCTGGGGGGAGAGCGGTCCTCGGCATCGATGCGCAAGAGTTGCTGCGAGGAGGCGATGATTCTCGTTTTGACCGTGGTGGGGCGGCCATCTTCTTTTACCAGACAGGAGGCCCCGATTTCCTTCTCCCGCAGAAGAGAGAGAAACTCCTCTCCTTCCTGGTCGGCGCCGATGAGGCCGGAAAGTTCCACCTGGGCCCTGAGCCCCCGGAGATTGTTGGCCACGTTGGCGGCTCCCCCCAGGGTTTTGGTGATGTAACGCAAATTGAAGACCGGCACCGGAGCTTCCGGGGAGATGCGTTCCACGTCTCCCCAGAAGTAGCGATCAAGCATTACGTCTCCTATCACCAGGAAACGCAAGGCTTTCAGGGGATTATCCGGCATGGGCTTCGGCGGTTTCCGTGGCTTCTTTCTTGGAAGGTAGACCGGCCAGTTCCCGAATCTTGGCCTCGATTTCAGCGGCAAGTTCGGGCTTCTCCTGAAGGAGACGTCTTACGTTCTCTCGCCCCTGGCCCAGGCGTTCTCCCTGATAGGAGTACCAGGCTCCGCTCTTGTCGATGATGCCCATCTTGACCCCGAGGTCCAGAAGTTCGGTATATCTGGAGATTCCTTCGCCGTAGTAGATGTCGAATTCGGCCTCTTTGAAGGGTGGGGCCATCTTGTTCTTGACCACCTTGACCTTTACCCGGTTGCCAACGGGTTCGCCGCCGTCTTTGATGGTGCCAATGCGGCGAATATCGAGCCGGAGGCTGGCGTAAAACTTGAGCGCGTTTCCTCCGGGAGTGGTTTCAGGGCTTCCGTAGCCGCCCATCCCGATCTTCATGCGAATCTGGTTAATGAAGACCACGGCTGTTCCCGTGCGGGCGATGGCAGCGGTGAGCTTTCGCATGGCTTTGGACATGAGACGCGCCTGAAGCCCTACCTGGACGTCATCCATGGCCCCTTCTATTTCAGCCTGGGGCACGAGAGCCGCCACCGAATCCACCACGATGACGTCCACCCCGCCGCTGCGAGCCAGGACCTCGGCGATCTCAAGGGCCTGTTCTCCGGTATCCGGCTGGGATACCAGGAGGTCATCCACGTTAACGCCAAGCTTCTGAGCGTAATGGACGTCGAGGGCGTGCTCGGCATCGATAAAGGCGGCGGTGCCGCCGTCTTTCTGGGCCTCCGCGATGACGTGCAACGCAAGGGTCGTCTTTCCGGAAGATTCCGGCCCGAAGATCTCGGTGATGCGGCCTTTGGGGATGCCGCCGATTCCGGTGGCAATATCAAGGCCCAGGGAACCACTCGGGATGACGGCGACATCCCTTATTTTGGGCGCCTCTCCCAGGCGCATTATCATCCCGCGCCCGAACTGGCGCTCTATCTGTGAAATTGCAGCCTCAATGGCCTTCTTTTTGTCAAGTCCTGCCATGAAAGGATCCCTCCTGCGCCTAAAATGGCCGTTTGGCACATTTTAAACGCTTTCCAGAGAGAATTTAAGGGCCTTAAGAGGCCTTCTCCGCGCCTTTCTCCACAAAGAGATGCACGTCCTGTTGCGGATAAGGGATGCTGATTCCTTCCTGGTCAAAGGTTTTCTTGATCTTTTCGGTGAGGTCAAAGCGCACAGCCCAGTAGTCGCTGGTCTTCACCCAGGGCCGAAAGACCAGGTTTACGGAACTGTCCGCAAGTTCGGCCACCGCAATGGTGGTGGCAGGATCCTTCAGGATGCGCGGGTCTTTAGCCGCCAGTTCCCAGAGGATGGCTTTGGCCTTGTCGATGTCGTCTTCGTAGCTTATCCCCACCACGAGATCGATCCGGCGGGTATCGTTGGCGGTGATATTGGTGATGATGTCGCCCAGAATTTTGCTGTTGGGTACGATGACCTTTTGATTGTCCGGAGTGTGCAAGATGGTGTTGAAAAGACCGATCATCTGTACCCCGCCGGTAACGCCGGCTACAGTCACCGCGTCGCCCACTTTAAAAGGCCGAAAGAGGATAAGCATCACTCCGGCAGCGATGTTCGAGAGGGAATCTTTGAGGGCCAAGCCGATAGCCAAGCCCAAGGCACCAAGGATAGTAAGGAAAGACGTGGTGTTGATTCCTAACTGACTTGCTGCTGCAATGAGAACTACAACTATTAAGGCGTAATAAATGAGACCACGCAAAAAGTTCGATAAAGTAGGATCGATTCCTTTACGATCGAAGATTCTGCCGAAGAAGTTGGCGATTCTCTTGGAGAGCCAAAACCCTATAATGAGAACCAGTAAAGCTCCAATGATCTGCGGAGCTTTGGCTAAAAGATAGACCTTCAAGGCTACAATCAGTTCCTGCATCTCCTCCCTCCTAAAATGTTTTTCAAGTCAAAAGCATTCTATATGAGGGTCTCTTAAAAATCAAAGACTTTTTAACGTTTTTGAGACCAAGGGAGATTAATTGCAAAGCAAAGAGGGAGAGTTACAATGCCAATTTAAAAGCTTTTCTGGAGGTGGTTTTCGATGATCATCATTTTGAAACCTGATGTTACGCCGGAAAGTCCCGAATATCAAGTTCTCATGAAGTATCTCTCCCAGTTTGAGGGGGTACGGACACACATAGCGGAATATCAGGGTATCACCCGCAAGGTGGTGGAGATTCACCTCATAGGTGATACACGAAAGGTCCCCGTTGAGGTCATCCAGAGTTTACCGGGGGTGGAGAAGGCCATCCGAATCTCGGCGAAGTACCGTCAGATTGGGCGCCACGGTGACCTGGAACCCATCGGTTTCGATTACAAGGGGCTCCATTTCGATCAGAACTCCTTTCACGTCTTTGTGGGGCTCTGTGCCGTGGACACCAAAGAGAACACCGAGGCCATCTTCAAAGCCCTAAAAGAAAATGGCATCCGCACCGCTCGCATGGGAGCCTACAAACCTCGCACCTCCCCTTACGACTTCCAGGGCCACGGCAAGGAATGCCTCCCCTGGCTCTTCGAACTTGCCGGCAAGTACGACATCGCGGTCATTGCGATGGAAGTTCTCGCCCCGCATCACATAGAGGAGATCTGGGAAGCCCTTGAAAAGACCGGTCACCCCACCGGGGTCATGCTTCAGATTGGCACCCGCAACGCCCAGAATTTCGAGTTGCTCAAGGCGGTGGGGAACCAGCAAGAGTTTCCCGTGCTCTACAAACGCGGGATGGGGCTTACGATCGAAGAAAGCCTGAACGCCTGCGAATACATCGCAAGCGAAGGCAACCACAACATTATCTTCTGTTTGCGGGGGGTGCGGACGCACCTCGGAGAACCCCATCGAAACCTGGTAGACTTTGGTCACGTGCCGGTGATCAAGCGCCTTACGAAGCTTCCGGTCTGTGTAGATCCTTCGCACCCCATCGGTTCCAGGGTGAAGGCCCCTGATGGTATCCGCGATATCTATCATGTGGCTGCTCAGGGGGTCATTGCCGGGGCCAACATGGTCCTGGTGGAGTTTCATCCGGTACCAGAAAAGGCCCTCTGCGATGGTCCACAGGCCCTATATCTCGAAGAGCTCCCCTGCTTCATGGAGTATATCAACCAGGCTCGTGAGGCTTATCTGAACATGAAGGACATCGTGGCCCGACACACCATGCAAATGATGGCCCCCAAGCCTTAACGATGAAGTTTCCCTCGGCGGTCTTCGGCCCGGTCAAATCTCGGCGCCTGGGGCTCTCCCTGGGGGTTGATCCCCTGGGAAGCCCCAAGGCCTGTTCTTTCGATTGCCTCTATTGCGAGATCGGCCCCACCAAAATTCACACCCTGGAGCGCAGGATCTACCGCCCCACCGCAGAGGTTAAGGAGGCCTTGCGCCAAAAGCTAAAGGACCCGGAACTTCATTTTGAGGTCCTCACCTTTGCGGGCCTTGGAGAGCCCACTTTGCACCTCGAGCTCGGAGAGCTCCTCACCTTTGCGAGAGAGCTTACGGATCGGCCCCTCTGCCTCCTCACCAACTCCTCTCTCTTCTGGCAGAAGGAGGTGCGCGAGGCTGTCAGGGCCTGCGATATCATCCTTCCTTCTTTGGACGCGGGGAGGGAGGAAACCTTCAAGCGCTTGAATCGCCCGGTTGAAGGCTTGAGCCTTGCCAGAATAATCGCAGGCTTGAAGGCTTTGAGAGAAGAGTTTTCCGGTGAGATGTGGCTCGAGATCATGCTGGTGGCAGGTGTCAACGACACCGAAGAGGAGCTTCAAGCCCTCACCTCTGCTGTAAAAGAGATTGCCCCGGACCGGGTACAGCTCAATACCATCGATCGTCCTCCCGCTTATCCGGAAGCCCGGGCCCTCCCTCTAGAAAAACTCGAGGAGCTCGCGGCCCTTTTCACCCCGCAGGCAGAGGTGATCTCGCGAGAGGCCCTGGAAAAGAAGGGCGGAAGGCGCGCGCCGAAGGAGGAAGAGATCCTCGCCCTGGTTTCGCGTCGCCCTTGCCCCTCCGAAGAGATCTCAGAGGCCCTCTCCTGCGACTTCAAGGCCACTCTGGGATTGCTTCAGCAGCTCGTGAAAGAGGGGAAACTCAAGACCCGTGTCCACCAAAGGAGGCTCTACTATTACCTCTAAGGTTCGTCTCGGGATAACTCTGGGATGCCCGGCAGGCGTCGGGCCGGAAATCGTCCTCAAGGCCCTGGGGCACCCTTTTCCAGAAGATCTGGAGCTTACCATCTTGGGGGACGAGAATCTCCTGTCTGAGGCGGCAGAGAGGCTCGGTCTTCCCCGTGCAACAAACGTGATTTCTCTTTCTTCCCTTCCTTATAATCCCGGAAACCCCGCTCCGGAGACGGCCTCCGCCATGGTGCGTTACATCAAAGAGGGTGTGCGCCGCTGCCTGGCTGGCGAGTTAGACGGCCTTGTTACCTGCCCCATAAGCAAGGCGGCGCTCAAGATGGCCGGGGAGCCTTACCCGGGTCATACCGAGATGCTCGCCGCCCTGACCGGAGCCCAAAAGGTGGCCATGGCCTTTTACGGGGAGAGGCTTTCCATCGTTTTGGCCACCATTCATGTGCCTCTGAAAGACGTCCCCGGGCTTCTTTCGGTGGCACGCCTGCTAGAGGTAAGCCGCCTGGCCCATGATTTTTTGCGAAAGGATCTCGGCCTTTCGCAGCCCAGAATGGCCCTGGCAGCCTTGAATCCCCATGCCAGCGAAGGAGGGCTCTTTGGCAACGAGGAGGAAGAAATCTTGGTCCCCGCGGTGAAAAAGGCCCAAAGGCAAGGGCTTCCCCTTTCCGGGCCTTATCCGGCCGACAGTCTCTTTTACCGGGCGGCTAAAGGAGAATTCGACCTGGTGGTCTCCCTCTATCATGATCAGGGGCTCATACCCTTCAAACTTCTCCATTTCGAAGACGGCGTAAACGTGACTCTCGGGCTTCCCATCGTGCGGACTTCGGTGGATCACGGGACGGCTTATGATATTGCCGGTAAGGGGATCGCCAGCGAAAAGAGCCTCCTTGCCGCCATCAGGCTGGCCTACCGCATGGCCAAGAACCGCCTAAAGGGCCTCGAGCTCGATGCGCTCCCCGTTTCCGCAAACGAAGGCCAGCATTAAGGAGAGATAGTCCCGCACGTGGCGGGTGATGAGGAAGTTTTCTTTCACGAACTGGTGAGCCTTTTGCCCCATTTCGTAGCACTTGTCCTGGTAGAAGAGAAGATACCGGATTCGCAGGGCCGCCCCTTCAGGAGTGTGGACCAAAAAACCCGTGTGATGGTTGACCACCTGGAGCCTGATCCCGCCGGTGTCGCCCCCGATTACGGGTTTGTACTTCCACATGGCTTCGGTTACGGTGAGCCCAAACCCTTCTTTGATGGATTTCTGGAGGACCACCTGGGCTGCCCGCTGGAGGGCGTTGATGGTGCGATGGGCATCCGGAGGAAGGTACAGGATGTGGATGTCTGGATGGTCTTTGGCCGCCGCCAGCACCTCCTGATAGACGATCTCCCCTTCCGGATCGTCTGCCGCCCCACCTCCGGCGTAAACCAGCTGAAAGGGCAGGAACTTCATGGCCAGAAGGGCTGCTCTGATTACGCCCACCGGATCTTTGAAGCGATCGAAGCGGGAGACCTGGAGCACGATGGGTTTGGCCGGGTCGAGGCCAAAACGGTCGTAGACGGATTTGATTTCCTCTGGAGGAAGTTCCATGTTCTTTTCCGTGAGAGGATCAATGCTCGGGGGAATGATGTATTGCGGTTGTGGTAAGGGCTGGGTGAAATCCGGCATGGAGAAGATGCTCGCATCGTAATCCACCACGATGTTCTTCAGATAGCGCCAGACCGGCCGGTATGGGCGGGAAAGATCTATGTGACAGCGCCAGATCCAGCGATTCTTCCTCTCCGGCATGAACTTGATGAGAAAGGCCGGCTGAGGATCGTGGATGAAGACGAAATCGGCCTCTCGCAGAAACTTTTCGAGTTTCTCAAACTCCTTGCGGTTGTTCTCCTCATATATTTTGATGGCCTTTTCGGTGAACTCGATGGGGAACCCCTGGAGTGCATTGTGGAAAGACTTGGTCACCTGGAAGAAGGTGTCGTCGCCGGAGATGACCTCCCACCTCACCGAAAGCCCCAGGGCTTCCATCAAGGGCACCATACTGCGCAGGATTTCCGCCACTCCACCACCATAGCGTGTGGAATTTACGTGAAGTACCCTGGCCTCTTTGAGGCGAGAAGCCATTTGGCGCAGCTGCTCTACGACATCGGGGCCCACGATGTTTTCGTAGCGTGCTAAGAGGTCGTTATTCATGGTTTTCCTCGAAATAGTCTTCGAAGACCGCGGCTAATTGCTCTCTTATTTCCGTAAGAGTCAGAAAATACGGATCAATGGCAGCCAAACGCACAGCGAGATCGTCGTAAACCGGAGAAAAGGCCGAAAGCCAGGCCCGAAAGTCGTCTACCCGGTTGGGTGTGCGGCGCCTGGCATCGATGAAATGATAAAAAATGCTTCCCTGTGAGAGTTTCGGTACTATCTCCCGGAGTTCCCGCGGGTGCGCCAATCTTTGCCCCGTATCGATCACCACTATCTGGCTCTTTACGAAATAGAAAGGCTTTTCGGCTTTTCTCCAAGGCAGGTCAAAACTCTCGTCGAAACGCTCTTCGAGCACGTTGAGGAGCTCTTCCCGCAATTCTTCAAAATCGTGGAATTCGTAAGGTGCAATGAGGTTCAAACGTTCCGCCAGGACCCAATCGTGAAGGTCCCGGTGGACCCAGGCGGCGAAATCGTTGTGGAATTCCGGGTGGTCAAAGGAGGGCCGCAGTTTCCGGGCACAGAAATGGTAGTAGAGACACCCCACCTCGACTTCGCGGAGATGGTCCAGAAGCTCGGTCAGGATGTAGGCTTTGATACCAGTCGAAATGGAGACCAGGGCACAATCTTTGACATGGAAGAGGATTTCTTCAGGCATCTTCTTTTGCCAACTCTTGCAGGATTTTTCTTACCTCGCGATAGGATTGGACCTGATACTTGGCCCGGGAGACCCCAAACCCCACCTTGATGGTGTAGGCCTCTTCCGGCATGGCTTCAAAGAGGTCTTCGTCTGTCCAGTCGTCTCCCACCGCAAGGATGAAATCATAGTCTTTGCGCTCCAGGAAGTACCTTGCCGTTCGCCCTTTGTTGACATTGATGGGTTTTACCTCGATGACCTTGTTCCCTTCAAGGACAGCCAGGTCAAGATTCTGGGTGATGTCGTAAAGGGCGTCTTTTAGTTCCCGCGCCCGGACCGCGGAGAGTTCTGGATCTGCCCGGCGGTAATGCCAGACCAAGGCGTAGTCTTTTTCCTCGATGAAGGCCCCGGGGGTGAGATCGGCAAAGCTTTCCATGATGGGCCTTATGGCCTCTTTCCAGTCGGTGCTCAGGGGCTCGATCATCTCCCAGCCCTTGCCGGGTTCCCTCACCCAGATCCCGTGTTCAGCTACCAGGTTGATGGGCAAGTCTCCCAGCCATCTTTCAAGGGTTTCCTTGTCTCTACCACTAATAACGACTACTTCGTTATTCGGCAATTCGGCGAGTCTTCTCAAGATCGTTCGCAGCTCTTCGTCGGGGCGAGCAGCTTCCGGGCGGGAGGCAAACCCCACCAGGGTGCCATCGTAGTCCAGGAATTCGATCCGATTCCGGGCCTTGCGAAAATCTTCTTTCATCCGGGCCAGGATCTCAGGTGTTACGCTGCGGGCCACGAATTCCTGCTGTAGTTCTTTTATCTCTCGCAGTTTGTCGACGAATTCGTGGGCCCAGCGATGGACGTCGTAACGTCTCAGGCGGTATTTCATGTAGTGGTTGCGAGAGCTCTTCTCTTCCGGGCTCATCTCAAGCGCCTCTCGCATGGCCTCGGTCATCTGGTTGAGGTTGTAAGGGTTGATGATCAGGGCCTCCCCGAGTTCGGAAGCTGCCCCGGCCATTTCAGAAAGCACGAGAACCCCGTGATCCGCCGGCGTGGTGGCCACGTATTCTTTGGCGATGAGATTCATCCCGTCCCGGAAGGGGGTCACCAGGGCCACGTCAGCGATGTTGTAGAGGGCCGCCAGGGTAGGAAACTGGAGGGAGCGGTAGAGATACCAGATCGGGGTCCAGCCAAAGCCCCCGTGCCGGCCGTTTATGCGGCCGATGAGTTCGTCCACCTCTCTTTTGAGCAACATGTAGTGTTCCACCCGGGTGCGAGAGGGCACCGCCACCAGGATTAGCACCACCTTTTCCTGGTATTCCGGGTAGCGCTCCAGGAGCTGATCGTAGGCTCGCAACCGCTGGGCGATTCCCTTGGTGTAATCCAGGCGGTCCACCGAAAGGATGACCTTGCGGTCTCCCACCCGGCGGCGGATACGTTTGATCTCCTGCTTGACCTCTTTTCTTTCCGCACTGTGGGCAAACTTTTCGTAGTCGATCCCCATGGGGAAGGCGTCTACCCGCAGGACACGGCTCTCCGTGGAGATGAGGCCCAAGTGGTGTTCGTAACCGAGGATTCTCCTTACCGAACTCACGAAGTGCCTTACATAATCGTAGGTGTGGAAGCCGATGAGATCCGCCCCCAGGAGACCTTTCAGGAGCTCTTCCCGCCAGGGCAGAACCCGGAAGATCTCAAAAGACGGAAACGGGATGTGGAGGAAGAAGCCGATGGTGGCCTTGGGGAGCTTCTCCCGCAAAAGTCCCGGAAGCAGGAGCAGCTGATAGTCGTGCACCCAGATGGTGCTGTCTTCATCTGCTTCTTCGAGGACCGCTTCGCAAAACTGGCGGTTTACACGGCGATATGCCTCCCAGAGCTTCTGGTCGAAGACGGCGTACTGCAGGAAATAGTGAAAAAGGGGCCAGAGGGTCTTGTTCGAGAAGCCGTAATAGAAGTTTTCGATCTGGCGCTGGGTGAGGAAGACGGGCTTACAGGAGAGCTCGGCAAGCTTGGCAACGACCTCTTCTTCCCGCCCCCTTATGGATTCCAGCGAAATTCCTGGCCAGCCCAGCCAGACCCCACCGGTTTCTTTGTAAAAGGAACCCAGCCCCGTGGCCAACCCCCCGGCGCTGGGCTGGAAGGAAAGTTTTCCTTCGCGCTTGGAGACGGTGACCGGGAGGCGGTTTGAGACGATGATCATTCGACCGGCCATAGATTAATGCTAAGTTTAACCGCCCCCTTTGCCAAGTGTTAAGACTTTTTCTCCTTCTCAATTTCCCATCCCGGCAGCAGATGAAGCTCCGTTAGCTGGGTCATGCTTACGGGAGCAGGCGCACCGGTCAGAAGACACTGAGCGCGCTGGGTCTTCGGGAAGGCGATCACCTCGCGGATACTCCTGCGCCCCAGCATGAGCATCACCAGCCGGTCGAAGCCGAAGGCAAAGCCTCCGTGCGGTGGAGCACCGTATTCCAGCGCCTCCAGCAAGAAGCCGAACTTTTCCCGGGCCTCCTCCGGGCTTATCTTGAGGAGCTTGAAGACCCTTTCCTGGATATCTGGCCGGTGGATACGGATGCTCCCCCCGCCCACTTCGATGCCGTTGAGGACCAGGTCATAGGCCCGGGAACGTACTTTCTCCGGGGCCTCTTCGAGAAGATCCAGGTCTTCCTCCTTGGGGGAGGTGAAGGGGTGGTGCATGGCCACGAAGCGACCCTCGTCTTCGTCCCATTCCACCAGGGGAAAGTCCACCACCCAGCAAAACTTGAATTCTCCCTCGGGGATGAGCTTCAGCCGGCGAGCGAGTTCCACCCGGAGCTCGGAAAGGACCTCGTTCACCACCTCGGGCCGATCCGCCACGAAGAAGATGGTGCTTCCAGGGGAGGGGGAGAGGGTTTCAAGCAGACCCTGAATCTCTTCCTCGCCGAAGAATTTCACGATGGGGGACTGGAGCTCGTTGTTTTCTTTCACTTTGATCCAGGCGAGCCCTTTGGCGCCAAGCTCGTTGGCAAAGGCGGTGAGGTCGTCGAGCTCTTTGCGGGAGAAATCTCCCGGCACGCAGAGCCCTTTGATCAGGCCACCTTTTTTGACCACGTCGGCAAAGACCCGGAACTTGGTCTTCTCAAAGATGGGGGTGAGGGTCTTGAGTTCCAGCCCGAAACGGAGGTCCGGCCGGTCGGTGCCGTACTTCTCAAGGGCCTCCTGATAGGTGAGCACGGGGAAGGGGCGCTCGAGTTCGAGGCCCAGAGTTTCCTTGAAGACCTGACAGACCAGGGCTTCCAGGAGATCCATCACGTCTTTTTCCGTGACGAAGGACATCTCCAGATCAAGCTGGGTGAATTCTGGTTGACGGTCGGCACGGAGATCTTCGTCCCGGAAGCAGCGCACGATCTGGTAATAGCGATCAAAGCCGGCCACCATGAGGATCTGTTTGAAGAGCTGGGGCGACTGGGGAAGGGCGTAGAATTTCCCGGGGTAAAGTCTGCTCGGGACGAGATAGTCCCGCGCCCCTTCCGGGGTGCTCTTGGTGAGGAAGGGGGTTTCCACCTCGATAAAACCCGCCTGCTCCAGAAAATGGCGTGCTGCCCGGGCTACCTGATGACGAAAACGCAGGGCCTCCATCATGTGGGGACGTCTCAGGTCGAGATAGCGGTAGCGGAGGCGATGCACCTCCGAGACCTCCACCTCTTCGTCAAGGGGGAAAGGAGGGGTCTTGGAGGTGTTCAGGATCCGAAGATCGTAGGCTTCGACCTCGATCTCCCCGGTGGGGATTTTGGGGTTTTCCATCCCTTCGGGGCGCCTTCTCACCTTTCCCTTGATGGCAATGCAATACTCGGCACGCAGCCGATGAGCGTGCGCGTGGGTTTCGGGGTTGATCTCCGGTTCGAAGACCACCTGGGTGATTCCTTCGCGATCCCTCAAATCTATGAAGATGACGCCTCCGTGATCACGGCGTCTTAAGACCCAGCCCATGAGGGTGACGTCCTGGCCGATGTGGTCTGCCCGGAGTTCACCACAGTGATGGGTGCGCTTCCAATCTCCTAAAAGGTCCATGGCATTCCCCTCTTCTCTGCTTTTGGGGCATAAGGTTTAGTCCCTTTGGGACCGCTCTTCAAGCGTTTCTTCCAAGAAAGCAATCTGTTAAAAGGAAGTAAGGCTATGCTCGTTCAAAAAATTCATGGAAGAAGGAGGGGACGATGGCCAGAGTAGCGCTCCTTTTGGCACCCGGGTTTGAGGAGCTGGAGGCGGTCACGGTGGTAGATGTCCTGCGTCGGGGAGGAGTCGACGTGGTGATCGCTGGCCTTGAAGAAGGGCCAATTCCAAGTGCCCGCAACGTAAAGATTGTTCCGGACACCACCATCGAGGCCCTGAATCCGGAGGAGATCGATCTCGTGGTCTTGCCTGGAGGGATTCCCGGGGTGGAAAACCTCAAAAAAGACCCGCGGGTTAAGGAACTCTTGACCAGGGTTCGCGAGAAGGGCAAGAAGTGCGCGGCCATCTGTGCCGCTCCGGGGGCGCTTGCGGCTTTCGGCCTCCTCGAAGGCCGCAAAGCCACCATTTATCCCAGCCTCAAAGATGAGCTCAAGGGAGCCCAGCCGGAAGATGCTCCCGTGGTGGTGGACGGAGACATCATCACCAGCCAGGGCCCGGGGACAGCGATGCCCTTCGCCTTCAAGCTGCTAGAAATTCTTGCCGGGCGTGAGAAGGCTCAGGAGATCGCCAGGCAAATGCTGGTCTCCTGGCCTTAAGAGGGAAGATATTCTTCCAGGACGGGGAGCAGCGCCTTGACGAATTCCTGGAGGAAGGCGTCTGCTCCCGGAGTGTCTTTGGTAATCAGACGCACCAGGGCCCCGTCCGAGCGCCTCTTGAAGAGGCGGTCAAACAGGAGATAGAGCCGGTCGCGGTATTCGTCTGCCACGATACGCCCCCGGCCCTGGTACCAGTAGTAAACGAGGAGTTTTCTCTCTCCCTTCTGCAAAACGAACCGGTTGACGGGAATTTCCCCTCGGGGAGTCTTGATGATGATGATCTCGTCAGAGGTTGGAAGCCACCCTCCTCCCGGCATGCAGTGTTTCGGGGAGTGGATCATGGCCCCCTCTTGCTGTTCCTCAAAGAAGCCGATGTAGAGGCTTACACACCGGTTTCCCTTGCAGTAATCCCACATGATGTAATCGTCCACCCCGAGGACCTTTTCCACCTTGGGGCTCATGCGACTTGACCCTTTAAAGTGAAAACCGTCTATTTCTTTGGGGAAAAGGGCGAGAGATTTCTTGAGGGGAATGGGGTGCTGGGTGCTTACCCCCTCAAGGAGAAGGGAAAAGGCCAACAGTAAGACGACGAGTAGAAGGGCTTTTTTGATCATTTCTTGGCCACCAGAAAATGTAGGGCAAAGACCAGAAGAATCGAGAGCCCAAAGACCAGTATACCCGAAAAGGTGTGAAAGAACCCTTCCGCGGCCTTGGCTCCAAAGTGGTACGAAAGTATCCCCGTGATGAAAACTCGCAAGACGTTCACCCCGATGGCAATGGGGATGGAGGCCAGGATGAGGACGACTCGCCAGAGGTTCGAACGCATGAAATAGGCGAGGATGCTGCAGATGGCCAGGAGCGAGATCAGAGAGCGGATTCCGCTGCAGGCGTCCACCACCTCGAGGACCATGTTGGGAAGAACGATAATGTTTCCATCGCGGTAGACCGAATAACCCAGCATTTGGAGGAGATGAGTGGCTACCTTGGAGGCGAAAAGTTTGAGCGGAAAGGTGAGAGTGTTGTAGATGATGTAAGGGATGGGGATGGCCAACACGTTTATCCAGACCGGGAAGAAGATCTTCTTGGCAAGGGGCCAGCCGCAAAGGAAGATGATCCCGCCGTAGAGCACCACCAGAAAGGAAAACCTCTGGGTGAACTGTTCTCCGGCAATCCATCCAAGGAGGAACAAGGCAAGCCCTGCCAGAGTCAGAATCAGCCCCCACCAAGAGCCCTTGAGGGGAATCCGGGCCAGCTCGTGCCGTTTGACCCACAGAAGATAGGCGGAAAAGGCGGGCAGGAGAAAGCCGTGAGAGTAGTTGGGATCGTGCCACCAGTCGTGGACCAGCCCTTTGAGGACGGGGAAGTAGAGATAGACGAGGGCCGCCCCAAAGAGGAGAAGGGAGATGGTCTTTTCCCGTGCCGGATTCAGGATTTTTTCTGCTTTAGCTTCCATGAACGGATCTCGCGGAGATATTTTTTGAAACCCTTGTAATCGAGAGTGTTGAGGACGTCTTCCTTCTCGCACCAGCCCCGGCGGGCCACCGCTACCCCCAGGTGGAGATAGTTCATCTGGTCCGGGATATGGGCGTCGGTCCCGATGAGGAGCTTCACCCCTGCTTCTTTGGCGGCCCGGGTGTGGATGTCGTTGAGGTCAAGCCTCTTATAGTAGGCGTTTATTTCAAGGGCGGTCTTGGTCTCTTTGGCGGTGGCTATGAGGCGGTCCATATCTACCGGGTATGGTTCTCTTTCTCCCAGGAGCCTTCCGGTGGGGTGCCCGATGCAATGCACAAAGGGGTTTTTCATGGCCGCGATGAGGCGGCTGGTGATGTTCTCTTCGTCTTGTTTGAAACCACTGTGAATGGAAGCGATCACCAGGTCGAATTCCGCAAGGATTTCATCCGGATAATCTAAACTACCATCCGAGAGGATGTCTACCTCTGTGCCACAAAGGAGTTTCACGTCTTTTGAGCGTTTGTTGAAGGCCTCGATGGCCTTTTTCTTTTCCATTATCTTTTCAATCGGAACTCCGCCGGCGACTTTTAAACCCTGCGAGTGGTCGCAGATTCCCACCCATTTGAGCCCCAGTTTGCGGGCGTAGGCCCCTATCTCTTCGATGGAGGCGCTTCCATCGCTGAACTTGGAGTGTACGTGGGAGTCTCCCACCACCTCGTCGTAACCCACGAGTTTCGGGAGTTTGCCGGCCAGGGCGGCTTCGATCTCTCCGCGGTCTTCCCGGAGTTCCGGTGGTATCCAGGGAAGCCCCACCGCGGCGAAGACCTCTTCCTCCTCCTTGCCGCCGATACGCTCCTGCCCGCGGAAGATCCCGTATTCGTTGATCTTGAGCCCTCTCTGGACCCCAAGCTCCCTGATGCGGATATTGTGTGCCTTGGAACCGGTGAAATAGGCGAGCGCCGCCCCGTAGCACTCCGGATCTACGACGCGGAGATCCACCTGAATGCCCTGCTTGAGCCTCACGCTGGTCTTGGTCTCACCCCGCACGATGACTTCTTCTACCATGGGCAGGGAGACAAAGACCTCCATCACCTTGAGATGGTCCTTAGAGGTTACCAGGATGTCGATGTCTTTTACGGTTTCACGCCGGCGTCTGATGCTTCCGGCGATGTCGATCCGATCCACCGGGCTCTTCTTGCGCAAAAGGCTCACGATCTCCTCAGCCCAGGGCAGCACCAGCCCCAGGGGGAGCCGGCCGCGTTTCTGCTTGAGGAGCTTGATCCCCTTCAGGATGTTCTCCTCGGTTTTGGGGCCAAAGCCCGGGAGCTTTGAGAGACGGTGCTCCAGGCAGGCCTTCTCCAGTTCCTCGATGGTCTTGATGCCAAGCTTCTCATAGACGATTTTGGCCTTCTTGGGGCCAAAGCCTGGTATTTCCAGAAACTTGAGGAGCTCGGGGGGGATTTCACGCTTGAGTTCTTCGTATTTTTGCAGGGTTCCGGTCTCAAGGATTTCCTTGATCTTCTGGGCCAGGTCTTTCCCGATGCCGGGGATGCGTTCGAGTTTCCCCTGTGCGGCGAGTTCTTCGACGTCCACGGTGAGGGCCTCGATGTTCTGAGCCGCACGCTGATAGGCCCGGATACGGTAGGGGTTGTCTCCCTTTATTTCGAGCAAAGCCGCCACTTTCCGGAAGATTTCTGCCACCTCTTTGTTTTTCATCTTTCCCCCTCGTAAAAACTTGTCTAAACCCGCCAAATATGCGACAGACTTCACATAAGAATTCTTTTCTCATCTAAAGAGCTAAACTTGGGGGCGGTCTATGTCAATTTCGGGGCTTGAGGCCCTCTTTTCTCCCCGAAGGGTGGCCATCTTCGATGTCACCGACGAAGAGGGCACCAGAGGGGCAGAAATCTTCAAGCATCTGGTCTGGCAGGGTTTTCGGGGAGCGGTCTACCCTATAAATCCGCGCCAGGAGTCCGTCTTCGGCATCGAGACCTACCCGGACCTTTTAAGCATCCCAAGGCCCGTGGATCTTGCCGTCATCACCGCGGACCCGCCCTCCTGGCTCGCACAGCTCGAGGAGTGTCGTAAAAAAGGCGTGCCGGCGGTCATGATCCTCGGCCCGGATTACAAAGAGCGCACCAAAGAGGCTGCCAAGCTCTCTTTTGAGATCAAATCCTTTGTCGAACGCACCGGGATAAGGCTTTTGGGCCCCAATACCCTGGGGTTCATAAGACCGGCCTGGCGGCTGAACCTGAGCCTCTTCCCTGGGCGCATCCCCTCCGGGAATCTCGCCTTTCTCTCCGACAGTGCCACTCTCGCAGCGGCGGTGCTGGACTGGATCGAAAGCAAAAACGTGGGGCTAAGCTTCTTCGTCTCTCTCGGAGAGAAGTTGGACGTCGATCTCGCGGATCTCATCGACTTCCTGGCCCTCGACCCCAACACGCGGGCCATCGTGGTCTATCTCGAGGAGATCAAATCCGGGCGGAAGTTCATGAGCGCGGCCCGGGCCTTTGCAAGACTAAAGCCTTTGATGGTGGTGAAAGCCGGGGGCTGGACCCCGAAAGGAGAGGGCCTTCTCGAAGAGCTGGCCCTCGAGGCCCGCGTCTACAAGGCCGCCTTTAAACGGGCCGGCATCGTCCAGGTAAAGGAGGTCTCTGAGCTCTTTTACGTCGCAGAAAGCCTTTCCAAACAGCCCCGTCCCAAGGGTCCTCGCCTGGCCATCGTCACCAACGCTGGAGGGCCAGCGAAGATCGCCAAGGACGTCCTCAGAGAGCTGAGAGGTGAGCTCGCCTCCTTTTCAGAAGAAACCCGCCAGGAGCTTTTCGAGCTTCTCAAACGCCCGGCCCAAAATCCCCTCGATCTCCTCTCGGATGCCTCCCCTGGCCTCTACCGTGAGGCCCTGCGCCTGGTGCTCAAAGATGTGCAGGTTGACGGTGTGCTCGTGATCTTCTCTCCCGTCCTTCACGCTTCGCCAGAGGACGTGGCCTGGGCCGTGGTGAGGGCCCAGAAGGAGTTCCCCAAAAAGCCTGTCCTAGCAAGTTTCATGGGTGAAGGCCGGGTCAAGAACGCCCAGCTGGTGCTAGCTCGCGAGCGCATCCCTTATTTCATGACCCCGGTAGAGGCGGTGAAAAGCTTCTTCTACATGTACCGCTACGACCAC
>JAADDY010000033.1 GCA_013153725.1 Thermodesulfobacteriota bacterium
TCCAGAAAGTGCGTGAGTGGATCAACCAGTACGCCTGGGCCGAGAGCCCCTTCAAGGGCTTTGATCACAACGTCACCAAGCACAAGATGCCCGGCGGGGCCTTCCCGAGCTCCTTCGAGCAGGCGGAAAAGGGCGGGTTTCTCCATCTCATGCCGCAGATCCTGCGGGTCATGTCCCTTTACAACCGGATCGTCAAGTACTTTGACGTCACCCCGGGTTCGCAGATCACCTGGGTTACCTGCTCCGGCATGGTGAACAAGTACGCCAAGGAGCGCGGGCTAAAGGGCGTGGAACACCTCATACGCCTCCTCACCAAGTTCGTCGAGGAGGTGGACCAGGACCTCGACAAGATGGAACCTTGGGAGCGGGAAGAGCTCCTCACCATCTTCCGCAACGCCCCGGGAGACTTCAAGAATCTTATCCTTGGCAAATACGGACGTCTGCCCCAGGGCTGGCCGGCAGACTGGGTCTACCAGAGCGCCTTTGGCGACGAGTGGCAGGAAAAGATCAAAGAGCGCACGGACAAATCTCCCCTTGAGACGGTAAAGCCCGACGATCTCGACAAACTCCGGAAGGAACTCGAAGAAAAGATCGAGCGCAAGCCCACGGAGGAGGAGTTCATCCTCTATCTCATGCACCCCAAAGACGCCGTGGAATACATCAAGTTCCGCGACGAATACGGCCAGGCCCCGCTGGTGCTACCCACCAACGTCTGGCGAGAAGGGCTCAAGAAGCCTGGCGACAAGGTGGAATTCGAGCTCGACGGCAAGCCTTACGCCATCGAGCTCGTCTCCGTGGGGGCGGAGCACGAGGGTGTCATCCACGTGGTGATGAAGGTGAACAACAAGACCCGGGTCTACACCGTGGAGACGCCGCGGGCCAAGAAGAAGGAAATCCGCAAGGCCGTAGGCCCCAACCAGATCGGAGCCCCCATCAGCGGAAACGTCTGGCGGATCGGAAACCCCGAACGCGGCACCCTGAAGGAGGGCGACATCGTCCACAAGGGCGAGGAGATCGCCAACATCGAGGCCATGAAGATGGAAAACGCCGTGGTGGCGCCCTTCGACGCTCAAATCGTGGCCATCCACGTGAAGCTGAACGATACGGTGGAGGAAGGCCAGCTCATGTTCGAGCTGAAACCTCTGGAAGAGAAATAGAAACGGCTTTCTTTGAGACCAAAAAGCGGGGCCAGCTGGCCCCGCTTTTTATTTGTCTACTTTCCTTTGGCCTCCAGCAAGAACTTCAGCCAATCGGACATCTGCTGGAGGTTCTTGTTGAGGTACCAGCGACCGTTGGCAAAGGCTCCGTAGTCGGCCCCATCCATGGCCGCGGCGAAACGTGTGGAATTAGCAAAGAAGAGCCACTGTTCCACCCACATCTTCTCGATGGCCTCGTCGAAGATGCTCGAAGGAAGCCCCTTGGCCACCCCCTTGTTCCAGGCCTCAAGGAGGATCTGGGTAGCGGCCAGTGTCTGCTTGTTGGTGGTCTCAATAGTTTTTTCAAATCTTGTAAAGAAGCCCTCCACCCAGCTGGTAGCGTGGCAGGCGGAGCAGACCTTCTTCATCCGCGCGGTGCGGGCCTCCATCTCCGCCTCGTCGATCAGAAAGGCCGAAACCGGCTCTCCGGTGAGCTCGGTGGGTAGCGGGAGGCCAGCCTTGTTCTTGATCTTGGTGGTGTCCGGATCTTTCGGGTGCGGATGGGCGTAGATGAGACCGAAGATCCTCCAGGCGCTGCGGTCGTTCATCTGGTGGGTGCGTTCGGCAATCACGTTTCCTTCCTGGTCCACAAGGAGGCTTGCATGGCAGGTGGCACAGGTGGGAGCGGTGAAGTCTTTGCCCACCGTCCAGGGAACGGCGTCGAAGTTCCACTTGCATTTGGTGGAAGAAAAGATGTTTCCATGTTTGCTCACCATATAGACCTTGTAGGCCGGCACGTCCGGACCCTTGTGGCACTCAGCACAAATATAAGGCTTGCGCGCCACGGCAATGGAGAAGGCGTGCCGCGGGTGGCAAGAACTGCAGGAACCCATAGAACCGTCAGGATTTAAGCGTCCTGGACCATTATTAGGCCAGCCGGAAAGCACCGGAAACTCCATCTCCCCGAGCTCCGTTTCCCGCGCTTTCAAGCCCTTCACTTCCACCTTGGTGCCGTGACAATGCAGACAGGCGTCGGCCTCGGCAAGATCGTCAGATTTTTCGTAGAAGAGCTTGCCGTCTTTGAAGACCTGCGGCCCCAGAGAGGTATCCATGAGATTGTGGTACACGGGGTTTTTCTTCAAATTGATATAGGCGTGGGACATGATGTTTTTGTCGTACTGGGCCACCTCTACTGGATGACAGGTCTGGCAGTCTTTGGGAGTAACCACGACGTGGACCTGATAACCGTTGTGCTCAAAGGTGTCCTTGTGAGTCTTGGGATTCATGGTGTGACACTCCGCACACCCCACCACCACATTGGCCAGTTTTGCTGGTACCTTTTCGGCGCTGATTCGCCGGGAGAGCTTGTCTTTCTTGAGGGCTTCCGCTGGTGTGATCCTAGAGTGAAGACTGTTTTTCCAGTCGGCCACGATGCCAGGTGTTACGGAGGCGTGACATGAAATACACGTCTCGGTAGCATCACTTATTTTGGCCAGGGCTGTAGTGGTAAGCCCCAGACAGAAAACCACCAACAATCCTGCAAGCCACCTCATCGCTACCCTCCTTAGGAAAACTTAAGGGGGAGGCTCAAACCTCCCCCAGGCAAGCACTATTTCAGGTTGAGAACCTCTTCGGCGGAGTTGACCAGGATGGGTTTGTATTCTTCCTCGGGAAGCTTGAAGAACTCACCCACGGAGCTCGGGATCTGAGCGTAGAAGAGATTGGCCTTGATGGTTACGGGGCCTTTTACCCCTTCCGGGATCTCGAACTCGTATTCCTCGATCTTGGTCTCCCGCGGACCGATTCGGTAATCCACGAGATCATTCTTGGCGGTGTACCACTGACAGACCGTCATCCGACCCTTGGGGTCGAAGAAGGGCCGACGGAAGATACGGGCTCCGGCCGGGACGTTGCCATCCCGCTTGAGCCCTTTGAAGTCCTTGATTTCCATGATTTCGCCGATGGCAAAGTAGGCGTAGGCGTTAGGATCGGCAATGGTGTATTCCTCGCCGGGGAAGCCCTTTTTCTTCACCGGGAGATGCCAGCTCTTACCGTTGGCGTCGATGGCCCACACTTCGAGCCAGAGCATGCGCTCTTCCGCGGAACCAGAGGGGATCATGTGCCCCACCTTGCCGTTAAAAAGCACGGCTCGAATCTTCACCCGGTCACCCGGGGAGACGTTCTTCTTGTTGACGTAAAGGGCCAGGTCAACCGCTCCGGCGAGCTTGGCAGGAGAGTGAGAGCCCTGGAAGACGTGATGGGCGATGTCTGCCCGTTTGGGCCCCATGGTGGCCGCCTTACCCGGAGCACGGTGCATGTGGCAATCCTGGCAAACCACCCCTTCCTTGGCGTAGGGGCTGGCCTTCCACTCCCGATAGGTCTCCTTGACCCAGACCCCGTAAGGGCTGGCCTCGTCATGGCAGGTGGCGCAAAATTCCGCCGATTTGATGAAGTCGGACTGTTTTACCTTGTGCCCCATGGGTTTGGCATCGGCCCGCGGGCCAACCTTGGTGTTGCCGGGCTCTATCACGTAGCTGAAATTGAAGGGCTCCTTTTCGGTGGAGCCGGTGATGTTGTGGCAGATCTCACAGGAGACACCCTCGTTGGCTCGGGTACCAGCTGAAGCCTCCTTGGGAGGAATATCGCCGCTCAAAAAGGCCAAAGGCGCGTGGCAGCCAATACAACCCGCCTTTACCCCGGCCACCTTGGGCTCTTTCAAGGCGTGAGGCAGAGCAAGCTTGAAGTACTCCACCTGATCCCACTCGTGAGTGAAGGCCTGCGCCATGAGGCTTTCTTTCCACTCCTGAAAGATCTCCTTGTGACAGGCCCCGCATTTCTGGGGTTTTTTGAAGTCTTCATACTTGAACTTGCCCATCTCTGCGGCCTGAGCCGTACCAACCAAAAGGAACAAACCTATCAACCATGACCAGAGTTTCTTCATCCCCCTCACCTCCTTGAAGAATTAGTCTGCCGGATTGAAGGCCGATTTAGGTGCCCCACAGACCGGGCAAACCCAATCTTCCGGCAAGTCTTCGAAAGGGGTCCCCGGCTGGATTCCGTGTTCGGGATCCCCTTCCGCAGGATCATAGATGTAACCGCAAACAGAACACTGATACTTCTGCATCTTGGCTCTCCTTTGTGTGGAATTTGGAAAGACTACAACGCGGAGCACTTCCGTCTTTCAGCACCATCGCAGAACAGCACCTGCGAGCAAAGCGAGTACCGCATCTCTTTCGCTTCGCTCGTAGTGACAGCACTTCCTGTGCTCCTCAAACAAGAAGAGGGGCGCAGAGCCCCTCGTTCTTCTATCAATTGTCAAGGTTTTCTGGCTTCCAGACTTCCCACACCCTTCCGGCCAGATCAGGAGAGGGCTTAAGAGTGGGTTTGCCAGGCTGCCATTCCGCCGGGCAAGCTTCACCTTCGTGCTCGCGCACGTACTGGAAGGCGTCGATCTGACGAAGGAGTTCTTTGATGTTTCGGCCCACAGGGGCGTTGAGCATCTCGATGGACTGAATGATACCGTCGGGATCGATAAGATAACGGCCCCGTAAATCCAGGCCCAGTTTTTCGTCGTAAATGCCATAGAGCTGGCCTATCTTGCCGGCCACATCCCAGAGCAAGGGAAACGGGACTCCACCGGGAACCAGCTTGGAAAGTTCGATCTCCTGCCATACTTTATGGGTAAAGACCGTGTCGGTGCTGATGGCCAGGACCTCAACACCACGCTTTTTGAATTCGTCATATCGTGCCGCAACTGCGGCGAGTTCGGTGGGTCACACAAAGGTAAAATCTGCCGGATAGAAGAAGATCACAACCCATTTACCCTTGTAATCAGACAGTTTTACGGTCTTGATTTCACCGTTTACGTAAGCCTGCGCTTCAAAATCTGGCGCGGCAATCCCTGGACGTACACACATGGCTTTCCCTCCTTATCGATTTTTGCCGGTGTTACTTAGAACAATCTTCAAATTCCGTCAATACTATTTTAGGAGAATTCTAAAGAAAGTTTGCGGTTCAACGTAAAAGCCTTTAAAGCCACAAAAAACAATAAGTATTTTCAAAAAGGGTGCAAGAGACTTTTCAAAATTTCCTCTGGGAAGGGGCAAAAACCACCAAAGTTTGGCCGGCTTTTGGCCGTGGGCGGTAATCAGCCGTGTAAACCAGAACTTTTTTGCGATCTTCGGAAAGGAGAAAGAGAGGAAGCATCATGCCGTTGAAGCAGCGAAAGGCCTTTTCAAAGGTAAAATATTTTGAAAGGCGCAGCTTCCTTACCACATAACCTCGCCGATAGAGAGATTCCAGATACTGATAATCCACCTCTTCACCGAAGAGGATACGCCCCTTGGCGTGGGGGGCCGCCCGCAAACAACCCACAACCTCCCTTGAAGGAGCGAGCTGATAGACCTCTTTGCGGCCGAATATTTCGGCAAAGTGTACGACCGCCAGGGAGTTGACCTCGTCGTTAGCCGTGAGGGCCAGAAGTTTGCCAAGGCCCTCGAATTCCACTTCCTCGAGAACGCAATCCGAGAAGATGCTGGCGTAGAAGTGAGGAAGGCCCTCCTGTTCGGCGGCTTTTATGTGAAACCAGTTGGTGTCCACCAGGAGCACTTCTATGCCTTCTTCGTGGAGGCTCTTGGCCATCTCCCGAGCCCAGTCGTGGGCCCCCACGAAGAGCACTCCGTTCGGGTCTCGCTGACACACATCCAGGAGGCAGGCCAGAGGCCGGGCCCAAAGACCGTTCAAGAAAACCGTCGTCAAAATCACCAAAAAGGTGATGGTGACCAGCCTTTCTGCCTGAGGAAACCCCTGTTTGCTCAAATGGAGGGCAAAGAGGGAGGCCACCGCCGCCGCCACGATACCGCGCGGGGAGATACCGGCCAGAAAAAGCTTTTCTCTGATCTTGAGCCCCGAGCCTATGGCAGAGGTGAAGACCGCGAGGGGTCTCACCAGGAAGATCACCCCGGCCAGGAAGAGGATCTCCCTCCAGGTGATGGTCTGGAGCTGAGACAGATCAAGCCTGGCAGCCAGCAGAATGAAGAGATTTGCCAGAAGAGGTATGGCCAGATTTTCCTTGAAGGCTGCCACGTGTTTGACCGAAATGACGTTTTGATTGGCAAGCAACGCCCCCATCACCGTCACGGTAAGGAGGCCCGTCTCCGGCTGGAGATAAGAGGTAAAGGCAAAGCCCACCATCACAAACATCAGGAAAAAAGGGATCTCCAGATACTCGGGGATGAAATAGTGCCGGGTGATCCAGATCAGGATCTTGGCCAGGAGATATCCCCCTCCAATGCCTATGAGGACCGTCTTTGCCAGAAGCAGGAGCGGCCAAAGCCCACTTCCCTGGTGTGTAATGGTCTCGAAGACCAGAACGGCACAAATGGCTCCCAGGGGGTCTATCCAGATACTTTCCCATTTCAAGATCGGGCCCAGAGGTTTTTTGGGACGGGCATGATTGAGAAGGGGCGCGATCACCGTGGGGCCGGAAACGATCAGGATGGCCCCCAGAAGGATGGCCAGAGGCCAGGGAAAATCGAGCAGAAAGTGGGCCAGAAAGCTTATAGAGAACCACGTAACAAGGGCCCCGATGGTTACCAGGTTGATAACCAGGGTGGCCTTGGTGCGAATCTCCTCCAGCCGCAGGTTGAGGCTTCCTTCAAAGAGGATCACCGCGATGGAGGCCGAAATAACCGGGGTCAAGAAACTCCCCAGAAGCTCGTCGGGGTCAAGGAAACCCGTAAAGGGCCCCATGACGAGCCCGGCCAGAAGGAGGAGAATGATGGAAGGCAGACGAAAGACCCAGGCCAACCACTGACAGAAGACACCTATGGCGATGAGGACTGCTAAAACGAGGAGGATATCCTGGTGCATCACCGCCTGAGAGTTGCTTTGAGCCTGAGCGGATTCAAAAAGAGATCCAGGGCGTCGTTGATATCTTTGACCAGGATATCAGCGGCCAACAGGACCTCTCTTGCCACCCCTTCTTCCAGAAGGACGGCCACCCCCAGGGCAGCCTCTGAGAGCATGAGGATGTCATTCTCTCCGTTTCCAATGGCAGCCACGTATTTCGGCCCCAGCTCTTCAACATATTTCAACTTGGCCTCGTCGTGAGGCTCCTCCGGCGGAAGGATGAGCAATTTGCAGGGAAGGTCGTAAAGGGCCTTTTTGGCCCTGCCAAAAGTGTCTGCTGTGATGACATGAAGGGTGAGCTCCTTGGCGAGTTCCAGAAAACGCTCTCGCACGCCAGGTTTCAAATGGCCATCTACTGCCAGAGTGCCATTGAAATCAAAAACCAGATGTTTCAAACGAAGCTTACCATACCGGGGAATTTCGATCTCAAACATTTCCCCCTCCTCTAAAACTCGACCCATCGAAGTCGGGCCGCATGGCACTGGATATTCACCGCCACCGGGAGGCTGGCAATGTGGGTGGGAAAAACCTCCACGTTTACTGCTAAAGCCGTGGTCCGACCTCCAAAGCCCAGAGGGCCTATACCGAGAAGGTTTATCTCCCGAAGGAGCTCTTTCTCAAGCTCTGCCACGTCTTCCCGGGGAGCATGCTCTCCCAGAGGACGCAAAAGGGCCTTCTTGGCCAAAAGGGCAGCCTTCTCGAAGGTTCCTCCGATACCAACCCCCACGGTGACAGGAGGGCAAGGGTTGGGCCCGGCCTGTGCCACCGTCTCCAGGACGAATCTTTTTACCCCTCCAAGCCCCGCTGAGGGAGGCAACATCGCCAGCCGGCTCATGTTTTCGCTGCCGCAACCCTTGGGAAGGACGGCCAGACGCAGGCGTTCCCCCGGGACCCGCTCCAGGTGTATCACCGCCGGGGTATTGGTGCCGGTGTTTTTCCGGGTCAAGGGATCCGCCACCGATTTGCGCAAGAGACCTTCTTCGTACCCTCTAGCAATGCCAGCGTTGATAGCCTCCTCAAGCCCTTTTACCTTCACCTCTTCCCCGATTTCCACAAAGACCACGGCGATCCCGGTATCCTGACAGAGGGGAAGCCCCTCCTCCGCGGCGATCTTGGCGTTTTCAAGGAGAATCCCCAGGGCTTCGCGGGCCAGATCGGATGGTTCTTCTTGCCGGGCCTTCACAAAGGCTTCCCGCACGGAAGCGGGCAAAACCTTGCAAGCCTCGATGGCTGCCTGGGCCACCTTTGTGGTGATCTCCTCAGACGAAATCTCTCGCATCCTCTTTTGAGTAGCACAGGGAAACCTGGCCCGGCAAGGTTTACCTGCCCTTTGCGCTCCTCCGAAGACCTGGTAAAGGAAAGACATGCGACGTCTCAAGGTACAAACCGACCATCCCTACGAGATCCTGATCGAAGGCGGGCTCCTCACAGAAGTACCCGAAGACCTGAAAGAGCTCTCCCTCGGCCATCGTTACGCTCTCATCTCCGACAGCAACGTCTCTGAATTCCTGGGAGAGGATCTCAAACGCCTCCTTCAGGAAGCCGGTGTCGATTGTGAGCTCTTCGTTTTTCCGGCGGGAGAGTCCTCCAAAAACATGGATACCGTGGTGGAACTCGCCCGCCAGATGGTAAAGGCGGGGTTCGACCGCAAGTGCGCCGTCATCGCCCTGGGAGGCGGCGTTACCGGAGACCTCGCCGGGTTTTTGGCTTCCATCTATCTTCGAGGCGTTCCCTACATCCAGATCCCCACCAGCCTTCTGGCCCAGGTGGACAGCTCCGTGGGAGGGAAGACCGGTGTAGATCTTCCGGAGGGCAAGAATCTTTTGGGCACTTTCTATCAGCCCCGGCGGGTCTACATAGATTACGGGGTGCTTGCCACCCTTCCTTTCGAGCACCTGAAAAACGGCCTGGCCGAAGTGGTGAAATACGGCTGCATCTCAAGCCCGGAGCTCTTTTCCTTCCTCGAGGAGAAGGCCGATCGTCTCCTGCACTACGAGGCCCAGGCCCTGGAACACATCATCTACGAAAGCTGCCGCATCAAGGCCGAGATCGTAACCCAGGACGAACGTGAAAGTGGTCTTAGGCGGGTGCTAAACTTTGGCCACACCATTGGTCACGCCATCGAAGCCGCTGCCAACTATGAGTTGCTGCACGGCTTTTGCGTGGCGATTGGGATGGTGGCAGCAGCCAGGATCTCAGAAAAGTTGGACCTCTCGGTCGAACCCCTGAGCCCGCGTCTCGCAAAGCTGCTCGAATCTCTGGGGCTGCCCACAAGGATTCCCCGCAACCTTTCTCCCGCCCAGATCACGAAGTTTCTCCGTGCGGACAAAAAAGTCTGGAAAGGCCGTCTCACCTTCGTGCTCCTCCGGCGTTTTGGCGAACCGGTCTTCTATGAAGAACCACCACGGGAAATAATCGAAGAAACGTTAGAGGAGCTCCTTCCGGAAGAGACAGCCTCCTAGATGTTTCCCTGGAGCCTTGCGAAACTTCTCCCGAAGTTAAAAGTTATAAGAGAGCTATCAACTGCCCAAAAAGGTTGTTAGAATCCGGCCTCTTCACCAAGAGTATTGGACGCAGAAATGTCAGGAAAAATCGTCATCAAAAACATCCAGAAGTTCGATTCCTTGGCCCCGGAACTGCAACGCATTTATCTTGAGGCTTACCGGGAAGACTATCTCTACGCCTACCGGGATCCGGCGCGGGTGAAGCGCTATCTCAAATGGCTTCTCAAACACGCCAACGGCGGCTTCTTCGTGGCCTTTGACGGGGAGCGCCCGGTGGGCTTCATCGTGGTGCAAACCGATTGCCGTTTCCACGGCGAGCAGGTCCCTGAAATCCACGAGCTGGTGGTTGACCCCGCTTACCAGGGGCGCGGAATCGGCAAACTCCTGATGAAGACCGCCCTGGAATATTTGAAGAACAAGGGCTTTCGGAAAGTTGCCCTCTGGGTGGGAGAGAAGAACGAAGACGCCCGTCGTTTCTACGAATCGCTGGGGTTCAAAGAAACGGCGCGCCAGGGCTCCTGGATACGAATGGAAAAGGAGCTTCAGGAAGATTCCGCCATGACGTCCAGCAAGGCATCCAAGACAGAAAAGGCCTCCACCACGTCGGAGAGATCAATCTCTTCCTCCGGGGTGTGACATTTGGCCAGATCCCCCGGCCCGAAGACCACCGGCTCCACCCCCGCGGCGTAAAGATGCGCGGCGTCCGTCCAGCTGGGCATCCCGGAAAGCTCCGGCTCCTCCCCCAGAGCTTTCTGGTAGGCGCGGCAAATCTTCTGCACGATGGGGGAATCACTGGAAATGGCAAAGGGTTCGGAGACATCCTTGACCACGTAATGAACATCGGGTGTCTCTTCCAAGACCTTCTTTACTTCCGCGATGACTTCTTCGGTATCCTGGCCGGGGAGGACCCGAAAGTCTATCTCCAGGATGCAGAGATCGGGCACGCGGAGCTCACCATCGCCTCCGCTGAAGCGTTCCACGTTGAGCCCTCCGGGCCCCACCAGCGGGTGCTCCGAATAAAGAAAGGGGAGCCGCTTGAGCTTTGTGACCAGTTCGATGGCTCGTTCGATGGCGTTTTCTCCCTGGGGGATACAGCTTCCGTGGGCCGCCTTTCCGCGAACCCGGATTTCGAACTCCACAGACCCGCCCTCGGCAATGGCGATCTTGAGATCGGTGGGCTCGAGCACCACCGCGTAAGGAGGTAGCTTCTCCCGCGCCAGGATGGCTGACCCCTGCCCCTCACGCTCTTCATCAACCACGAAGGCAAAGGTTGCGGGGATGGGCTTTCCTTGACGAACGCGCTCTTCAAGGAGCATGAGCATGATGGCCACGCCGGCCTTGGCGTCGCAAACTCCCAGGCCCTCGAGCACGTCGCCTCTTATGCGTGGAGGAAAGATCCCCAGCCAGGGTGGAACCGTATCGACGTGAGTGGTGATGAGCAGCTGGTGCCTTTCGTCTTCGTTCACGATGAGGTTGTAGAAGCGGTCGGGGACGTCCTGCTTTCTCACCGGGAGGCCAGTCTGGGCCAGGCGCCCGGAAAGATATTCCAAAATGGCCCTTTCCTCGCCGCTCGGGCTCGGAATGGAAGCCAGGGTAAAAATCAGCTCCTTGAAACGATTTTTGAGGTTATCCATGGCTGGAAGTAAAAACCTTCCGGCGTCTCTTGTCAAACAAGGGAGCAAAGGTTAATTTTATCTTTGCGCGCGCCCGTAGCTCAACCGGATAGAGCGTTGGACTACGAATCCAAAGGTTGGAGGTTCGAGTCCTCCCGGGCGCGCCAACAATATCAACGTTTTCAAGACACCACCCCCACTACCCAACTAAGACCTGCGTATCAACTACGTACAAATTTTTCCATTTTAGCCAAGGGGAGAATTTCTATACCTTTTTTCTTTCTATTTTTTTCCCCTTTAAAAGGGATTTTAGCGTCACTAGCGTCACACTCTCCGCTTTCTCTTGGCTATCAATGGTTTCAGGTATGACGCTAAATTTCGATTAGCGTCATTTAGCGTCATTCAGCGTCATTTGAAAGCTAACACGCTCTAATCGACAGCAATCCATGTTATTTAGGTCTAATTGCTCAAAATAAAGATCTTTC
>JAADDY010000023.1 GCA_013153725.1 Thermodesulfobacteriota bacterium
GGGAGCGGGCCTTCCTCCGGGTTCATCGAGCCGAGGAGGACGAAATCCGCCTCGAAAACCCCGGAAAGACCTTCCCTTTCGAGCCTGAAAGCTCCCTGGTCCAGGGCATTCAGAAGGGAGAGGAGGAGGTGCGGGGGAAGGAGGTTTATTTCGTCCACGTAGAGGACGCCGCGATGAGCCTTTGCCAGGAGACCGCGAGTGGATTTCTTCTCACCGCGAAGGGCGGCGGAAAGATCTATCCCACCCAGAAGGGCCTCTTCGGTGGCGGCAAGAGGCAAGTTGACGAAGGGGAGGTCGAGGAGGTTTGAGAGGGCCCGGGCGGCGGTGGATTTTCCCGTCCCCTTCTCTCCGGTCAGGAGGACGCCTTTTAGCCTGGGGTTGATGGCCACCAGGAGGAGGGCCAGTTTCATCTCCTCCTGGCCGCAAAGGGCGCTGAAGGGAAACACCCTAACTCCTCTGAAGGATGATTAGCCCCAAAATGGTAAGGGAGATGCCCAGCAGGCGCAAGAGGGTGATCTTTTCCTGGAGAAAGAGCGCCGCGCAGAGGGCGGTCACCAGGGGATAGGCCGCGGTGAGAGGGACGATCTTGGAGGCGGCCCCGCTCTTGAGGAGAGAGAAGTAGGTAAACATCCCGAGCACCCCGGCGAAGAGTCCGCTTATTCCCAGGGCGAGGTAGTCTTTGAGGGAGAGCGAGAGGAGGAGGGCGGCCTTCCCGGTGAAGAAGGTGGCGGCGCAGAGGATGAGGGCCGCAAGCCCGGTCCGCAGCGTGAGGGCCACCAGGGGGTCCGTGCCCCTCAGGGCCACCTTTTCAAAAAGAGGGGTGGACCCCCAGAAAAAGAGCGTCAGGAGCCAGAGCAGAAGGACGCGCCCTTCCATTCTACTTTCCAGTCTACTTTCCAGCCATCTCCTCCCGGAAGCGTTTGAGTTTCTTCTGCAGCCGGGGGTTTGAGAGGGCCAGGATTTCTGCCGCCAGGATGGCAGCGTTTTTGGCCCCGTTGATGGCCACCGTGGCCACGGGCACGCCGGGTGGCATTTGCACGGTGGAGAGCAGGGCGTCCAGGCCGCCGAGGGTTCCGGCGGCGATGGGGACCCCGATTACCGGCAGCGTGGTCTCAGAGGCCACGGCGCCTGCCAGGTGTGCCGCAAGCCCTGCCCCGGCGATGATCACCTTTACGCCCTTTTCTGCAGCTTCTCTCGCCAAGGTGCGGACTTTCTCCGGGGTGCGGTGGGCCGAGGCCACGAGCAGCCGGTACGGAATCCGGAATTCCCTGAAGATCTCTTCGGCCTTTTCCATGACGGGAAGGTCGGATTTGCTCCCCGTAAGGGCGATCACCTCGGGAGGGAGGCGCTTCAGGGCCTTGGCGCCGATGTCCCGGCGGTAGTGCACGCCTTCCCAGTGGATCTTTTCCACCGCCTCGTAAGCAAGGTCGATGGCTTCCGGGATGTCGGAGCCCAGGGCGGTGACCCCAAGCACCCGTCCGCCGTTGGTGACGTACTGCCCGTTGCGCCTGGCTGTTCCCGCGTGAAAGACCTTGACCCCGGGGATCTTCTCCGCCTCTTCCAGGCCGTGGATGACCTTGCCCTTCTCGTATTTTCCGGGGTAGCCGCCGCTTGCCATCACCACGCAGACCGCGGCGCGCTCGTCGATCTCAAGGGTCTTGCCTGCCAGGTTGCCTGCCAGGGCGTCGTTTATCAGGGCGGCGAGGTCGCTCTTGATGCGCATCATCAGGGGCTGGCACTCCGGATCGCCAAAACGGCAATTGAACTCCAGCACGTAGGGCTTGCCGTCTGTGATCATGAGCCCGGCGTAGAGTACCCCTTTGTACGGGATGCCCTCTTTGGCCAGCCCTTCGATGACCGGGCGCATGATGGTCTCCATGATGGTTTGCGAGAGCTCTTCCGTGACCACCGGGGCCGGAGAATAGGCCCCCATTCCTCCGGTGTTGGGGCCCTTGTCGCCGTCGAGGAGGGGTTTGTGGTCCTGAGATGTGGGGAGGGGTAGGAGGGTTTTGCCGTCGGTGAGGATCATGAAGGAGGCCTCTTCTCCGACGAGGCATTCTTCGATCACCACCCGGTTGCCGGCCTCGCCGAAGGCCTTTTCCACCATGATCTTCTTCACCGCTTCCCGGGCTTCTTCCATGGTGTGGCAGACGATGACCCCTTTGCCCGCTGCCAGCCCGTCGGCCTTGACCACGAGTGGAGCCCCTTTCTTTTCCACGTAGGCCAGGGCCTGGTCCGGATCGTCGAAGACCTCAAAGGCCGCGGTGGGGATGCCGTACTTGGCCATCAATTCTTTGGCAAAGACCTTGCTTCCCTCGATCTGGGCGGCCTTCGCCGAGGGGCCGAAGATCTTGAGCCCGCGGCTCTCGAAGTAGTCCACGATGCCCTTGGCCAGAGGGTCCTCTGGCCCGACGATGGTGAAGGTGACGCCTTCCTTCTCGGCAAAGTCTGCCAGGGCCTCGAAATCGTCCACCTTGATGGGGACACATTCGGCATCCTGGGCGATGCCGGCGTTTCCAGGAGCGCAAAAGACCTTTTCTACGAGAGGGCTTTGGGCGAACTTCCAGCAGAGGGCGTGTTCGCGTCCACCTCCCCCGACTACCAGGATTTTCATGGCTTTCCTCCTCCGCGGTGGTTTGTCTTCGATCCTAGATGAGCCTCAAAACTACTGTCAAGGTAACTTGACAAAAGAAGTCGCCAATTATAACTGAATGAAAACCCATTCATTCACAAGCGAGGAATAATTTAGCCTCGCTGAGGCCCGTATGCCAAAAAAGAGCAAAGACAAAGAAGAGAAGATCCTCCGGGCCGCCATAAAAGTCTTTGCCGAAAAAGGCTTTTTCAACGCCCGCATCTCCGAAATCGCCAAAGAGGCCGGGGTGGCAGACGGGACCATCTACCTCTACTTTCGCAGCAAATATGATCTCCTGGTGGCCATCTTTGAGCGCGAATTTGGCCGTATCCTGCAAAGGGTGAAAGAAGAGCTCGCCACTCTCCCGGACGCTCGCGCCAAGCTTGAAAGATACGCCCTTCTCCACCTGCGCCTGGTGGAAGAGAACCGGGATCTGGCAGAACTCTTCCAGATAGAGCTGCGCCAGAGTTACAAATTCTTACGGGATCATCACCACCGCAAATTTGCGGAATACGTGAACCTCATCTCGAAGATCGTGCGCGAAGGGCAGGCAGAGGGTCTTTTCCGGAAAGACGTAAAGCCCGGGATCTTCAAACGGGCCTTCTTCGGGGCGCTCGACGAGATGTCTCGCTTCTGGATCCTTTCTCCGCGCAAGAAATACCGGGTCAATACCGCAGCCAAACAGATATCTTCTTTTTTTCTGGAGGGCATCCTCACGGAGGAAGCCCGCAAAGGTCAGGCGGCCTAAGGATTCTTGCGGGGTCTTCCGCGGGGGCGCTTCTTCTTTACCGGAGGGTCAAAGGGTATCCATGTAAGGTGCCAGAAACGATAGAATTCCGAGGCCCGGATACTTTGCGGGGGAAGATTCACCTTTTGGCAGAATTCTTCAAGCTTCTCGCGGGAGGAAGAGATGACGTGGTAAGAAAAGCGACGTTTGGTGTGGAAGTTTTCGTGGACTGCGATCCCGCCCCTTTCGGCCCAGGCCACGGCTTCGGGAATTTCCAGGAGCCCAAAAAACTTGATGGGCAGCTCCTTTTGAAGGGCTTTAAGAAGTTGATTAAGCTTGGCAGAAAATTCTATATTCATCGATATGACAATCGGCCTAATCTGGAGAGGACTTGAAGATGAAAGTTAAGTTACCGATAAACCGTAAAAGAAAGACTCTGGAGACCGAAGTCGAAGTCTCCTTTCACCCTTACGGAGAGGGGAAGGTGGAGGTTGTGACGGGCGTTGGTTTTCTGGATCACATGCTCCACCTTTTCGGGGTGCATGGGGAGTTTGATCTGAAGATCAGGGCCCGCGGAGACCTTCACGTGGATTATCACCACACCGTGGAAGACGTGGGGCTCACGCTGGGGGAGGCCCTAGAAGAAGCCCTGGGCAAACGCCAGGGGATTGCTCGTTACGGAGAGGCGACGATCCCCATGGAAGAATCTCTGGCTTCCGTGTACCTGGATCTGGCTCGCAGGCCCTGTTTCGTGAAACGGGGGGAGATTCCGTCGGAGAAGATTGGAACTTTCGACACGGAACTCGTGGCAGAGTTTCTCAAGGCCTTTGCCATGAGTGGCCTGTTTACTCTCCACGTGCACTTTAGATACGGCACGAACGCCCACCATCTGGTGGAAGCGTCCTTCAAGGCCCTGGGGCACGCCTTGCGCCGGGCTCTTGCCCCCACGGGCAAAAAAGAGGCCCTTTCTTCCAAAGGGCTTCTCTAGGAGAGACGGAATGAAAAAGCTCCTTGGCCTGTTCTTTTTGGTCCTTTTGATGGTGGCCTGCGGCAAGCCGCGCGACCTCACCATTTATCCTCCTCTTGAGAAAATCGCCGTCCTCCCATTTGAACCCATATGTCCGGGCCAAAAGGAAGACGAGATCACCTGCGCCTTTGCCGGAAAGATCGTCCCGGGAGAGGTGGCCACCGAGGCTGCCAGTATCCTTACGGAGCTTCTCTATCAAAAGCTCTCCGGCAACCCTCGTTTCATTCTGGTTCCGGAAGACAAGGCTTTAAGGCTCTGGGCGGAGGTCCTTTCGGAGTACACCGGGGCCTCGGCTTACAAGCTCATTGCCGAAATAGGCAAACGTCTCGGGGTGGATGCCGTCCTCTACGGCAAGGTTTTTCGCTATCGTGAAAGAGAAGGCACCGGGTTCGCCGTGGTAAGGCCGGCCTCGGTGGCCTTTGCCCTCATTCTGGTGCGTGTCTCAGACGGCCGGGTCATCTGGCGGGGATGGTTTGACGAGACCCAGAAGCCTCTTAGTGAGAATGTCTTGAGTCTCAAGCTCTATGGTAAAATTCGCTGGCTTACCGCCAAAGAGCTGGCAGAAAGAGGCCTTGAAAAGGTGCTTGAGGAATTTCCTTATCTCAAATCCTCTTAGGGGGAAGCTATGCATATTGCGGTGATTGGTACGGGTTACGTAGGGCTGGTTTCAGGGGCCGGAATGGCCGATTTTGGAATGAACGTGGTTTGTGTGGACAAAGACACCGAAAAGATCGCCAAGCTCAGGGCCGGAGAGATTCCCTTTTACGAACCGGGCCTGAACGAGCTGGTCCAGAAGAACGCGGCGGCAGGAAGACTTTCTTTCACCACGGATCTTGCCGAGGCGGTAAAACGGGCCCTGGTGATTTTTATCTGCGTAGGCACCCCTCCGGCGCCGGATGGTTCGGCTGATCTTTCGGCGGTCAAAGAAGTAGCGCTTTCTCTCGCCGAGATCGTCGACGAATACAAGGTAATTGTCACCAAAAGCACCGTCCCGGTGGGCACCAACCGCTGGATCAAGAAACTCATCGACGAAAACAAAAAACACGACGTCAACGTGGATATCATTTCAAATCCCGAGTTTTTGCGGGAGGGCTGTGCCATCGAAGACTTCATGCGGCCGGACCGAGTGGTCATCGGTGGGGAGAGCGACCACGCCATCGCCATCATCAAAGACATTTACCGCCCCCTCTATCTTGCGGAGACTCCCTTTGTGATCACCGATCTCGAGACCGCGGAGATGATCAAATACGCCTCGAACGCCTTTCTGGCCACCAAGATCAGCTTCATCAACGAGGTGGCCATCCTTTGCGACAAAGTGGGGGCTGACGTGGTCACCGTGGCCAAGGCCATGGGGTTTGATCCGCGCATTGGTTCCCGTTTCTTGAACCCGGGCCCGGGTTTTGGGGGATCCTGCTTCCCCAAAGACGTGAGGGCTTTAGCTTATCTCGGGCGCCAGAACGATCTCCCTCTCTACATTCTGGAAGCGGTCCTCAAGGTGAACGAGCGGCAGCGGGGCATCACGGTGGAGAAGGTGCGGCGTATGTGCGGTGATCTGGAGGGGAAGGTCGTGGCGGTCCTGGGGCTTTCCTTCAAGCCCAATACCAGCGACGTACGGGAATCCCCGGCCCTTGATATCGTCGAGGCCCTGGTGAAAGAAGGGGCGAAGGTGCGCGCTTACGACCCGGTGGCGATGGAAGAGTTCCAGAGGGCCAAACCGGAGCTTTCCATCTACTACGCCAAAGACCCTTACGATGCCGCCGATGGCGCCCACTGTTTGCTCATCCTTACGGAGTGGAACGAATTCCGTTACCTTGATCTTGAGAAGATCAAGGCCGCCATGGCGGAGCCCGCTATCGTGGACGCCCGCAACATTTACGAACCCACCCGCATGCAGAAGCTCGGGTTCCGCTACGAGGGCATGGGGCGGGGCAAGTTTAGCGCCCTAAAATGAACTCCACGATGTAAGGGTTGGTCTGCTTCTCCCGGGCCAGAGTGGAGAAGGGCTGGTCTCCGTAATCGTGCCCCGGGCAAATGATTGTTTCGTCCGGCAAGGGGAGGATCTTGGTCTTGATGGAATGAAGCATCTGCTCAAAATCCCCGCCGGGCAAATCTGCCCGCCCCACCCCTCCCACGAAGAGTGTGTCTCCGGTAAAGAGGTACTTTTCGCCATCGTAGAAGCAGACGGACCCTGGAGAATGTCCCGGGGTGTGGAGGACCAAGAGTTTGACGGTCTCTCCTACGGGGATGATGTCGCCGTCTTTGAGGAGGATATCTGCCGGTTCGTTGGGCTCGAACCCCCAGGCGCTGAAGATGGCCGCGGCGTCCGGCTCCCGAAAGAAGCGATCGTCAGCCTCGTGCATGGCCACGGGTATCTCAAGCTTGCGGCGCAGCCACCAGGCTCCAGCCACGTGATCCGCATGTCCGTGGGTGGCAAGAATATATTTGGGGATGAGATCGAGCTCTCGAATCCGCTGAAGGATGCGGCCTTCGTCTCCTCCCGGATCGATGATGGCCACTTCTTTGGTTTCAGGGCAGATCACGAGGTAGCATCTAACCGCAAGGGCTCCCACGGTGAGGACATCAAGCTTCATCTTTCATCTCCCTCCGTCGTTTTCCGGCTTCTTCAGCGGCTTTAAGCCCGGCGATGCAGCCTTCTCCCACGGCCTTGGCCACCTGGAAAGGGGGGCCGCAAACATCGCCTGCCGCAAAGACACCAGGCAGGTTGGTGCGCTGTTCGCGATCGACCTGAATGTAGGTCATGTTCTCGGGGTCAAGGGCCACCCCGAGGACCGTGGCCAGCTGAAGCGCCCCCTTGGCTCCCTCTTCGATGAAGACGCCCTTCACGGCAAGCTTTCGGCCGTCTTCGAGAAGAAGGCCTTCCACTTCGTTTTCTCCCAGGATCTCGACTGGTTTGGCGGAAATGATCTCAACGCCGCTCTCTTCGAGCTCGCGCTTGAGTTCCTCCGGAACGTCGAGCTTCGGGCTCACGAGGAAGACTTCGGAAGTGATCTTCTTGAGGGTCAGGGCGCCGTGGGCCGCGGCACTTCCGCTTCCTATGACTGCCACCGGAAGACCCCGGAAGAAAAAGCCGTCGCAGTCCACACAGTAGCTCACGCCTTTTCCCAGAAGCTCTTTCTCACCCTTGAGCCTGGTCTTCCGGCGGGCCACACCGGTGGCGATGACGATGGTCAGGGCCTCGAAGATTTCGGCGCGTTCGGTCTCGATGCGAAAGCCCTTTTCGGTAAGTTCCAGTTTGACGACGTCGAAGGGGTGATGTTCGGCGCCGAAGTTCTGGGCCTGGTTGAGCCCAATCTCAAGAATTTCCTTGCCGTCTTTTTTGCCAGGGACTCCGAAGTAGTTTTCGACATGGGCCCGGTAAAGGGCACTTTTTTCTATTTTGCCGAAGACAATGGTGCGAGCCTTTCTGCGGGCCGTGTGGATGGCGGCCTGTAACCCTGCCGGGCCAGATCCGATGATGGCCACGTCGTAAATTTCACTCACTTTCTTCCTCCTCTCTGGGTAGTTCGTGGACCTCCTCCACTCCCTCCGGGGGAACATGGATCCGGTACTCTTCTGCCAGCCAGTGTCCCAGATCCAGCAGTTTACAGCGTTCGGAACAAAAAGGCCGGTAGGGATTTCCCTCCCAGGGGGTTTCTCGGCCACACTGTGGGCACTTTACTTTTTTCATCCCACCACCCAGATGGTGCAATCATCAAGGCTAAAAAGCACTTTGGAGGATACCGAACCCAAAAGTAATTCCTTGAAACCACCTCGTCCACGCCGCCCTATCACCACCGTTCCGAAGTCCCCTTCACGGGCCTCGTCGAGAATGGCTCCCGCGGCTCCGAAAGGCGAGGATTTGATTTTTACCTTCACCTGGTCTTCGGTGAATCCCTCCTGGAACATCTTGCGGGCCTCTTCAAAGAAGGCTGCCGCCTCTTCCTCCTCTTTTTTGATAAGAACTTTTTGGATCTCCTCAAGGTCTTCTTCGAATTCTCCCGGCAAAAAGGCGCTCAACACGTAAAGGATTTCGATTTCGGCTTCCGGATCTCCGGCCAGGATGAAGCTTACGTGGTCGAGCACTTTGAGCCCGGGTTCGCCCAGGTCCACCGCCACCAGAAAACGCTTGTTCCACGTGTTTCCATCAACCACCCAGACGGGCAAATTTTTGCCGTATTCCACGAGCTTCTGGGTAACACTTCCCATCCAGGCCGAAGCGATCCTCCCAAGCCCCCGTCTGCCAGCCACCACTGCGTCGAAATTTCCGTCCCGGGCTTCGTGCATGATGACGCTGGCGATATCTCCCCTCTGAAAGACAACCTTGCTGTGCAGCCTCTCGCGGGGGAAGCCCTGTTTTTCGAGCCGGGAGATGAGTTCTTGCACGCTGCGATTGGCCCGGGAGAAATTTTCCGCCTGGATTTTTTCGAGTTTTTCTTCTCGTTCGATTTCGTTCAGACCCGGCACCGGACGCATCAGGTAAGAAGGTGGTGCCGGGGCCACAGAGAGGACGGTGATCTCCAGGTCATCCCGACCCGCAAAAGCAGTGCTCAGATAATCACCCGCTTTCTGCGCGTAATCCGAACCATCTGTGGTGAGAAGGACGTGTCTGTTCAATCGAGGCCTCCTTAAAGGTTGGTGTCCGAGATTGTGCACGGACAATCTCGGCTATCCATCATTATTTGTAATGCCAGAGTTTGGGGGTGTTGGCCACCTTTTTATCCTGTTCCTTTTTGCTGAAATGTTTATCTTCTGTGGCAGAAGGACGCAGGAGGTGAGAAAGTGAGTCTTTTCGAACGCCTGAGAAAAGACATGTTGAGGGCCCTCAAAGAGGACAAAGAGAAGGCGAGCCTTTTGAAGACTCTTATCGGTGAGATTCAACGTGATCCGGCCAAGGATTACTCCGATAAAAAGGTGGTCAAGGTCATCCAGAAGTATCTCAAAAGCCTCGAAGAGAACTTGAAGCTCGGTGCCATTACCCGGGAGGTTTATGAAAAAGAAAAGCGTCTCCTGGAAGAGTATCTCCCGAAGATGGTTTCAGAGGAAGAAATCAGGGCCTTCCTGGCCAAGCTGGACTTCTCGAAATTCAAGAACAAGATGCAGGCGGTGGGAGAGGTCATCAAACATTTCGGTTCCGAACGGGTAGATGGCAAAAAGGTCCAGGAAATCGTGCGAAACTACGAGCCATAGAACGCTACTCGCCCTGCCAGGGCTTGACTTTTGAGAGGCTCAAGCACAAGCTGGAAAAAAAGCAAGGAGGTGTGTGCCATGGCGCGGGTATTGATTGTAGCTTGCGGTTCTTATTCCGAGAATTCTTACGATTGTCCGGCAGACTGGAAGTGCATGACCGCGGCGGCGGAAAAACGGGGACCCTTCAAGGATTACGACGAAGTACAGGTGGTGGGCTTCCTGAAATGCAAGTGCCCTGGTCGAGCCCTGGTGAACAACGTCGCCGCCACCAAGAAACGCACCGATTTTGACGTGGTTCACCTCTCCAATTGCATGGTGAAGGCCGTGCCTCTCTGCAAGAACCACGACCTTGAAAACCTTCCCAAACTCATCGAAGAGAAAGTGGGAGTTAAGTGTGTTGCGGGGACCCACGATTTCGCTTAGGCCATGTTTGTGGTAGCGACCTGGAACGTGAACTCCGTGCGCATGCGGCTTGAGCACCTCAAAAGGTGGCTCAAGCTGCGTGCGCCGGATGTGGTTTGCCTTCAGGAGACCAAGGCCACCGACAAAGAATTCCCTTACTCCGAGATGGAAGCCCTGGGTTATTACGTGGCCCATGCCGGAGGGAAGGGCCGCAATGGGGTGGCCATCCTTGCCAGAGAACCCCTCGAAGACGTCCTTGTTGGTTTCCCGGAGACGGACGATCCCGAAGCCCGCGAGAGGTTTCTGGCGGCCACGGTGAGAGGAGTGCGCGTCCATTCGGTCTACATTCCGAACGGTGGTTCCGTGGGGTCGGATTATTTCCTCTACAAGCTGGAATTCATCTACCGCCTGCGGGAATACTTCGAGAACCATTTTGATCCAGATAGAGATTACGTGGCCCTTTGCGGAGACTTCAACGTGGCTCCGGAAGAGATAGACGTCTACGATCCGGAGCTTCTGGCCGGGCAGATCTGTTTTCACGAGCGGGAACGCACAGCCATCAAACTCCTACAGGAGTGGGGTTTTGTAGACGCATACCGGGCCGTCCATCCTGAAGAACGCGGGGCCTACACCTGGTGGGATTACCAGTTTGGCGCCTTCAAGGCCAACCGGGGTATGCGGATTGATCACATCTGGATAAGCAGGGCCTTGGCTCCCAAACTCAAAGACGCCCTCATTGACCGGGAACCACGGGGGTGGGAACGCCCTTCGGATCACGCTCCGGTCCTGGCCTTTTTCGAGCTATGAATTTCTCTCTCTTGCAAAAACTTTGTGAGGCAAGCGGTGTTCCCGGGGCCGAAGAACCGGTGAAGGCGGTCTTCCGGGAGTCCGTAAAGGATCTGGTAGACGAGATAAGAGAGGACGCCCTGGGAAACCTCCTCCTCCACAAGAGGGGAGAAGGCCCCAGAGTTCTTCTCGATGCCCACCTGGACGAAGTGGCCTTTCTGGTGGCGGGCTTTGAGGGTCCCTTTTTGAGGGTGCTTCCCCTCGGCGGCATGGAACCACAGACCGTTTACGGGCAAAGACTCATCGTCTGGGGGAAACGCCCCCTTTCCGCGCTGGTAGCGACCCGCCCTCCCCATTTGGGGGAAGAAAAGAAGACTCCGGCCATCGAAGAGATGCTCCTTGACGTTGGCCTTGCCGCGGAGCAGGTAAAGGAGCTCGTTTCCGTGGGAGATCCGGTAACCTTTCCTCCTTTTTTCGAGGAGACCGAGGAGGCTGTCCTGGCCAAGGCCCTCGATGACCGGGTGGGGCTCTTTCTGATGGTCGAAGCCCTGAAAA
>JAADDY010000027.1 GCA_013153725.1 Thermodesulfobacteriota bacterium
TACAAACACCTCTAAGTTCGAGATACCTATCCTGCACCTCACCCCATTCCTGAATAGCAGGAAGAAGCGGTAAATTATCTACCTCGGGCCACTCGAAATCCGTAATCTTGTGACACTTGGTACAAACCAGGTGGTAATGATGTGAAACATTGGGATCGAAACGGGCCTTCTCATCCAGAGAATAAATCTTTCTGATGAGACCAAACTTTTCGAAAGTTGCCAGAGTTCGGTAGACGGTATCCAAGGAGATGGTGGGAACCCTCTCTTGAACCCGGGCGAAAATGTCTTCTGCCGAAGGATGGTCCCTGGCTTCCAGTAATACCCGGTAAATCTCAAGCCTTTGATAAGTAAGTTTGATGCCACAAGCCTCACAAATCTTTTTGAACTCTTCCAGAATTTTCTTCGTGTCTTGCACAGTTTTCATCTCAACACCCAAAAATCAGGATTTTTGTTGGTCTTTTCCGAACGAAGACAGAGCAATACCCTTAAAATGGGTCCTACAACTGAACCCTCAGTAAAGTGCCCTAAAAGGCTTGAAATAAGTGCTTAGTGCTTAAGATATTGTCTTGCTTTAAGGCGCTTTTATTTATCGGAGTCGAATCGCCACGTAGCGCCTAAAGTCCCTGTCTCGCACCAAAAACAATATCCTGCCAGCCTTTTTGCTCTGTGCCAGAGCACGGGCGAATTCCTCCATGTTGCGAACCTTCTGGTGATTTACCTCTTCAATAAGCATGCCAGGTTTGAGCCCGGCCATGGCCGCAGGGCTTCCAGGGGCTACTCCGGTAATAATTACCCCTTCGTTGACACCGTAACCAAACTGTTCCGCAAGCTCTGGCGTAAGAGGCCTTACTTCTAGGCCCAATTTCTTGAGAAATTCGTCCTGGCCCGTCATAAGAGCGAGACTTTGGGGCTGAGTTCCTATGGTTACCTCGAGAACCTTCCGTTTACCTTTCCGGATCACCACCATTTTTACTTTCGTGCCCGGAGGTGTAAGCGCAACCATTGTGCGCAACTCGGCGACATTTTTGACGGGTTTCCCGTTATATTCGACAATAATGTCGCCGGGTTTCAGGCCGGCCTTGGCCGCGGGAGAACCCTCCGCCACTTCTGTAACCAGGGCCCCCTCCGGACGCTCAAGTCCGAAAGACTTGGCCAGATCTTCGTTGAGCTCCTGAATTACCACCCCCAACCAGCCTCTCGTGACCTTTCCGGTCTTGATGAGCTGCTCCGTGATGATTTTCACCATGTTGATGGGAATGGCAAAACCTATCCCCATGTAACCACCCGAACGGGTAAAAATGGCGGTGTTCATTCCGATGGCTTCCCCTCTCAGGTTGACGAGAGGACCACCAGAATTCCCGGGATTGATGGCAGCATCAGTCTGGATGAAATCCTCGTAGTCGGTAATTCCTACTCCAGAACGCCCCTTGGCACTGATTACCCCCACCGTAACAGTCTGGGTAAGACCAAAGGGGTTCCCGATGGCAAGTACCCATTCCCCAACCTGAATCTTATCGGAATCGCCCAGGGGAAGGACCGACAGATTCTGAGCATCTATCTTCAGCACAGCCACATCCGAAGCCGGGTCGGTGCCAACGATCTTGGCCTCAAACTCCCGGCCATCTGCCAGTTTCACCTTTACCTTGTCAGCATTGGCCACGACATGATTGTTGGTCAGGATGTAGCCATCCTTACTGATGATGAATCCCGAGCCCGCCCCCATCTGCCGAAACTTTCGGGGAAAACGGTGCCCAAAAAAGCGCTCAAAAAAATCTTCTCCAAAAAAGTCGAAAGGGCTACCAAAGGGAAAGGGCTCCATCGCCGGCCCACGCCTCACCATCACCTTTTCGACCTGAACAAACACCACGGCTGGACCGGCCTTTTTGGCCACCTGGGCAAAAGCCTTGGAAAGCTTGAGAGCCAGAGATACGGCTTCTTGATCGTCCTTGCTGTTTGTTTGCTCTCCAGAAGGTGCCTTCTCTTCTACCCTTTTGATCTTGAAAATCTCATCCAGAATGGAACTCGAGGCCTTACAGGGAGAGGCCACAAAGGAAATGCAGAGAACCAACAACAGAAAAAATCTCATTTTCAGACCTCCTTTAATTCTCTTTGGCCATTTCGGCCTCGGTTTCTTCCTCGATTTCCTTGGGCTTGGCGGCCAGAGCCTGCCACCGGCTCCTGATATATTGCCTTACTTCCTCGATATCTCTCCGTACGGCTTCTTCATCTCTCCCCTGAAGCTTGGCAATCTCTGGAATAGAAAGGCCATCCAGCACGTGCCAGACAAAGGCCTGGCGCTTCTCCTCCGGCACGCGTGAGAGTTCTCGCATGATAAGGTTCGAAAGCTCTTCCGCCGAAAGGGCTTCTTCAGGCTCCACCACCTCTCCGTCAGGCAGAACATCTTCCCAGCGAAGCATTTCTTCTTCTATGAAATAGGGGCTCTCAAAGTCCTCTTTGAGTTTGTAACGCACATCGTCTAGAGGCACCGTATCTTCCACCGGAATAGCGATATGCCCCTCCTCCTTGAGCTTGTTGATCTCACGTCTGATAATCTGGAGGATCTTCTGGTGCAAAGCGTGCGCCAAATCTCCCATCGCAACTATTTGATCATAGTTCTCATAGGCCCATAAAACGGCTTCGTCTACCACATCGGTAGGGTCGAGATATTCTGGCGGCAATTCCCCCGTGAGCTGATGGAAAAGGATTTCCCGCCGGGCGATGCGGTAGAGATCCCTCAAAAGGGGGCGCAAACGATCGAGGAAACGTTGCCGGAGATCGGCCTTCTTATCCACCGCAAGCTCCGGCAGGGCCTTGGCCATCTCCTTGACGTAATGCTGGTGTCGTTTGTAGATGTGTTCTCCACGAAGTTCTGAAAGGTGGCGGGCCAGCTCCTTTTCAAGCTTCTCGCGGGCCTGTTTGAAGGCCGCTTTCATGTGTTTGTGCTCTCCGCGAGCTGAGAGCACGGCCTGGGGTACCGAAAGGGTAAGCTGGACAAAATAGCGTTTTTTCTTCTCCATCCCTTCTACCACGATCCTCAGATATACGAGGTCGGGATCGAACTTCTTGGTAAGTCTCTCAAAGCGTTGCACCAGTTTGGCCACGTGAGCCTCTGCTAGTTTTTTGTCTGCTGGGCTAATGTCTCTATATATGACGTGGTATTTCATCATTGACCTCCTCGAATTTGTTATTCAGCGCTGTGCACGCCGTGAAGTTTGTGTTCTCCTCCATGAGCACCGAAAAACTGTGGTCGTTCGATTTCCATGATGATCTTACCCCCGTAGAAGACCATCACGGTACCGGTGGATTCACTCACCGTAATGGCCACCGCCCTCGTAAGGGCCGTTATGGCCGCAGCAGAACGATGCCGCGCCCCGAGCCCCGAAGGGATGTCTTCCGTGACGGCCCCGGCCCTGATAAAGGCTCCCGCCGTTTCGATCACCCCATCTCCGCGAATAACGAAAGCACCATCAAGGCTCGCAAACTCCTTGACGGTTTCTTCCAGACGCGGATCAAGAATGTTTCTTTCGCTCTCCGGGTACCCTTTGAAGGGATTCAATATCAGCTGTTCACAGTACTGCAGTACCCGCTCCGTATCCCCCACAATAAAGATTGTTCCCACAGGTTTTCCCTCTCTCCCTTCCACGGAGAGATCTATGGCTATCTCCAAGACACGAATGAAAACCTCGGGCTTTACAACCTCGTGAAGGTGCTCGAGTTGGGTCACGGCAAAAAACTCGAACTCCTCTCCGATATCCAAGATAAAGAGAGAGTCGAGAACACCGCTTTCCGCGATACCGGAGAGACAAAGAATGATGTCTTCGGGATGAAAGACCCCCTGCGAAACCCCTACCAAGACGGCCACCTTCATCTGGCCCAGTCTGGTGAGTTTAATGGAAGGAACCTTTATGGTAATGACCTTTTCAGGGAGTTCTTCGTCGATTTCCTCTCGACTCACCAGAACCAGCTTGGTGTCTCCGAGTTTTTGGAGGAAATGTTCGAGAAAGGGCTTGTCTTGAAAGACATCGGCGTAAACCATGATAGCTTTGATCTGGAGGCAGTTCGACAGATCAGCCGCGTATTCCAGGAGTTTTTCCGTAAGGCACTTTTTAAATTGGTTTATTTTGGCCATCGCAAGCCCTTCTCCTCCGATCTTCTCTCGATGAGACGCTAAGAGCGGGGATTTTCCCTGTCAAGGCAAGCATTGTAAGCCCAGAATAGAGTATTTCTGCCAAAGGGATGAGATTCATAACGTCTTCGCGATTATAGGTAATGAGTCTTTCGAGGGCCGCGGCATCTCCCCTCCGACGCCAGAGACGCCAGAGTTTTACCGCCATGTAACCGTCGAAACCATCTACTTCCTCTGGTCTCCCCAACCCCAGAGCTTTTTCGATCTTCTTAAGCCCCCCTTTGAGCCCCAATCTCTTGAAAAGGGGGCAAAGATCCAGATGCACCAGGGGTTCGGAAAGCCAAGGATATCTGGATTTGAGGAAAGGCCAGTCAAAGAAGCTTCCTCCAAAGGTGATCCAGAAACGGGCCTCTTTGAGCCGCTGGAGACCTTCCTCCAGATTTTCTCCCGCCACGTAAGCAAAATAGCCCTCCTGGGTTGCCAGACCGAGGACGGTTACCTCGTGTTCTCCTCGCCTCAGGCCGTCGGTTTCGATATCCAGAAAAACCGCCTCCCTTCGGAAGTGCTTGAAAAGGCGCCAGTGATGTCTCCGTGGGAGTCTGGCTGCTAGGGTGTCGAGATCTTTGGCGGATGGAATGAGCTCACACAATCTGTCTTGAAGGAGGCGGAGCCGTCTCCCAGAGAGACGGGGCAAAGAATCCCGGGCCAGGAGGTGCCACCAGGTCCGACACCCTGCCTGCCAGAGGTGGCGTTCTGTCTTTTCGTCCACCCCTGGCAGGAGCAAAAAGGTGCGATATAGCATCTAGAGGCGATCTTCGTAAATCTTGGTGGGATATTTCTTTTGGAGCTCCTTGAGCACCTTTTGCAAGGCTTCTTCTTCTTTGGCTGCAACAAGCTCCTGGCGTACTTTCTCTTTCACTTCTTCGAAACTCTTTTGCTTGGCCTCGCGTACTTCTTCGACCTTGATAAGGTGGTAACCGAAGGCCGTCCGCACGGGTGGGCTGATCTCCCCCGGTTTCAGGCTAAAAGCCGCCTCCTCGAACTCCTTCACCATTTGCCCCCTGGTAAAGAAGCCAAGGTCTCCTCCACGGTCTTTGGTCCCGGGATCTTCGGAATACTTCTTGGCAAGCTCCGCAAAATCTTCTCCCTTGAGAAGACGCGCCCGCAACTCCTGCGCCTTCTTCAGGGCCTTTTTCTCTTCTTCAGGGCTTGCATTCTGGGGCACCTTGATCAGAATATGCCGGGCCCTGATGGCTTTGGGCTCCTGAAACTTTTCCTTGTTTTTCTCGTAGTAGGCTTTGAGCTCCTTCTCGTCTACCTTGTCCACCCCTGCCAGGACCTTTTCCAGATAGGCCTGAGCCAGAATCTGTTTGGTAACTTCATCGATCTTGGCTTTCACCTTGGGATCTTGATCCAGCTTCGCATCTTTGGCAGCCAGCGAAAGAAGAGAAATCTCCACCCAGCGTTTGACGAGAGCATTCTTGAGCTGGGGTTGATGGGCAAGGATCATCTTTATCTGCGGAGGAGCGGTCTCGAGCTTGGCTTCAAATTCCTTTTTGGTGAGCTTATAAGGCCCGACCTCGGCCAGAACTTCCTCTTTCTCCCCGGCATAGGACAAGGAAACGAGAAAACACCAACAGCAAAGGACCAAAAGAATTCTCTTCATCAAAAACCTCCTTTAATCTCTGATCTCTGGGCAGCTTAAGCGGAGAAACCCCTTCTGACAAGCTACTAACGCAGGATAGTTTTGGCAGGAAAGTATCCCGGACCCACACGGCAACAGGGAAGAACGAGAGATTCGGGGCCCAAAAGGGTACCGGGATTGGTCACCGAATTACAACCCGTCTGGACTCCATCTCCCAAAATGGCTCCAAGCTTTCGCAACCCCGTATCATAGGTTTGCCCGTTCACCCGGATACGGATATTGTCGCGGGTGAGCTTGAGATTGGCGAGCTTGGTTCCAGCGCCCAGGTTGACCTCTCGCCCCAAAATGCTGTTACCCAGATAGGCAAAATGCCCCGCTTTGGCGCCTTCCAGCATGATGCTGCCTTTCATCTCGGTGGTATGCCCCACCACGCACCGGGGCCCGACGTAGCAATTCCCCCTGATATATGCTCCCTGGCGTATTTCCGTAAAGTCCCCCACAAAAAGGGGCCCCTTGAGCAAGGCCCCGGGCTCCACCAGGACTCCACGCCCAATTTCGATCTCGTGATCCATGAAGACCGCCCCGGCGCAGAGCACACTTGCCCCGGGAAGGATTCTTCCCGAAAGCTCGACCAGAAGTTTCTCCTTGGTGGCGTCCCCAAAGACGATCTGGACATCTTCTTGTGCCAGGAAGAGCTCACCCTCAAACAGGATGAAGGTTTCTGAAAGGGGGGCCCCGAGAGGAAGCCCCTCAAGATTGGGCTGAACCAGGGCCTTGAGCCTCTCTTTGAGCCTGGCCACCGCCTCCCAAACGGGTTCGTTTAACTCGAAGAGATCTTCAAGTGAGGTAAGGTCCCCTTTCGGAAAGAAATCGTGGGGATATATCATTTGCTCTCTCCTCTGGCCTTCAATACCTCTACCAAAGGTGGACCAATTTCTACCAGCCCCAGTTCGGTGATGTCCATAAGGTGGATACGGGTATCATGGCCGCACATGCGGCAGCCATCGATCCGGAAAAGACGCACGATCTCTCCCACCTCCACCTTGTAGAGCTGGGCGGCCCGGGCCGAGAGGATGAGCTCCTTTGAAAGGACCATGGTACAGTCCACGATGTGTCCCACGGCGTATCCACCTGCGGCCTCAGCGGAGAGTTCCTCGTGTGAACTCCTCTTTTGCGAAATGAAAAGTGCCGTTTGATACCATTTCTTGCAAAAAGTATAGATGGTTCGCACGATACTTCTGGCAAGCATCTCTTTGGCTTCGTAAAGGCCCGTGATGGAGTCGATCACCGTGCGGTGAACTCTGTAGGTTCGGTAAACATGGGCCAGCGTATCGAGCAGGGTCGGCATGTCTTCTCGCAGACGGGCATAACTCGCGGCATCGAGGATGATGATTTTGTCTTCGATCTCTTTGAAATCCACTCCCATCGCTTTGGCTCGCTGCTCAAGCCCCACGGAAAGATAGGAAGCCGGGGTTTCGACCGTTACGAAACAAACCGGCTCCCCCAGGCTTGCCTGCTTCACGGCAAATTGTTCTGCCATGAGACTTTTCCCGGTATCCGGCATGCCCGTGATATTGGCAACACATCCCAGGGGGATGCCTCCCAGGCTCTTGCGGTGCGGCTTTTTATCCTTCCATTCCACCACGTAGAAGAGATCATCGAGCCCTGGCACCCCCGTCGGAACACCCTTGAGTTCGGGGGCCTTCTCCTTGGCCTCTGAAACCGTAAAAATGGCGTCGTAAATTATGTGGCGTTCCCTTTCGTCCATTTTCTTCTCCTCATTTTTCAAGAGTTTCCCCGTCGGGGAGCACGTAATCCGAAGGATAATCCTCCACCGTTACTTCCGGATAGACCACACAATTGGTGCCGATACGGCTCCCTCCCGGGACAAAAGCCCTCTTTCCGACCACGGTAAGACCGCTGAAGAGGTGTTTGGGGAAACGGCGATTGACCACCCCGGGATCTCCGAAACCTACTTCTGCCCCCTCTCCCACGAAGACCTCTTTGTCCAGGATGGCTCTTTTCAACCTCGCCCTGCGGGAAATAACAGAACCGTGCATGATAACACAGTCCTCCACCAGGGCCCCTTCCTCGACGATCACTCCAGGAGAAAGAACGGACCTCCTCACCTCTCCAGCCACCACACAGCCCGGCGAGACCACGCTCTCTTCCACCTGGCCCGAACAATGGATCTGAGCCGGAGGCCAATCATAGGACATTCCGTGTGGCATAACGTTGGTCATCGTTCCCCAGGCTTCCGGATCAAGCCCGGAGTCGGGACGCAAGAGATCCATGTTGGCCTGGAAATAGGCCTCAAGAGTACCCACATCTCGCCAGTAACCTTTGAAGGGAAAGGCATAGACCCGGGCCTCCTTCAGAGCCTGAGGAAGCACGTGCATTCCAAAGTCTTCCTGTTTCACTCTGTGCAGGACATCCACCAGATAGGAGGTATCGAAGACGTAGACCCCCATCGAAGCCAGGTTTGAGCGCGCCCTGGCCGGCTTTTCTTCCCAGTCCACGATGCGTCCTTCTTCATCGGTAATGGCGATCCCAAAGTGGTGAGTTTGCTCCCAGGGCACGGGCATCATGGCCACCGTCACCTGGGCCCGGCGCTCTCTGTGAAACTTCACAAGTTCGCGATAGTCCATGTGGTAGACGTGATCTCCCGAAAGAATGAGGACCTCTCGAGAGGGCCGCTGGGTAATAAAATCGAGATTTTGCCTCACGGCGTCGGCGGTCCCCTTGTACCAATCCCAATCCTTCTCACCGGTTTTGGGAGGAAGGATCCGGACTTCTCGCGTGCGCCCGGAAAGATCCCAGGGAGAACCGTCGCCGATGTGATCCATCAAGGAGAGGGGCTTGTACTGCGTCAGAACGGCCACGCGGGAAAGGTCGGAGTTGGCAATGTTTGAAAGGGTGAAATCGATTATCCGGTAGATGCCGCCGAAGGGAACGGCTGGTTTGGCCCGTTTGCGAACCAGAATATTGAGGCGACTGCCCACGCCTCCGGCCAGAAGAATCGCTAAGACATCCCTCATGCCGCCTCCTCACTCCTATTTAGCATTTTTAGCGAGTTGTGTCACCAGGAGGCTCAGGAAGGGGACCAGAGGGGAAGATAGATCCAGAAGGCGGTGTAAGATCCTTCTTCGGAGGTAACCTTGATATAACCGTGGTGGGATTTCACGACCTCCGAAGCAATCGCCAGCCCCAGCCCTGTTCCTTCCTCCTTCGTGGAAAAATACGGCTCAAAGATGCGGGCCAGACGCTCTTTGGGGATTCCGGGCCCATAGTCTTTTATCATGATCTCCACGAAGTCCCGGGATTCGAGCCCCAGAGAGGACGCTTCTTCTCTTCCCACTTTTCGGATACGAATCTCCATTTTACCGGCATCCTGCAGGGCCTGCCGGGCATTTATAACGAGATTCTGAAAGAGCTGAGCAAGTTGACTCTTGTCTCCCCAAACGATCAGCTCTTCCGCAGGAGAATCCATGATGCATTCTATTTGGGAACCGTAGAGGACCAGACGGGTAATTTCTTGCAGAAGGGGAACGATTTCTACCGGCTGCTTGGCGGCGGCTTTGAGCCCTGCAAAAAGGGCCAATCCTTCCAGGAGATTTTCGAGCCGGCCCGAGATCTCCTTGAGCCTTTCGATAATGAGAGGCGCCTTTTCGGGATGAAGAGAGGCCATTTCGAGCTGGCCCTTCAAAAGAAAGAATAGATTGTTGAAGTCGTGCAAAAAGCCGCGGGCCATGAGCTTTAAGGCCTCGATCTTTTCCTTTTGAGCCCACTCCCGTTCGAGCTCCTTCCGCCAGGTGATATCCCGTACAAAAGCGAAGGTTACCTTCTCCTCTTCGATTTCCGCTGTAGGAGAGAAGAAGATCTCCCCGACAAAGGTCTCACCGGTCTTTCGTTTGAGACGGAGCTCAACGGGCCTTCCACACACAAAGGACTCATCGGCTTGAGGGTCTTCAAGGAGCAAGGATGGCCACTCTTTCTCCATCACCTCTTCGGTCCTGAAGCCGAAGAGTTTCTCCGCCGAAGGATTCCAGAAAATGATTTTCTTCTTGAGATCGAAACCAAAGATGGCCTCCGGAGCCGTTTCCGTAATGAGACGGAACTTTTCTTCACTTTGAGCCAGCTCCTTACGGGCCTTGGCCAGGGTGGTGAGATCCTGGATGATGCCACTCAATACCTCTTCGTCCTCCTGGCGATAATAGCGGGCCGAAAGAGCAGCGTAGATTACCTGGCCGTTGAAACAGCGCAGGCGAGCCTCAAACCCCTGCACGACTCCGCGAGAGCGCAAAATATTCAAAAACTTCTCTCTATCTCTCGGGTCTTCGTAAAAATCGGTGGCCTTACAGCGGAGCAAAATTTCCCGGTTGGGACAACGCAGGATAGAAGCGAGAGTCTTATTGGCTGCCAGGATGGTACCGTCGGGACGTGAAACAAAGAGCCCAACGGGGATATCTTCTAAAAGATCCAAAAAACGCCGTTCCGGAGACATTCAAACCCACGCCTTTCAGGCATAAAGATCGGCTATTGGCAATATTTCTTTAAAAGTTCACGCAGCGGATCAGCGTGGGGATTCTTGACCAGACGCCCATAGATGATGTCCACCGGCCGGACCGGTTTGCCGTAATAGAGCCGATTCCAGGAATCGCGAGGTTTGATGATGGCACCCTCCAGGCTGATACCAATGAAGGCCCCTTTCGAGCGCCCGAAGGCGAGAATGTCCGCAAGCTGAGCCTTGGCTCCCATGCCGATGGGCCCCGCAGCCACGCTCAGGTCTCCGCCAAGTTTTACCGCCGTAGAGAGGAAGGCGTCTATGCCCTTCTGAGTCATGATGAGGAGGACTATCTCTGAGACCTCCCCGCCAAACTGGAGCCCAAAGGACACCGAACCGATGGTGTAGAAGGCCGGATAAGACCAGTCGTTTCCGGGATAGCGGGCAAGCAACACCCCGCTTCCTCCCGAACCGCCGATAAAAAAGGCCCCCTTGATGAGCTGGGGAACGATGATGACACCCTTGGCCTCTTTCAGGTGCTCGCGGAGCCAGCTCATCTGCTCATCTGTGAGAAAGCGCCTCATGGTGATGGTGGCCTTGTCCACGAGCTCGTGAGGAGGCCCATATTTCTTGCCCCAGGCAGGAGAAAAGAGGAGACACAGCAAAAAGAGAATAATGACTGGTATTTTCAGACTCGGGCGCATTCTTACCCTCCTTGTCGTATTACTACCGGGAGC
>JAADDY010000051.1 GCA_013153725.1 Thermodesulfobacteriota bacterium
CCCACGTTTACTTCCAGGAAGACCGGAAGCTTGCGCGAAAGTCTTTGGGCCCTTTTGGCGAGCTCCTTGGCGATGGCCGGGCGATCCACGGTTTCCACGAGGTCGAAGATTTTTACCGCGTGCCGGGCCTTGTTGGTCTGAAGGGGGCCTATGAGATGCCAGGTGAGGGGAAGGTCTGAGAGGGCTTCACGCTTCTTCTGGGCCTCCTGAACGTAGTTTTCCCCTATCAAACGCAGCCCGGCCTCGAAGGCCTCCCGGATCTTTTCGGGAGGTTGCCTCTTGGCGGCTCCTAAGAGTTTTACTTCTTCCGGCTTCCGACCGGCGCGCTCACAGGCCCTGATGATCCTTTCCAGCAGTTTTTCGTAGCGTTCTTTGATGTTCATCTCAAAAACCTGAACCAGAGATCCCAGAAGATGGCCGCCAGGGAGCACACGAAGATGACGGCGTAGTTCCAGCGCTCTTTGGAGACTTTTATACTGGCCACCAGATAATGCAAGGCCCTCAGGTCTTCTTCGCTGAGGGGGCTTTTCTCTTCGAGCTTTTCAAGGAGGCGCAGTTCCTCGATGGTGCGCCGTCGTCGGCTGCTCACGTAGGAGCGGAACATGAAGAAGATCATGTTGCCACAGACCCCCAGATACCAGAAGAAGGTGATGAGCTCGGGCCGGTAGGCCTTGGCCACCAGAATGAGGCGCAAAGAGATGGACCCGGTGAGACCGATGGCAAAGGCCAGCCAGGTGACCCAGGCGGGAAACCGGTGTGGCACGTGAAAATTCTCGCTCATACCCAAAAATTAGCCCTCTTCGCCGCAACCGTAAAGGAGTTCCATTTCCCTTGACTTCCGCGGGGAGGCCCGGCAAATTGTGGCAAATTCAAAAAAAGGGGAGGCCCCGATGCTTGATCTGCGCCTTATTCGCGAAAACCCGGAGTTTGTGAAAGAGCGCCTGGCTTTGAGAGGTGGGGAGTATCCGATAGACGAGGTGGTGGCTCTGGATCGTCGCCGCCGGGAGCTCCTGACCGAAGTGGAGCGTTTGCGTCACGAGCGCAAGGTGGCCTCCGAGGAGATCGGGCGCCTCAAACGAGAAGGCAAGGACGCCACCGCCCAGATGGAAGCGGTGAAAAGACTCGGAGAGCGCCTCAAAGAACTTGAGGCGGAGCTTCGCCAGGTGGAAGCACGGCTCAGGGCCCTCCTTCTAGAGATACCGAACCTGCCCCACGAGTCCGTCCCCCCGGGAGAGGACGAAAGCGACAACCAGGTCCTCAAGCGTTGGGGCGATCTTCCCGAGTTTTCCTTCAAACCAAGGCCACACTGGGAGCTCGGAGAGCAGCTCAAAATTTTTGACTTCGCGCGGGCCGCCAAGATCACCGGCAGCCGGTTCGTGGTCTACCGCGGGGCCGGGGCACGGCTTGAGCGCGCCCTCATCGCCTTCATGCTCGACCTCCACACCCGCGAACACGGCTACCGGGAAGTCCTTCCCCCTTTCATCGTGAACGAGGCCTCCATGATTGGCACCGGCCAGCTCCCCAAATTCAAGGAAGATCTCTTCAAACTGGAGGATTGGGACTATTACCTCATCCCCACCGCCGAAGTCCCGGTGACCAACCTCCACCGTGATGAGATCCTCCCGGAGGAGGCTCTGCCCCTCTATTACGTGGCCTATACTCCCTGCTTCCGGGCCGAAGCCGGGGCCCACGGCCGGGACGTAAAGGGCATCATTCGCCAGCACCAGTTCAACAAGGTGGAACTCGTCAAGTTTGCGCATCCCGAGACCTCCTATGAAGAGCTTGAAAGCCTCACGCTGGATGCCGAGGAAGTCCTCCAGAAGCTTGGCCTTCCCTACCGGGTGGTGGTCCTTTGCACGGGAGATCTGGGCTTTGCCGCGGCCAAGACCTACGATATCGAAGTCTGGGCCCCGGGGCAGAACCGCTTCGTGGAAATTTCCTCCTGCAGCAACTTCGAAGACTACCAGGCCCGGCGGGCCAACATCCGCTTCCGCCCGAAAGAGGGCAAGAAGCCCCGCCTGGTGCACACTCTTAACGGCTCGGGCCTGGCCGTGGGGCGCACCCTCATGGCCATCCTCGAAAACTATCAGCAGGAAGACGGCACCGTGGTGGTGCCGGAGGTCCTGCGGCCTTACATGGGAGGGCAGGAGGTCATCGAGCCCGAAGAGCTTCCCTTCTAAGTCCTGCGGCTTATCTTTTAAAACGCCATGCGGGACGTCGCTTTCCTCATCCTGGGGATCCTTCTCCTTTACGGCGGCGGGGAGGTGCTGGTTCACTGCGCCACCCGGGTGGCCCTTCTTCTGCGCGTCTCCCCTCTGCTGATAGGGCTTACTCTGGTGGCCTTTGGCACCTCGGCCCCGGAACTTGCCGCCACGCTGGTGGCAAGTTTCAAGGGTGTGGGAGACGTGGCCTTCGGAAACATCATCGGCTCCAATATCGCCAATCTCGGTCTCGTCCTGGGGCTCGTGGCCCTGGTGCGTCCGGTGGAGACCACTTTTCGTTTCGTGACCCAGGAGATGCCCTTCATGCTCTTCACCGGTGGGCTGCTTTTCTGGTGGGCAAGAGACGGACACCTGGGCCGCCTTGAAGGGCTCTTCTTCTTGCTCTTCCTTCTGGTCTTCCTCTGGTTTTTGATCCGCAGGGACGGCACCCTGGCCACCTTAGAATCTGGCGAGAGAAAGGTCCCGGCCAGAAAAGTTTTTTTCTACGCCTGCGGGGTGTTCCTCGGGGTGGCCCTTCTTTCTTTGGGGGCAAACGTCCTGGTGGAAGGGGCGGTGGGAATCGCCAGGCGCTTCGGCGTCCCCGAACGGGTGATCGGGCTCACCCTGGTGGCGGTGGGCACAAGCCTCCCGGAGCTCGTTTCCACCCTGGTGGCTGCTTACCGCCGGGCCGGAGAGATCATCCTCGGAAACATCATTGGTTCCAACATCATGAACGTGCTCGCCATCCTGGGGGTTACTCCTCTGGTCCGGCCCTTTTCCTTCAGCCGTGAAAAGGTCGTGTTCGACCTCGCCATCATGATGGCCTTTTCGCTGGCAGCCTGGGCCATGCTGGCCCATCGCAAACTCCTTGGACGCGCCAAAGGGGCCATCCTCTTCGGAGGGTACCTTCTCTACGTCTACTACCTTTACCGGTAGGGTGTGCAGGGTTTTCGTCCGTGTCTCCTCAGGTACCAGAAGAGGACGAAGCTTGCGAGGATCATGAGCAGGCAAAACTCTTGCCCCCTTGTCATCCAGCCGAAAAGAAGTGGCACCCCCACGTCGGGTTCGCGGAAAAATTCAATGAAGAAACGAATCGTCCCGTAAGCCCCGAGGAAGACGGCAAATTTGGCCCCGCAGGGCCAGTCTTTCTTGCGGAGCTTCCAGAGGAGCAGGAAGAGGATGAGCCCTTCGCCCAGGGCCTCGTAGAGCTGGGAAGGGTGCCGCGGAACCGGCCCTCCTTTGGGAAAGACCATGGCCCAGGGGACATCTGCCGGGCGGCCATAGAGTTCGCCGTTGATGAAATTGCCTAGGCGTCCGAGGCCCAGCCCGATGGGCGCCGGGACGACGAAGAGATCGGCCCAGAACCAGAAGTCAAAGCCGCGCCTGCGGCAATAGAGGTATCCTGCAACTACCACTCCCAAAAGCCCGCCGTGAAAGGACATTCCTCCATGCCAGAGGGCCGGGATCTCCCAGGGATGCTTCAAATAGTATTCGGGAAAATAAAAGAACACGTGGCCGAGCCTTGCCCCCACGATGAGACCGATGGCCAGCCAGAAGATGAGATTTTCGAGCTCCGGCAGGAGGTCTCTGAAGCCCCGCTCGAGGAGCTGCTTGCGCACGAGGAAATAAGCCGCCAAAAAACCGAGCAAATACATCAGGCCATACCAGCGGATGGCAAGGGGGCCGATCTTTACGATTACCGGGTCGATTTCAGGATATGGCAGCATGGCCTCCATTATATCGCTTCTTGCCCAAAACGCCCCCTCCCGGATGGAGAGAGATTCGGGAAAAATTTTTGCCACATTTCGGAGAAAAATGCCTATCTTTAAGGGAGAAAACTCCCGAGGAGGTGAAGAGATGCCAGTAGTGATAGGACCCCAGGAAATAAAAGAGTTCGACGTCGACGCCATGGCCATCAGGGTCTTCTTGAAGGCTCTCGAGATCATAGGCGGTCCGCGGCGGCTGATCGAGTACCGGAACCTTACCTGGATCACGAGCCTCATGGAGGCTTCTTACGCCATTGTGCTGGCAGAAGAGGCCCTGAAAACCGAAGACGAGATCGCCGCGTTCCTGGGTCTTACGCGGCAAACCGTACGAAACATCCTTCGCTCCGACCCGGAGCTTGTCCTCAAGAAGCTGGAGGGTGAACTCCACGAAAGGACTCCCCGGGCCCATACCGCCGGGGGCCTGGCAAAGCTTGCCTACAAGGAGATCAAAGAGGGTCACGACGCCCTGGTCTTCTTCTCCGTTGCGCTCCAGGAGGGGGCAAAGGTGCTGGGGGTAGGCTGGCCGGCGGAAGTCCTGGCCCGCATCAAGGGGCTTTCCTGGCCGGCAGAGCCCGAAGAGATCGCTCAGAGGCTCGAAGGCCTGGTGGTGGAGGGGAAGTCTCTCGCAGCCATCATAAAGGAGCATGAGGGACCAATCGCCCACCCCAGAGAGCTTTTGCATTTTCTGGCCCAGAAGATAAAAGAGGGCTAGTCCCGGGCTCTGTCCACGGAACGGTAGGCGAGGAAGAGCCCGCAGGCCGCCAAAATCAGCAGAATAGCCAGAGAATCCCACCTGAGGCCCTCTCCGTAAGCTGCCTGCCGGATCAGTCTGGCGGCATGGGTGAGGGGGAGGGCCTTTAGCACCACCTGCACGGCCGAGGGCATGTTCTCGATGGGGAAGAAGGTGCCCCCGAGAAAGGCCATGGGGGTGATGATGAAGTTGGTCACCAGGGCCTGGTCGGCGTGGGATCTGATCACCATGGCGGAGGTCACTCCCAGGGCGGCGAAGATGAAGGCGTTCAGGATCACTCCCGTCCAGAAGGCCGGCCCGAAGGAGAAGGAGACCCCGGCAAGCGAGGTGATGAGGAGGATCACCGAGACCGAAAGAAGGGCCCTCGTGACCCCGGAGAGTATCTCTCCCAGCACGTAGGCGAGGTTTGAGATGGGGGCGGCCTGGAATTCTTCGAAAACCTTGAGATAGAAGCGGGCCACGTTTATCTCCACGTTGATTCCGAAACCCTGGGTCATGGACGAAGCGGCCACGAGCCCCGGAATGAGGAACTCAAGGTACGGTCTTCCTCCCACCTGGAGGTCCTTTCCCAGGCCGAAGCCGAAGGCCACGAGATAGAGGGTGGGGGAGACGGAAAAGGAAAGCAGCATCCGGGGAAGCCGATGCCAGATGATGAGGATCTCCCGCAGGTAGACTGCCAGAAAACCTTTCATACCTTGCGCCCCGTGAAGTAGACAAAGGCGTCTTCGAGGTTCACGCGTCTGATGGTAACGGTCTCCGCCTGCTCGGCAAGGGCAAGCGCAAACTTTTCCGCCTCCTCCCGGTTCGGGAAATACTTCGTCTCAAGGCCACTTTCCCGCACCACGTCCACCGCAAACTCTCCCAGGCGGGCCATGAGGGCCTGGGGGGTACCCTCGATGATGAGGCGCCCCTGGTCGATGAAGGCCACCCGGTCCGCCAGAAATTCGGCCTCTTCGATGTAGTGGGTGGTGAGGAAGATCGTCGTTCCCTGCTGCTGGATGCGCTTAATGAGCCCCCAGAGCCTGCGGCGAATGTGGGGGTCAAGCCCTACGGTGGGCTCGTCCAGGAAGAGGATGCGGGGCTCGTGGAGGAGGGCCCGGATGATGAGGAGCCTGCGCCGCATACCACCTGAAAGGGTGCGGACCTTGTGGTCCTTTCGGTCGGAAAGCTCGGCAAAATCAAGGAGGGCCCGGGCCCGCCGGGAGATCTCTTCCCGCGAAAGACCAAAGAGGAGACCGTGGATGAAGAGGTTTTCTGCCACCGTGAGTTCGAGATCCAGGTTGATGGTCTGCGGGACGAGGCCGGCCATCTTCTTGGCTTCCACGGGTCTTTTGAAGACGTCCACCTCGTAGAAGAAGGCCCTGCCCGCGGTGGGGCGGGTGAGACCGCAGAGGATCCTGATGGTGGTGGTCTTCCCCGCGCCGTTTGGCCCCAGGAAGGCGAAGAGCTCCCCGGGGGCGATGCGGAAGCTTATGCCGCGCAGGGCCTCGATCTTTCCGTAGCGTTTGACGAGATTTTCGACCCGAACGGCATCCACTTTTTAGCGGGCAACGAAGTTTATCAGGCGGCCGGGGACGAAGATGACCTTCTTGATCTCCTTGCCCTCAAGGTGCCTTCTTACCCGTTCGCTTGCCAGGGCAAGCTCCCGGATTTCTTCCTCTCCGGCCCCTGCGGGGACTTTGAGCTGGTCGCGGACCTTTCCGTTCACCTGGACCACGATGTTGATGACCTCTTCTTTGAGGGCCGCCTCGTCGTAAGAGGGCCAGGGGGCGTCGGCGATGAGCCCTTCCTTGCCCAAGGTCTGCCAGAGCTCCTCGCAGAGGTGCGGGGCCATGGGCGAGAGGAGGAGCAGGATGGCCTCCGTGGTCTCCCTCATCACCTCCCAGAAGGGGCCTTCTTTGGGGGCCTTGTTCAAGGTCTCGGAAAAGAGGTTCACGAGTTCCATGATGGCGGCGATGGCGGTGTTGAAATGGTAGCGTTCCTCGATATCCTGGGTGACCTTCTGGATGGTCTGATGGGTCTTGCGCCGCAGGGCCTTCAAGGCTTCGGGGAGCCTTTCCTGCGGGCCATCGTAGGGGCGGGCGGCTCTGAGGTCTTCGAGGTTTTCGTCAACCAGCCGGAAGACGCGCTGCAGAAAGCGATAAGCCCCCTCAAGCCCTTGATCGCTCCACTCGAGGTCCCTTTCCGGAGGAGCGGCAAAGAGGATGAAAAGTCTCACGGCGTCGGCCCCGTAGCGGTTGATCATCTCACCCGGGTCCACCACGTTGCACTTGCTCTTGGACATCTTCTCAAAGCGCCCCACCTCCACTCTGGCCCCGCAGCCCTCTTTGAGGCAGGTGCCTTCCGGAGAGACCTCCTCGGGATAGAGCCAGCCGTGTTTAGGGCAGCGGTAGGTCTCCTTGAGGACCATCCCCTGGGTGAGGAGCCGCTCAAAGGGCTCGTCAAGGTCGAGGTAGCCGAGATCCCGCAGCGCCTTGGTGAAGAAGCGGGCGTAGAGGAGGTGCAGGATGGCGTGCTCGATTCCGCCGATGTACTGGTCCACCGGAAGCCAGTAGGAGACCTTGTCTTTTTCGAGTGGCTCTTCGGCGTGGGGGCAGGCAAACCGGGCGAAATACCAGGAAGACTCCACAAAGGTGTCGAAGGTGTCGGTCTCGCGGCGCGCTGGCCCTCCGCAGCGGGGGCAGGTGGTCTCCACGAAAGACTTGAGCCTTGGAAGAGGGGAGCGGCCCTTTTCGTCGAGCTCGGCCTCAAGCGGTAGCTTCACGGGCAAGTTTTCGATCTTCTCCGGCACAACGCCGCACTTGGGGCAGTAGATCACGGGGATGGGGCAGCCCCAGTAGCGCTGTCTCGAAACTCCCCAGTCTCGCAGACGATAGGTCACCCTGGGTTTGCCAAGGCCCTTCTCTTCGAGATAGGCCACGATCTTTTTCTTCCCTTCCTTGCTCGGAAGCCCGGTGAAGGGCCCGGAGTTCACCATGATCCCCGGCTCTTCATAGGCGGCTTCCATGGTCTCCGGATCCAGCTCCTGGTCTTCCGGGCGGATGACCACCGTGATGGGGAGGCCGTATTTTTTGGCGAACTCGAAATCACGCTGGTCGTGGGCCGGAACCGCCATCACCGCGCCGGTGCCGTACTCCATGAGGACGAAGTTGGCGGCAAAGACGGGAAGGCGCTCCCCGGTGAGGGGGTGTTTGGCGTAGGCCTTCAGGAAAAGCCCCTTCTTTTCGGCAAGCCCTTCTTCGATCCGGCGGCGCTCACGCCGGGTCTCTTCGACAAAGGCCTCGAATTCCCTGAGAAGGGCCTCTTCGCGAGCGGCAAGTTTACGGGCCAGGGGATGCTCCGGTGAAAGGCTGATGAAGGTTACGCCGTAGAGGGTGTCCGGGCGGGTGGTGAAGACCACGATCTCTTCCGGAAGATCCTCGAGCGGGAAGCGGATCTCGGCCCCTTCGCTCCTTCCGATCCAGTTGATCTGCATGGAAAGCACCTTTTCCGGCCACTTGCCACGCAGCTTTTCGATGTCGCGCAGGAGCTCTTCGGCATAGGCGGTGATCTTGAGGAACCAGCCTTCCATCTCCCTCTGGATCACCTCTTCGCCACAGCGCCAGCAGCGGCCGTCTTCCACCTGTTCGTTGGCGAGCACCGTCTGGCAGTGCTCACACCAGTTGACCGTGGTCTTCCGGCGGTAGGCCAGCCCGCGCTCGAGCATCTCGATGAAGAAGCGTTGTTCGTGCTTGTAATACTCGGGGTCACAGGTGGCGAACTCCCGTTCCCAGTCGTAGGAGAGGCCGAGGCGCTTCAGCTGGCGGCGCATGTAGGCGATGTTTTCGTAAGTCCACTTGGCGGGGTGGGTGCCGTGTTTGAGGGCGGCGTTCTCAGCGGGCAGCCCGAAGGCGTCCCACCCCATGGGGTGGAGCACGTTTGCCCCCCGCATCTTGCGGTAGCGGGCGATGACGTCCCCGATGGAGTAGTTGCGCACGTGCCCCATGTGGATGCGGCCCGAAGGGTAGGGGAACATCTCGAGCACGTAATACTTGGGTCGGCTCTCATCGAGATCCCGGGCCCGAAAGGTCCCCTTCTCCTCCCACTCCTTCTGCCACTTCTCTTCGATGGCCGCGAAATCATATTTGCGCGCCATTTTTGCGCCTCCGCTCTCTTAGAGTTCCTTGATCTTCTCTACTACGTACTGGCCAAATTCGGAGCACTTTACCTCCTTGGCCCCTTCGATCTGGCGGGCAAGGTCGTAGGTGACCACCTTGTCCTGCACCGCTCGCGAAATACCCTCCCAGATGAGATCTTTTACCTCTTTCCAGCCCAGGTATTCGAACATCATGGCCCCGGAAAGGATGACGGAGCTCGGGTTGACCTTGTCTAGCCCGGCGTATTTGGGGGCGGAACCGTGAGTGGCCTCGAAGACGGCGTAGCCGTCGCCAATGTTTGCCCCCGGGGCAAGCCCGAGACCCCCTACCTGGGCAGCCAGGGCGTCTGACATGTAGTCGCCGTTCAGGTTGGGCATGGCAAGGACGTCGTATTCCGCCGGTCTAAGAAGCGCCCACTGGAACATGGCGTCGGCGATGCGGTCGTTGATAAGTATTTTGCCTTCGGGGAGCTTCCCGTCGTACTTCTCCCAGAGCTCTTCTTCGGTGATGGTGACGTCGGCGAATTCTTCCTTGGCGAGCTCGTAACCCCAGTTACGGAAGGCTCCCTCGGTGTATTTCATGATGTTTCCCTTGTGTACCAGGGTTACGCTGCGACGGCCGTGATCAAGGGCGTACTGGATGGCCTTGCGCACGTGGCGTCTGGTGCCAAAACGGCTGATGGGCTTGATCCCGATGCCGGAATCCTCGCGGATCTCCTTGCCGAGCTCGTCGCGAATGAAGGCGATGAGCTTTTTGGCTTCAGGAGAGCCCGCCTCCCATTCGAGGCCGGCGTAGACGTCTTCGGTATTTTCCCGAAAAACCACCATGTCTACCAGTTCAGGGCGTTTGACAGGGCTTGGTACGCCGGGGATCCACTTCACCGGTCGCACACAGGAGTAGAGGTCGAGCAGCTGGCGAATGGTGACGTTCAGGCTTCGGAAGCCTCCCCCTACCGGAGTGGTAAGGGGCCCTTTGATGGAGACCACGTACTCCCGCATGGCCTGGATGGTCTCTTCCGGGAGATAACTTCCGGTTTCGCGGTAGGCCTTCTCCCCGGCGAGGATTTCTTTCCAGTGGACCTTGCGTTTGCCTCCGTAGGCCTTTTCCACGGCGGCGTTCCAGACCGGAAGGGCCGCCCGCATGATGTCCGGGCCGATGCCGTCGCCTTCGATGTAGGGGATGATGGGTTCGTCAGGGACGATGAGTTTGTGATCCTCGGTGAGTCTTATCTTTTCAGCCGCCATTATTTCCTCCTTTTACCGTGAGACTTTCTGTTGCGCGTCTTTTAAAACATGAATCGTTTGTGATATCAACAAGATATGCGTTATCGGCAGCTACCTTCTTACTGCCGCCCGTGTCTTGAAAGACTTGCACGGCAGGCCATGAGTCTTGCCTGCGATCCCAGCGAGGAGAACCTGAAGCTTGCTCTCAGATGGCTGGAGGAGCTCTACAGCCCCGAGACCCCGCCTCCCATCATCGCCTCACACCTCCACCGCCGGATTAAAAAACACTGCCAAAACGAAGACCCTTACGCCCCCCTCAAGGAAAAAGAGATCGAAATCGCCCGCCGCATGGCCCCGAAGCTCCTCCCTGCTTACGAGGGGGATCTCAAAAAGCTCCTCCACTTCAGCCTCCTGGGAAACGCCATCGATTTTTTCCGCCCTCCCGAAGAAGTGGAAGCCGCCTTCAAAGAGGGGCTCAAGCTTGCCCTTGACGAAAGCGACGAGATCGCCAGGCGCCTCGGGGAGGCCCGGTCCTTTCTCCTCCTCACGGACAACGCCGGGGAGGTATTTTTCGACCTGCCCCTCCTTTCCTTTCTGAGCGAACGCGGCCTTGAGGTCTTCTACGCCGTCAAACCGAAGCCCATCCAGAACGATCTCTCTCTTCCGGATCTCGAAAGACTGGGCCTTGAGATCCCGGCGAAGGTGGTCTCCACCGGGGCCGAGATGGTGGGCTTGAGTCTCTCCGAGGCAAGCCCCGCCTTCAGGGAGCTCTATTTCAGGGTAGACGTGGTGGCCGCCAAGGGGATGGGGCACTTTGAGACGCTTAGCGCCTCTCCGG
>JAADDY010000094.1 GCA_013153725.1 Thermodesulfobacteriota bacterium
TGGCAGCTCGTCTTAAGCTCCGCGATGACCTCCGCTCCGGCGGCGAGTTCGAGATCCACGGCAAAGGCCCCGTGGCTTGCGGCCTCTTTCAGAAAGGAGAGTCTCTCTTCCAAAGGGCTTTCGCGGAAGCCCCCTTCGTTTTTGGCCCGGTAGGTAAAGAGAAGGGGCTTTTTCGCCCGCGCGAGAAAAGGTTTTACCGCCGGAGCCTTCAGGGCGTCGAGCCTTATTTCCACCAGATCTGCCACTTCCTCGGCCCGGGGAAGAAGATCAAGGGCCTGCGTGAGGTCCTCTTCCACCAGGGAGACGCAGATCATTTAAGGCTCTCGGGATCTATCCCCTTGAGATAGTTGTAGATGGCGGTGTCGTACTTGCTGGTGGTCTCAAAGACCTTTCGGGCCAGTTCGAAGCGGGTCTTGAGGGTGGTCTCCCCGTCGTTTTGGCGCATCTCTTCAAGCACCCGGGCGTAATCCGAAGGGTCCACCACCACGGTAACGTCCCGGAAGTTCTTGGCCGAGGCCCGAAGGAGCGTGGGACCACCGATATCGATGTTCTCAATAGCTTCCTCAAGACTTGCACCTTTGGCCACGGTCTTCTCGAAGGCGTAGAGGTTTACCACCACCAGGTCAATGGGCTTGATGCCCTGTTCTTCAAGCTGCTTCATGTGTTCGGGGTTGGAACGAATGGCAAGAATTCCGCCGTGAATCTTGGGATGGAGGGTCTTTACCCGGCCGTCGAGCATCTCCGGAAAGCCGGTCACCTCGGAGACGTCGGTCACCGGCACCCCGGCCTCTCTGATGACCCGGGCGGTGCCCCCGGTGGAGATGATCTCGACTCCCATTTCGTGAAGGGCCTTGGCGAACTCCGCCACGCCGGTCTTGTCGGTCACGCTGATAAGGGCGCGTTTGATCTTGGCCATCTTCCCCTCCTTTAAGCGATGCCGATCTCTTCGTCCGTAAGATAGCAGGCGGGGTCCGGAGCCCAAAGGTCACCAGTGGCCGCTTCCGCCCGTACGCGGAAATTTCCGGCACAGCAATCGAGAAAACGACACTTGGCGCATCTTCCCTTGACGTGCTTCCATTTTTCTTTGAGTTTGGCCATGAGGGGGTCGCTCGTGTCCGTCCAGATCTCGCTGAAGGGGCGTTCGCGCACGTTTCCAAAGGAGTAGTGCCGCCAGAACTGATCGGCGTGCACGGAACCGTCCCAGGAAACACAGCCGATCCCCACCCCGGAGTTGTTCCCGCCGTTCATGCGCAGGAGTTCGAGCACCTCTTCAGCCCGGGGGTTTCCTTCCCGCTTCATGCGAAGGTAGAGATAAGGCCCGTCGGCGTGGTTGTCCACGGTGAGGACCTCCACCTTGTGGCCCTTGTCGTGGAGCTCCTTGGTGCGGTCAATGATGTAATCCACCCAATAGCGGGTCTCCTCGTGGCTTAAGTCCTCCTCCATGAGTTTGGTGCCGCGGCCCGCATAAACCAGGTGGTAAAAACAGATGCGGGGGATCTTTCTTTCTTCCACCAGGTCAAAGACTTTCGGGATCTCCTTGGCGTTCAGGCGGTTGATGGTGAAACGAAGCCCCACCTTGATCCCTTCGGCCTGGCAATTCTCAACCGCTTCCATGGCCTTGGCAAAGGCCCCCTTCACCCCACGGAACTGGTCGTGGACCTCCTCGAGCCCGTCAAGGCTTATCCCCACGTAGGAAAGGCCGAGCTTTTTGAGCTCCTTGGCCAAGGGTCTGTCTATCAGGACCCCGTTGGTGGAGAGGACCGCCCGCAACCCCAGAGAGACGGCCTTGTGGATGAGATCCAGGATGTCTTCCCGCATCAGCGGCTCACCACCTGAGAAGAGGACCACCGGAGAGCCGAACTGGGCAAGGTCTTCTATGAGGGCCAAGCCCTCTTTGGTGGTGAGCTCGTCGGGATGGGCCTTCGCCGTAGCGTGAGCGTAGCAATGGATGCAACGCAGGTTACACTTTTTGGTGACGTTCCAGACCACCACCGGTTTCTTGTCTCTGGAAAACTGTAAAAGGTGGGACGGAAGGTCTTTGGCCCGGCGGCCATACCGCAGAGGATCAGACGCTTCCACGGTGCCACAATAGAGTTTGGAAATTCCGATCACGGCTTCACCTCACGTAAGCTCTCTTAGAATTTGTCTAATTTTATCAGCTTTTAAAGGTCTTGTAAGATAGGCGTCGCAACCGGCATCACGGGCCTGTTCTTCCTGGTTGCACTTTCCCTCACACACCGCCACGATGGGGATCTTCTTGGTGGCTTCGTCGTTTTTGAGGAGCAGCATGGCAGAGAGCCCGTCGAGCACCGGAAGGTTGCGCTCAAGAATGATGAGATCCGGCTTCTCTTCCCGGGCCAGATCGACGAGTTCCTGCCCGTCTTCCGCCTTGAGGATGGTAAAACCCTCTTCGTCCAGAATCTTTTCAAAATCAAGGGCCAGGGCTTTGGCAACGGCAAGGAGGGCTTTTTTCATCTTATTTGGGCTGGTAGGTCTGCCTGATAAGGCGGTTTAGGTATTCTTCGGGGTGATCGATGGCCTCCGGAGGGATGACGAAATTGACCTTACCCGTGCGTTCGTTGATGAGCCGCAGGCCATACTCCAGGAGGTTTACGATCCGGTCACAGTAAGCGTAGACACCCTGATCCATCTCGATGATGTGTTTCAGGATCCGGTCGACCGCCTCTTCGGAGAAGGTCACCTTGAAGCCGGAGCGCCTCTCGAAACTGCGTTCGTAATTCTTGACCTGCCGCAGGAGGATGAAGAGCTCTTCGAGGGCCTGGTGGATATCCAGATCGTCGCGCCGGTGAAGCTTGATGGCGAGCTCCAGCCGCTCCGGAGTGAGCTTGAGGTTGTGCCCGCGCGAAAAAGACTTCTTACGTTCGGAGACGAACTTCTTGATGCGTTCGGTCTCCTGCTCAAGGGCCTTTTGATAGCGCCCCTCCCAGGAGGGGTCGCGGAGGGTGTTTTCCAGGTGAGAGAGCCAGGCCTGAGGGTCCTCTACCAGCTCTTTTGTGACCACCAGAAATTTGGCCCCGACAGAGGGGAGCCTCTTTTCAAAGGGAATGAGAACCCTCTCGATGACCCTTACCAGGGCCCGGGCCCCGGTCTTTTCGATCTCAGCCTGTTCGGCCAGGAGTTTCAGGGCTTCGTCCTCGAAGACCAGATCTATACCGTAAGCCCTGAAATCCCGCTTTTTGTTGACGATCACCGCACTGTTGGGATTGCAAAGGATAGCGTAGAGGTCTTCCACGGTAAGGGGGTCAAAGATGGTTATCACCGGCAGACGCCCCACGAACTCCGACTCGAAACCGTAGGCGATGAGGTCTTCGGTCTTCACAAAGCGCAGATAATTCATCTCGGCCTCGTTCTTGGAAGCCACCTCCGCCATGAAACCGAGACCCTGCTTGTGCAGGCGCTTCTTGATGATCTCCTCCAGGCCGGAGAAGGCTCCGGAAACCACGAAAAGGATATAACGGGTGTTTATGGTCCGCCTTTTGCGCTGGCCGGTGCGCCGGTAATATTCGATGGCCTCAAGCTGGCTTACCGGATCATGGGGGACCCGGAGATCGACTTCGGTCTCTTCCAGAGGTTTCAGGAGGGCCCGCTGAACCCCGGTGCGGGAGACGTCCGGGCCGATGAGATTGCCGGAGGAGGCGATCTTGTCGATCTCGTCGAGATAGACGATGCCAAACTGGGCCCTTTCCACGTCTCCGTCGGCCTCCTGCACCAGATCCCGGATGAGGTCTTCCACGTCCCCACCCACGTAGCCCGTCTCACTGAACTTGGTGGCGTCTCCCTTGACGAAGGGCACCCCGAGCTTCTGAGCCAGGAGTTTTACCATGTAGGTCTTTCCCACTCCGGTGGGGCCGATCATGATGACGTTGTTCTTCACGAAGCCGGCGTCGTTGAAGCGGCTTCCCTTCTCCAGCATGTAGCGCACCCGCCGAAAATGGGTGCACATCTTGGTGGCTAAAACGGCCTTGGCTTCCGCCTGACCGATGACATACTCGTCGAGATAGCTCTCAAGGTCTTCAGGGTTCAGATCGAAATTGATGAGGGCCTGGTGATTGTGCCCTCTCCCCGATCTTGCCTGGGTCCCAAAGCGAGGTATCGCCATCTCCTCTCCTGTAAACCGGACTTTCTTGGATTTAGGAAAAGTGGGCAAAAATTTTTCCTCTTCCATTAAAGAGCATGATACTTAGGCGCCAAGTCCTTGGCAAGTAAAGATGGCCTATTCCGGACTCATGTCTGCCACAAATCTTACTCGCCCTCCAAAACGGGCCAGGAGAGCCTCTTTTAGCTCTCTCAAAGCCCCCTGCAGAAAACCGCTGCGGGAGGCCCGCAGGAGATAGAAGAGCCGGGGGTTGCCCCGCGGGCTTTCCACCAGCGGCCCGGCGTAATCAAGCCCCTTTTCCTTCAAAAAATTTTCGGAGAATTCTTCTACCTCCTCCAGTATTTTGGGTGCGGGCCGGAGTATCAACTCCGCCAGACGGCCGAAAGGCGGATATCTTTGCTGGTAGCGAAAGAGGAGCTCTTCCTGGTAAAAGGCCTCGTAGCCCCAGCGCAACCCCTTGAAGACGTGGTGAGAGGGCCGATAAGTCTGGATGAGAAACTCTGCCTCCGGGTATCTCACAGAAAGAAGGGAAAGCCTTTTGAGAAGCTGATAGGCCCTTTCCGCCGCGAGATAACTCGACTGGGTGAAGAGCTGGTCGGCAAGGACCACCGCCACCAGGGAGAGCCCAGGGATCTCCACGAAACGTGGGATCCTGGCGGTGGTGATGATGAAGTCGGCCTCCTGCCAGCCTGGTTTTCCGTAGAATCCTGCGCGGGCCTCGGGGAAGAAGGTCTTGAGGATCTCGGCAAGCCTTTCGGTCCCGGTGCCAAGCGGCTTGGGGGCTCCTCCGCCACAGGAGGGGCAAAGGGGGCTTGCCTTGAGCTCGTAGGGGCAGATACGGCAGCGGAGCTTTCCTTCGGCCTTTAGCAGGCGCAAGGGAATCTGGCAGCGGGGGCAAACCCAGAGGTGCCCGCATTCCTCACACATGAGGACCGGGGCGTAACCCAGGCGATTCAGAAAAAGAAGGGCCCGCTTAGAGCGGGCCAGCACCTTGCGCAAGCGGTTCAGGAGCTTCCGGGAGAGGAGCCCCTTCTGAGAGCGCAGATCAACCAGCGTAAAGGGGACATTCTTTGGGTTTGCCCGTTCAAGATGGTATTTTCCACGCTTTGCCAGGTAGAAACTCTTGACCGCCGGGCCTGCCGAGGAAAGAAAGAGCCTTGCCCCTTCCGTCTGGGCCCGCATCAGGGCAAGGTCTCTAAAATGCCCCCGAAACCCCTCTTCCTGTTTGTAACCATGGTGTTCTTCTTCCTCCACCACCAGAAGATCAAGCTTGGGAAAAGGCAAAAAGAGGGCAAGGCGCGTCCCCAGTACAAGGCGCCGCTCGCCCTTTAGCACGGCAAACCAGGCTTCCTCTCTCTTTTTGGGAGTGAGATCGCCGGTGTAAACGAGGGGAGAGAGGTCTTTTAGCCTCTCGCGGTAAAAATTGAGGAGCTCCCGGTCCGGAACCAGAAAAAGGACCCCACCCTCCCCTCCTGAGAGGGTTTCTCGCACCTTGCGAAGCAAAAAGGTGGCCCTTTCCTCCACGTCTTCGGCAAAAAAGAGGGTGGCCTCAAAGCTGCCCGGGGGCTTTTCCAGGAGAGGTCCTTCAAAGGGAGCGAGCTTTTTCTTCTTGGGCTGGCGGAAAAGACTTGCGGGAAGGGCGTATTTGAGCACCTCCCCTTCGGGGGCAAGGTGAAATTCCGCCACCCAGAGGAGAAACTCAAGGAGCCTCGGCGGCACAATGGGAGCCTTGTCCAGGAGAGAGAGGACCTCTTTGAGATCCGGCGGTGGGGAGGAAGCCTCTCCCAGAAGGAGGGCAATCTTTTCTTTCTCCTTGAGGGGGACGACCACCCTTGCACCTGGAACCAGGGCCCCGCGATGACGATAGGTGAGGCGCCCCAGACGAAGAGGCAGGGCGACGTCCACCGCCCTGCCCTCGGCCCCTTCCGGCATCAAAGCTCGCTTAGCTTTTCTTTCAAGTATTTCCGTACCTTCTCCCCTATCTCAGGGTGCTTGAGGGCAAAGGTGATGACCGCCTGCATGAAGCCGAACTTGTCTCCGGCATCGTAGCGGGTGCCCTCAAACTCGTAAGCGTAGACGGGATAGTCGTCTTTTAGAGCGGCCAGGGCGTCGGTGAGCTGGATCTCACCTCCCACCCCGGGTTTGGTTCTGGCAAGGTAGTCGTAAATCTCGGGGATCAGGATGTAACGGCCGATGATGGCCAGGTCCGAATCTATCTCCTCGGGCCGGGGCTTTTCCTTCATCTCACGTACCCGGTAAACCCTTTCCCCTACTTTTTCTCCGGCCACGATGCCATAGCGGTGGATCTCCTCCTTCGGGACCCGTTGCACCGCGATCACCGGACCTTTGAACTCCTCGAAGACCTCGATCATCTGCTTGAGACAGGGAACTTCGGCGTCTACGAGGTCGTCCCCCAAAAGCACGGCAAAGGGTTCCTTGCCCACCACGTGCCGGGTAACGTAGACGGCGTGCCCCAGGCCAAGAGGTTTTTTCTGACGTACCGAGATGATATCTTCGATAAGGTTGGTGACCCGCCTCACTTCCTCCAGCAGGTCATACTTGCCCTTGGCTTTCAGATAAGATTCCAGCTCGTAAGAGTAATCGAAATGATTCTCGATGGCAGACTTTCCCGCCGCGGTGACGAGAATCACCTGCTTCACCCCGGAGTTCACCGCCTCCTCCACGATGTATTGGATGGTGGGCTTGTCCACCACGGTAAGCATTTCTTTAGGGATGGCTTTGGTGGCCGGGAGAAAACGCGTCCCAAGACCTGCGACCGGCAGAACGGCTTTTTTGATGCTGCTCATGGCACCCCCTCTTGGAAGTTTTCTTGGGAAATCCCTATGGATTAGGTAAGGCCCTCTCTGGCAGGATGCAAGACTAAATTTCTTTGCCCACCGCCTCTTCGACTTCAAGATACGGTGTGTAGAAGTCTCGCCAGATCTTTTGCCCGCGCTCGAGGATGTCGGGAAAGCGGGAAAAATCCGCGGTATTGATGATGAGTTCCAGGCCCTTCAGGAAAGAAAGGCGCGGGTCCAAAGTCTTGCCCTTCGAAGTGACCCACACGACGAAGATCTTGCGCCTCTCCGGCATGGGAAGGGCGTTCAAAATCTTGAGGTAGGGGTCCAGCTTTTCGTCTTCTTCACAGACAAAAACCAGGAGCGAAGGGCTGTTGAAACGGAGCCACTGGCTGAGAAGTGCGGGGCGTTTGATGGGTCTTACTTCATAGCCCAGCTTGACCAAGCCCTTCATGAAGGCGGCCTTGTCTCCGGTATGATCCCAGAAGACCAGGGCCAGGGGCTTTTCGAGGAGAAACTCCATCTCAAAGGTTTCATCCCCGGAGGCCACCTCGAGCATGCCACCGCATTCCGGGCAGGGCAGAGAAAGGAAATCCATGGCCTGGGGATCACCTTTGAGACGATATCTTTTGCCGCAGCCAACACACCGCGCCTCTATCACCATTTCCTCCGATTTTCCATTTCGATGGTCAGTTCTTCTTCGTCAAGGTCGCTGGTCTTCTCACCGCGCTTGGTCTTGATGAGGTCGATACCACGGCCCACGATGTCTCTCCGGGTGCAATAGGCCAGGGCCACGTCTTCGGTGATCACGCCCTTCTCGTAAAGGGCCAGGAGATGCTGATCAAAGGTGTGCATGTGATAGGGGGAGCCCTTGGTCATGATGTCGTAGAAGGTGCGGTTTTCATCTTCTCCTTTGATGATGGTCTCCCGGGTCCGGATGTTGTTGTAGAGGATATCGAAGATCGCCACCCGGCCGCTTTCCTTTTTGGGGATGAGCTTTTGACCCACGATCCAGCGCACGGTATCGGCCAGCCGCATGCGAATCTGTCTCTCTTCCTCCACGGTGAAGAAGCCGAGAATGCGGTTGATGGTGTTCCCCGCTCCCACCGTGTGCATGGTGGAGAAGACCAGGTGTCCGGTCTCCGCGGCGGAAAGGGCCACTTCCATGGTGTCCCGATCCCGGATTTCCCCCACCAGAATGACGTGCGGGGCCTGGCGCAGGGCGGCCCGCAAACCACTGGCAAAGGTGTCGAAATCCCGGCCCAGCTCACGCTGGTTAAAGGTGGCCTTCACCGGAGTGTGGACGTATTCCACCGGATCTTCCAGAGTCACGATGTGGAGTGGTTCGCCGTGATTGATCTCCTCCAGAATGGCAGCCAGGGTGGTGGTCTTACCCTGACCCGTGGCACCTGTCACCAGAATGATTCCCGATTTTTCCCGGGCCATTTTGTAGCATGCTTCGGGGAGATTCAACTCCTTGATACGGGGAGGCCGGGAAGACAGGCGCCGCATCACGATGGCATACGCTCCCTGCCGCGAAAAGACGTTCACCCTGAAGCGGGTACCATCGGGCAAATGATAGGAGAAGTCCGCTGAACCGCTACGTAAAAGGTCTCTCAAGAGCCTCCGGCGACGCCCAATCAAGGACAAGGCCAAAATTTCGGTATGAAAAGGGGTGAGCTCCTGCAGGGGAAAGTAAGAGAGCGTCACCGGGTGAAGTCTTCCGTCTGCTGCCACCTGAAGGGGCCTGCCCGGGGTGAAGATGAGATCACTTATTCTCTCACGGCTCCTTGCCAGTTGAGAGACCAGATTGGCCACCTCTGCTGGTCTTATCATACGGCCACCTCGGTGAAGTCTGCCAGTTCACCCTGTTTCACCAGGGGCAGGAAGCGGGCTTTGTCCACCGCCTTGTTGAGGGCTTCTTCGGGGGAGATGTAGCCCTTCTGCAGGAGTTCCATAATGGAGTCGTCAAGGCTTACCATGCCAAAGCGCTTTCCGGTCTGGATGACCGAAGGAAGCTGATAGGTCTTCCCTTCCCGGATCAGGTTACGGGCAGCCGGGGTGGCGATGAGGATCTCGAAGGCCACCACCCGACCGGGACGGTCAATTCTCTTGAACATGGTTTGAGAGACCACCGCCCGCAGAGCATCCGCCAGAGTGGAACGAACCTGGGGTTGCTGGGCGTGGGGGAAGATTTCGATGATACGGTCCACGGTCTTCGGGGCATTCAAAGTGTGAAGCGTGGCGAGAACCAGGTGCCCTGTCATCGCGGCCTCGATAGCGAGAGCAATGGTTTCGAGGTCTCGCATTTCACCCACCATGATGATGTCCGGATCTTCACGGAGGGCGGAACGAAGCGCCGCGGCAAAGGTTTGGGTATGGACCCCCACCTCCCTCTGGTTTACGAGACACCCGCGAGACTGGTGGACAAATTCGATGGGGTCCTCAATGGTTAGGATGTGGTCCTGGCGGTTACGATTGGCGTAATCGATGATGGCTGCAAGCGTGGTCGACTTACCGGAGCCCGTGGGCCCGGTCACCAGGACCAGCCCCTTGGGCAGCATGGCAAGCTTGGTGATGATGCCTGGCAGCCCCAGTTCTTCGGCGGTCTTTACCTGGGAAGGAATGAGCCGAAAGACGGCCCCGATGCCGTTTTTCTGCTGAAAGAGATTGACACGGAAACGGGCAAGCCCCGGGAGCTCGAAACCAAAGTCTACGTCTCCGGTCTCTTCGAAGACCTTGATCCTCTCCTCCGGGGTGATTTCGTAGAGCATGGCCTTCAGCTCGTCGTTTTCGAGGATCTTGTATTTCACCCGCTGTAAATCTCCGTGGATCCTCAAAAGCGGGGGGTTTCCCGCTGCCATGTGAAGATCTGAGGCTCCGGAATCCACCATCAATTTTAAGAAGGCGTCTATCTTGGCCATAAGCTCCTCCTACCTGCTGAGAAAAATCGGCGAAAGGCCGATAAGTCTTAAATGAAGGTTTCTTTGCGGAATAAAATGTGCTTGCTATAATCGCGGCCAATGGAAGAAATTTTACGCCTCGAACGGGTATCTAAAGTCTACGAACCAAACATTACCGCCCTTGACGAAATAACCTTCGCCGTGGAAAAGGGGGAGTTTCTCTTCATCACCGGTCCGAGCGGGGCCGGGAAATCTACCCTTCTGAACCTCATCTTCCGGGCCGAAAAACCTTCTTCGGGGGAAATTTACTTTGAAAACAGGCCCCTTTCCTCTTACCCCAGGAAGGAGATTCCCCTGCTGCGAAGAAAAATCGGGGTGGTCTTTCAGGATTTCAAACTCCTTGAAAACCGCACCGTCTTCGAAAACGTGGCCATCTCTCTTGAGATTCAGGGGGTTAGCGAGGGAGAAATCCGCCGGCGAGTCCTGAGAATCCTCGAAAGACTGGGCCTTTCAGGAAGAGAGACCCAACCGGTGAGGCAGCTCTCCGGCGGAGAAAAACAAAGGGTGGCCCTGGCAAGGGCGGTCATCAATCGCCCCCGTCTCCTCTTGGCAGACGAACCCACGGGGAACCTGGATTCCCGACGCACCGAAGAGGTCATGGAAATCTTTGAAGACTTAAACGCCGAAGGAACCACCATCATCCTGGCCACCCACGACGAGGCCCTTTACGTGGAACGTCATCGCCGGGTGCTCGTTCTAGATCAAGGGAGGCTTCTCAATCCATGAAGTTCTGGAAACGCATCTACTCTGAGTTTCAGGTAGCCGCCTGGGCTTACGTGGCCGCCACCCTGGTGATTGCCCTGGGGCTTGCGGTATTTTCCTTCTTTGGCCTGATCTACTTCAACCTCAACCACTTCACCCAAAAAGTGGC
>JAADDY010000080.1 GCA_013153725.1 Thermodesulfobacteriota bacterium
AGTTCACAGCCTAACTAGAAGGGATGGAAACCTCACCTTCTTGAGGAAGTAAACTTCCGCGCCTTCCGGTTCACAGCCTAACTAGAAGGGATGGAAACGATCAAGGGAATCCTGCATATCCCTTACGAGATCGTGTTCACAGCCTAACTAGAAGGGATGGAATTAGCTTTGGCCTCCCCTGCTCTCTTTCTCGTTCTCTAGGAGGCTGCCAGTTATCAGCGAGCAACTCAAAAACTCAAAATTCCTCGATAGAGTCAACAAAAGGGAGTTCTTTCAAAAATCCTTTGACTTCCGGGAGGGTGGTGGCGTCGGCCCGCAGGATTACCGTGCCACCCTTCTGTATGGTGGGAAAGGCGAGGTGCCCGGAGGCTTCCAGCAAAAATTTGAGGAGATAGACCTTTTGAGGAGAGAGTTTCACCCGCAGGCGGGCCTCTTTTCTTGACACCCCTCGTGCCAGCTCGTTACCCTTCATTTCCATGGAAAATTCCTCCTGGCTCACAGCCCCGTTGAGGAGAGACCTCCTTGAAAAACTTGCCAGAGAAACCGGCCTCCCTCCCCTCCTCCTACACCTCCTTATAAACCGGGGGGTTGAAGACCCTCAGGAGATACACCGCCATCTTAACCCAAACCTTTCGGATTTTCCCGATCCTTTCCTCCTCCCGGACATGGAAAAAGCCGTGGGAAGGATCATAGAAGCCCCCAAAAAGGGCGAAAAAATCGCCATTTACGGCGATTATGACGTGGATGGCACCACCGGAGCCGCAATCCTCTATCTCTTCCTGAAGGAGCTGGGTTTCGAGCCCCTTGTGGTCTTTCCCCATCGCGAAAAAGACGGCTACGGTCTTCACGCCCATCTTCTGCCCCCTCTGAAAGAACAGGGAGTTAGCCTCCTCATCTCCGTGGATTGCGGGATCTCGGCTCACGAGGCCTGCCGGGTGGCCAAAGAGCTTGGAATCGACGTCATCGTGACGGATCACCACGAGGTTGGCCCAGAAATCCCCGAAGCCTTCGCGGTGATAAACCCCAAAAGGCCCGAGAGCTCCTACCCATTTCGGGAACTGGCCGGGGTGGGAGTCGCCTTTTCCCTCCTCCGGGCCCTCAGACAGAGGCTTTACCAGGAGGGATTCTTCGCCAGCGGAGAAGTCCCAAACCTCCGGCGTTATCTCGATCTCGTGGCCCTGGGCACGGTGGCTGACATCGTTCCCCTCAAGGGAGAGAACCGCCTCATTGCTTACTTTGGCCTCAAGGAGCTTGAAAGGACGGAACGGCCGGGCCTCCAGGCCCTCAAAAAGGTGGCCGGCCTTGAGAACGAGACGCTCGATACCAACGGCATTCTCTTTCGGCTGGCCCCCAGGATAAACGCCGGTGGAAGGCTAAAGGAGGCCGCTCTCGCCTTCAGGTTGCTCGTCACCGACGACCCCTCCGAAGCCCAGAGCCTGGCAGAAGAGTTGCACCGCCTGAACGCCGAAAGACAGCGCCTGGAAGAACGTATCTTGCGCGAGGCCTGGGAGCAGATAAAGAACCGGTTGGGGCTTGAAAGGGCCTCTTACGTGCTGGCAAGCCCGGACTGGCCTTCCGGAGTAATCGGGATCGTGGCCTCCCGCCTCCAGGAGGCCCTTTACCGCCCGGTAATCCTCCTTTCCTTGGGCGAAGAGCTTGCCAAAGGTTCGGGGCGAAGCATCCCGGAAGTAAATCTCTACCAGTGCCTTTTCGAGTGTCGGGAACATCTCAAGGGTTTTGGAGGGCACCCCGCGGCAGCCGGTCTCAAATTGTCCAAGGAAGATATCATTTCTTTTGCGGCGGCCTTCGAAGAGGTCGTTTCCCGCCACCTTGCGGCCGCACCCCCGGTGAGGCGTCTCCAGATAGACGCCTGGGTGCGCCTTCGGCACCTTCTGGAGCCGAATTTTCTGGAAAATTACCTCAAGCTCGGACCTTTCGGGCCAGAGTATCCCGAACCAGTCTTTGCCTTGCGAAACTTTGAAGTCCGAACCAGCACCATCCTCAAAGAAAAACACCTCAAGTTCTACCTCTGGCAGGAAGGGCTCGGGATACCGGCGGTTTATTTCCGTTTTGAGGGTGAACCGCCCCTGCAGATCAAGGCCCTGGCGGCGAGCCTGGACTTCAGCCATTTTCAGGGGCGGCAGTACATCCAGCTCCGCGTAAGAGACCTGAAAACCTAAGGATTGAGAAGCTTCAAGAGTTTGGAAGAGGGCTTGAACTTCACCTTGCGTCGGGAAGGGATCTCTTTGGGCTCCCCTTTTGCAAAATCGAAACCCTTCCGCGGGCGCACCTCTTTGACCTCAAAAACCCCAAAACCCGAGATAACGACCTTCTCTCCTCGCAGGAAGGCCTCTTCCAAGATTTCCAGGATATTCTCAAGGGCCAGCTTCGTCTCGAAACGAGAGGGCCTTCGGCTCTGGTAAAGCTCGCCGGCCCTCTCGTACATCATCTCAAGGACCTTCTTGCGCCCGCTACTCATAGGCACTTGAAGGCTTTCGGGCCGGCAAAACGGGCCGCCGGGCCGAGGTCTTCCTCAATGCGAAGGAGCTGGTTGTATTTGGCCACCCTTTCGCTTCTTGCCGGTGCCCCCGTCTTTATCTGGCCGCTGTTTACCGCCACGGCCAGATCTGCGATGAAGGTGTCTTCCGTCTCACCGGAGCGGTGAGAGACCACCGTTCGCCAGCCGGAGGTCTGGGCCAGTCTGATGGCCTCCAGGGTCTCTGAAACGGTGCCTATCTGATTGAGCTTAATGAGAATGGCGTTGGCGATGTTTTCTTCGATCCCGCGGGAAAGCCGCTTGATATTGGTGACAAAGATATCGTCCCCCACGAGCTGGATCTTGTCGCCAAGCTTCTGGTTGAGGATCTTCCAGCCCTCCCAATCGTCTTCGGCACAGCCGTCTTCGATGGAGATGATGGGAAACTCCTTGATGAGCTCCTCGTAAAAGCTGGCAAGCTCTTCGGCGGAAAAGGTCTTCCCCTCTCCGGCGAGCACGTATTGCCCATCCTTGAAGAACTCGCTGGCCGCGGCATCCAGGGCGAGGGCGATGTCTTCACCAGGGCGGTACCCGGCTCTTTCGATGGCGGTGAGGAGGATCTCAAGGGCCTCTTTCGTGCTCTTGACTTCCGGGGCAAAACCCCCTTCATCCCCCACGGAGGTGCGGTACCCCTTTTCTTTGAGGACTTTCTTGAGTTCGTGATAGGTTTCGGCACCGTAACGCAGGGCCTCTGCAAAGTTTGGAGCCCCCAGGGGCACGATCATGAACTCCTGAATATCGAGGTTGTTGTCGGCGTGGACGCCACCGTTGATGACGTTCATCAAGGGGACGGGAAGGACCCGGGCCCCAACTCCGCCGAGATAGGCGTAAAGGGGAAGACCCGTTTCCTGCGCCGAAGCCTGGGCAATGGCCATGGAGACCCCCAGGATGGCGTTGGCACCGAGCCTTCTTTTGTTCTCCGTGCCGTCAAGCTCTATCATGAGCTCGTCGATTTCGGCCTGAGCGGTAGACTCCAGACCTATCAGCTCCGGAGCGATGATGTTGTTCACGTTTTCCACCGCCCGCAGAACACCTTTGCCGTGGTAGCGTTTTTCATCTTTGTCTCGCAGTTCAAGGGCTTCGTGTGTCCCCGTGGAGGCACCGGAAGGCACCGCCGCCCGCCCGAAGGCTCCACCTTCAAGCCAGACTTCAACTTCAACCGTGGGATTGCCTCGTGAATCGAGGATCTCACGGGCTCGAATCTGCGCTATCTCCCCCATAACGACCTCCTTTGAAAACTTCTTTCCTTAGCCATAATGCCAAATTTGGGCGAGAAAAAGAAGAACTTTTTGAGAGGAAAGTGGGGCCCGCTTGGCGGGCCCCGGGGGCTTTAATTACGCCAGACCCATTCCGTCTTCAGGTCCACCTTTTTGGTATCGTGGAAGAAGAGGACTTCGTTGCCATCAAATTCGCCGTAGGGGACATACCAGATCTTCACGTCGATCTCCATCTCGTCAGCCAAGAGTTCACGCCATTTCTTTCCGTTTTTTGTGGTGTCTTTATAAGGGAAGGGGATTTCGAAGGTCTTCTTTACCGGCCTCAGAGGCGGCAGACTCGTCTCTCGCAGGAGGCCACATTTCTCGTAGGGCCCACGGCCCATTTCCTTCCCGCGGCCAAAACGGCCTGGATGCGGCATGAAGATGACCTGCTTCTTGTAAATTTCCTTGGCTTCTTTTTTATCAGCCTCTTTTCCGGGAGTTTTGGCGGTCACTTCCAGGACCACCCGGTTCGGAGTGGGTCACCCGTCAGGGATGACATGGCCGGCCTTGTTCAGGATTTCCACGTTTACGACGGCCAGAGGAATTATCCCTTCTTCCTTGTTCTTGCGCCAGAAGTAGGACATGGCGTCCACATCCACCTGGAGAGCCATCTTGATCATGTTTTCATCGCGATAAGCCTGCATATCGTGGCCAAGACCGCTCTTTTTCATGTGGCAATCCTGGCACTTCTCATGCCCGCCTTCGGGAATGTAGGCGTAGAGATAACTCCCGTAGAGCGTGGCACATTGCGAAGGATGCTCCAGTTCGAAATTGGGCCCAAGACCGTGGCACTGACCGCAGAAGATGGACTCCCCCAAGGCTGGAGCCTTCTTGACCATGGGAAATTTTTCGAAATCGTGCTCGTAACTCTTGCTTCCGTAGACGGCCTTCCTGTCCACCGGGCCATCCACCCAGGGATGGATGATGGCCTTCTTCTGATGACACACCAAACAGCCGATGTTCAAAGAGTTGAGCTTTTCTTCCATCTCATCTGCGAGGTCGTCGTTACCCTCCTGGATGGCTCGTTTCCAGGTATAGAGGGTCTCGACGATTTCGCGAGCCACATCGTCGGTGGCCTCGTCAAGCTGAGGCAGATGGCATTTGGCACAGATCATGAGATGCTTAACCTTGATGTCTTTGGTGTCTTTGACGCCGGAGTAAGGCCAGCGCTTGAGACCCTTTTCGATGGAAGTGATGATGGTGGGCGCCGTGCGGCCGGTGCCATAGAGCGAGCGCGCGTGGAGGGAGTTCTCCCACTGTTCGTAAATCTCCTCGTGGCACTCTCTGCAGGAAGAAGAATCGTATCTCGCCGCAAGCTCTGCCATCGTGCGAGCCTTTGGAATTGTCTCTGCTCCCCAGGACTTCGCGGTGAAAACAAGAGAAAGACAGAGAAAAAACAAGAAAAAAGACCACTTGCCCATCAAAAACCTCCTTGTGAACTTGTTTCTTCCCTTAGCACAAAAATTTGGCGCGGGGCAAGTCTATTTTGCTTTGCCCAAATACCGGTAGCACAAAACAGATAAGATTGAGTTGAAAATCATGCGAATGTAAGGGAATGAGCGCAGCAATCTCGGGATGCTTCACCATCTTGTGAGCGAACGCCGTGAGCGAAGCAATTCCAGATCCCTCGCTTCGCTCGGGCAGCGCTCGTCACGACTGAGGCATAAAATGACCAAATAGAAGACGGGCCCCAAAGGGGCCCGCCTCTCTGAGCATGGGGGGACTTAGGGTTCAAAAATTAGAGGACCAGAGAGTCGTCATCAAGCATTTTTTCCATTGTTTTCTGGCTCTTTCGGAGCCTTTCGATGGAAATGGCAAGTTTCGTGATCTCATCACGGGTTTGCTCTTCGGAGAGGTTCGCCACCCCGAGATCAATATCGAGGTTCCCCAAACTCATCTCACGCACTTTTTGAGAGAGGTTGGTAAGGGGGGTCAACAGCTCGAATTTCACCAGACCATAGAGAAAGATAGTAATTATAAAGAGGGCCAGGGCTCCACCCAGAGAGACCGATCCTCCCAGAAGGCTCAGGAGGCTCTTCTCCAGAAAGGTCACCCTGATGACCCCTGCCGTCTCACCTTGCCTCAAGAAAGGTGCCCCCTTGGTAGCCTCATGGCATGAGACACAACTCTTCTTCACCACCACGGGTCTTTCGTATTGGAAGGATTTGTCCTTGAAAGCCCACTTTTCCTCAGAGGCAAAGGTCCGCAAATCAAAGCTAACCTTCACCTGTGAGGGCTTCGAAAAAGTCGTCATATAATTTGCGATTTCGGGGTCGTGGAGCCGAAAGAAATCTACTTCATCTCCATTTTCCTCGGTCACTCCACTTGCTTTGGCCACCGCCTTGATACCCTGGGTTTTGGTAACCCAAAGGCCACCAAAAGATTCCGTAGCCGCCAGGAAATTCTCCAGAAGATCAGCTATCCCACGGGCACTTTCAAGGAGCTCTTTTTCTTGTGTTTGTTTGGCACTATGATAGATGCCTACGGCCCCAAAAGCCAAAACCAAAAGGAAAAAAAGCGCTACTTTATCGGCAAGGCTCAAGCGTTGGATCTTTTTCATTTACTCCTCCCTCTTCTAATTATTTCCTTGGCTTTATTCAGAGCGACCTGCGCCAGGCGCGAATCATCGATCTCATCCTTCAGGGCCTTCAAGAAAAGGGAGGCGTTTGCCAGAGGAAGGCCCCTTTCCGTGGCTTCCGCTTGCTTAAGAGCCTTCTTGACGATCAACTTGGCGGCCGGCCCGTAATGTTTGATGAGGGACTTCACAAGTTCGTTAAAGAGTACCAGGGGAATGAGCTCTTCTTCCTCTGAAGGGCGCGCCTTCTCTTTGGAGACGAGCCTTTCAAGCTTGAGCCCGAGGGCATTCAAGGCCACGCTCACCAGGGGGCTCGGAGTCGGAGACTTCAACATGAGAAGGACCTGGTAGCCGTTTAAATCCTTGACTACCAGAGAACCCTGTTCGAAGAGGACCACCAGCTCCTGGGCCTCGTCTTGCCCCTCCTGAGCAAAGGTGGCGTGCAACTCTTCAAAGGAATGATAAAGGACCTCCTGGAGTTCTGGTGCAAAAACCTTTGGAAGATGTGAAAAGATGGGTTTTCCCTCCCGGCTTACCAAAACTCCGTCGACATCGTCTAGCTTGATGAGGCTGGCAAGCAAGCTTTTCACCGTTAAGACCTCTTCTCAAGATCCGCACATTCGAGGAGTTTCTTGCTCCACCACAAAAGCCCCTTACGAGACGCCCCCACAAGGCCCAAGATCTTCTCCTCCAGAACAAGCCCGGCGTTGAGTCTCTTTTTGCCCGAAATAGCAAAGGCCTTGAGCTCCCCCATTCCAAGGAGATTCCCGATCTCGCGCAACTGAAAGACTCCATACGAAACGAAACCGGCCAACTGTTCGGCGTCCCCATCACCGGAAACTTCCTTCACTTCACCTCCCGGCTCCAGGAGGACAGCAAAACTCACCTCGGGGAGTTTTTGGCGGATCTTTTCCAGAATGGAAGGTTCTTCCAGCTCTGGAGCATCTGGGGGCTCCAGTTCGATGGCCTTTTCGAAGAGGTCTTCGTTGAAGAAAGTTCCTTCCTCACCTTCGTCGTACTGGCGAACAGCTTCGATCAGGAGGCCCGCCACCGGGCCCTTCAGGTTGCCACTTTCTGGCCATACCACCGGGCGCCGCACCTCAAAATGGCCCTCCTCCAAACCCACCAAAATCCGAAAGGCCTCGAACCCCTCTTTCTCTTCGTCACCGACGATCTCGGCGTGATAGAGGTTTTGCCCTTCCAGGTAGACTTTTCCTACCGCATGCGGAAGCGCTACTTCTACCACGTGGCGCCCCTGACGATTGGCCAGGAGTTGCAAGATGTCGGCCAGGGAAATGTCACTCAGTTCCCCCTCCATGACGGGAGGGCCATTTAATTTGCTCACACGACGATCTATCTCCTCTACGGTATTTTTCTCAAGGGGACGCCCCATAAGAGACTCCTCGAAGGCTTTGTATTTCTTTTCGGAAGAAAAAAAGAGGGAAGTTTAATTTGCGGGATTTATTTTCTTGACCAGCTCAAAGGTGATGTGACGTCGCCGGACATTGACGTCCTTTACCCTAACGAGCACAATGTCTCCGAGCTGAAAGACCTTGCCCGTGTGCCTTCCCACCAAACGATGGTTTTTCTCATCCAGGATGTAATAATCGTCCGTGAGATCCACCAAGCGGACCACACCGGAAGCATAGATTTCGAAGAGTTCCACAAAAAAACCGAAGGCGGTTACCCCGGAAATAACCCCTTTGAAGACCTCGCCGATGTGCTCTTTCATGAGCATGACACGCACCCGGTCAAGGGCTTCACGTTCCGCTTCCATGGCCACCCGCTCTCGCTCCGAGAGATGACGGCCCATTTCTTCGAGCTCCTCTAACTGATAAGGCGGACGTTTCTTCCTGAGAGCGGCCTTCAACGCCCGGTGAACCACAAGATCAGGATACCGACGGATGGGAGAAGTGAAATGGCAGTAACACTCGGAAGCAAGGCCGAAGTGGCCGATGTTATGTGGCGAGTATTTGGCCTGTTTCAACGAACGCAACAGAATGGTGTTCACCAGGTAGGCGTAGGGCTTCCCTTCCACCATCTCCAACACCATCTGGAACCAGGAGGGCTCGGGCTGACGGGGAAGCTTGAGATCCAAACCCAGAGTGGCCGCAAATTCCACGAACTCCTTGAGCTTTTGGAGATCCGGGGCTTCGTGTACGCGGTACAGAATGGGATAGCCCTTTTCGGTCAGGAACTCCGCCACTGCCTCATTGGCCGCGATCATGAATTCCTCGATAATAAAATGGGCAAAGTGTCTCTCCCGCCGCACGATGTCTTCGGGATGCCCCTGAGCATCGAGTACCACTTCGGGTTCCGGAAGATCGAAGTCGATACTCCCGCGAGCCAGGCGTTTCTGCCGGAGGAGGCGGCAAAGGGTGGCGGCGTTTTCAAGAGGGGTCAAAAAGCGCTTGTACTCCTTGCGCAGCTGGGGATCGCGATCTTCTATGATGGATTTGACGATGTTGTAAGTGAGACGCTCGTGGCTCTTTATCACCGCCTCGCAAAACCGCATCTTTCGGCGATTGCCCTCCTGGTCGAAATCCATGACCACGACCATTGCCAGACGATCAACGCGCGGATTCAGGCTACAGAGGTGGTTGGAGAGTTTCTCCGGGAACATGGGGACCACGCTCCCCGGGAAATAGACACTCGTCCCCCGGGCGTAGGCTTCCTTGTCAAGCGCGCTTCCACGCTTTACGTAATGGGAAACGTCGGCAATGGCCACGTAGAGACGCCAGCCCTTGGGAAGTTTCCGTACGTAGACGGCATCGTCGAAATCTTTGGCCGTCTCGCCGTCGATGGTGACGAATGGAAGTTTGCGAAGATCTTCGCGACCCTTGAGATCTTCCTCTCGCACTTCGTCGGGAATTTTCCGCAATTCCTCTTTGACTGCCCGACTCCACCGATGTGGAAGCTCGTATTTGTAGATAACGGCCTTGATCTGGGTCTTCAGGTCCTCCGGATCTCCCAGGACCTCGACAATCCGCCCTTCGGGAATCCTCCTCCCCGGGGAAAAATCGGTAATCTCAGCCACCACCATCTCACCGTCTTCGGCACCTTTGGTGGCGTCCGGAGGAATGAGTATCTCGAACGGAAGGCGGTCGTCTTCGGGAATCACGGTGGAAACCCGTCGGCCCCGGTAAAAGTAACCCACGATGTATTTGCGAGCCCGCTCGAGAATACGGATTACGGTACCCTCGGGCCTCTTGCGACGGGGAGTCTCTACCCGGACGACAACCCTATCCCCATCCATGGCCCCTTTCAGGCGGCTGGGAGCCACGTGAACCACCGGCTTTTTGGGATCTTCCGGCTCCACGATGCCGTAGCCGTCGGGATGCATCTTGAGCCTGCCGGTGATGAGCTGCATCTGCTCGGGGAGGCCGTAGCGTTTGCCCTTTATGTGGACGAGTTTACCCTCTTTGGTGAGACGCTTTACGAGGGTGCGAAACTCTTTTCGGTCGGAGGTGGGAACGTGGAGGAGATGGTAAAGCTCCCTCAAAAGCATGGGGCGACCAGCCTTTCGCATGGCCGCGATGATCTCTTCCGCAGAAGGGAGCCCCTCTCGAACCTTTTTCTTTCTTTTCTTTTTTCTGGCCATCAACGAATCTTTCCGAGTTCAGATGAGGTTACCGTGCGAATGACGATCTTCTTGCCCTTGGCATTGGGGCGAACCTCCTGAAAGACCCAGCCGTGAGGACGAGGCAGGAAAACCTGCCGGCGAAAACCATCTGTTGGGGTATAGACGATGAGAACCCCTGTTACCCGGCCTTCCTTATCCAGCACGATGTCTATTCTTTCCAGGAAATTTATGTTCCCGGGGCCGAAATCGGTAAAGATGTAACCTAGGGTGGTGGGAGGTTTCTTTTCGACAAAGAAATAGGCGGCGTAGAGTTCTTTTTCCTCTGTGGATAGAACCTCGGCTCGTAAGGCCTTTGCAAAGGTGAACCAAACAATCGCGACCAAAACCAGAACGAACGCAAATCGTTTCATCTTTTACCTCCCACTCTCAAAAAACCCAAAAGGATTGGTTTTGGCAAGTAAAATTTTCGGGAACCGATCTTTTTTCAAGACCTTGACGGAAAGGGCAAGAGGATTTAAATAAAAGCTGCGTGCCGAGGTGGTGGAATTGGTAGACACGCTGTCTTGAGGGGGCAGTGGGCGTAAGCCCGTGCGGGTTCGAGTCCCGCCCTCGGCACCAAATTGAAGGCCTCATGAAGTTCTCCTCCCACAATCCCAAAGAAATGGCCGAAGAGCTTTGGGACCGCATGCGTCTCCTCTACCGCGGAACCACCCTCCCGCGCTGTGAAATCTGCGGCATCCCCATCTGGACCCGCAAGGAGGCTCATCTTTCCTGGAAGAGGTG
>JAADDY010000107.1 GCA_013153725.1 Thermodesulfobacteriota bacterium
TCCGGAGAAAGCTTCCAATCAAACCGGAATCCTCCTTGTAACATGCGCCAGTCGTCGTGAGCCTGACCATTGTGTATCTCTGCAGAAGAATCAACTTCCCGGGCTTTGAGATAAACGCGATAGGCCACGTTTTCGCCGTGGCCTCCATAACGGAGAGCTGCCAGGCTCTCTTCGTTACCAACTTTGAGATTGGCGAAGAATCCCTGGGTGTCCCAGGCACTCTTGGTGATGATGTTTATGATTCCGTTTACGGCGTTTGCTCCCCAGAGGCTGCCTCCCGGGCCCCTTATGACCTCGATACGGTCCAGGTCTTCGATGATGGCGTCCTGCCTCTCCCAGTGGACTCCAGAAAAGAGCGGGGTGTAGAGGCTTCTTCCGTCCATGAGGACCAGCAATTTGTTTGCAAAACGATCGTTGAACCCCCTGATGGAAATAGCCCAATCGCTTGCAGTGGTGCGAGCGACATGCACCCCGGGAACGTCTCTCAGAAGCTCGGGGATAAAGTCTGTAAACGAATGGCGAAGACTTTCTTCAGAAATCACGAAGACGGCGGCGGCCACTTCTGAAAGCTTTTGAGGATGTTTTGCCGCAGAGGTTACCTCCAAGTTCAGAAGTTCTTCGAGCTCCATTCTCAACAATTCGGGATTGATCTCTCGCCCCTTGGCAAAAGCGGGAAAGGTCAAAATGGCCAGCAATATTAGCCCAATTAAGATGTTCACCTCGACCCCTGTTCCTAGAATCTTTCAAACTTTATCACTTCTCTAATCAAATCTAATCGGTTTGGAAGGAAATAAGCTTTAACGGCGGCGGAGTTTGCGGCGGGTCTTCTTCCAGGCCGGGTCTTTCTTGCGTCCTCTGGTTATTTTTCGGTAAGCAACGGTTTCCTCTGAAATAGGGATCGATTCCTCCGGGAGGGGCTCTTCTTTCTTTTCTTTTGGTTTTCTGGCGTACCGAGCCCGGAACTCATCGTCTACCGGAGGGCCTTTGAGGGCGGCAGCCGGGATCCAGGAAGAAAGATAAAGTTTTTCGAGATAGCGCTCGAAGACGGCCCCTTCACTCATGGCCTTCCTGGTATCCACCATGATAAGGATGGCTCCCCTTCGTCGAGCCAGACGCGCCGCCAGTTCCTCCTCGGCACTCAGGATGATCCTTTCGGCAGCCAATCCTTCTTCAGAGACCTTGATCCAGGCCCGGGGTTTAACCGGGGTGTAAAGGATGCGGGGCGGGTTTTCCACGAAGATGGTCTCGTAGATCTCCGGTGGGGCAATATCCTTTTTTACCCGCACGAGGTTTTTTTCTTCCAGAAACTCAAAGCGTTCCGGCTTGAAGATGAGGAAGAAGTCTCGAAGCTTTTTTAGCCGGACGTCTTTGTAACCTTCGGTTTCGTTAAGCGCTTTTAGGAGGTCTTTCAGCTTTACGAATCCGTCTTCTAAAAAGAGGCCGAATTCGTCAGGGCGACGACCTAGAATGTAATAAAGTATCTTTTCAAGCCTTTTTCTTTCACGATCCGTCATGGTTGTCCTTGACTTTTAGCCGCAATTTCTAATCTTGCAATTAAGAATCCTTGCCCAAAAAATTCTAAACTTAGAATCTTTACAAACAAGCTGGGTGATGTTATTTTATTTGCACGTGATATTGCCGAAGATAAAAAGTAGTGTTAAATATTTAAGGCTTAAAATTTTGGCAAAATAACGCTACCAAAGGGGTAGGTGATAGATGTTATGAAAAAGGGGAAAGATTTGCGAGAGAAATTGCTCGAGGCCGGCAAAGAAGGGGCCATTACATATGAGACGCTAAACGATCTTTTGCCCGAAGAGTACGGCGATCCCAAGAAGATCGAAGAAATTTTCGATTTTCTTTACAAGAACAATATCGAAGTGCTGGACGAAAAACAACTCTTTGAAAAAGAACACCCGGAATGGCCCGAACGTTCTCCTGAGAAGAAGATCGAAGAAGTTGTTTCGCAGGAGGAGGAACCGGAGCCGGCTGTAGAGTCTGAAGAGGTTACTTCCGCCTACTTGCGGGAAATGGGCAAATACGAGCTCTTGACTCCGGAGCGGGAGGAGGAGCTCTCCAAGATTATTCGGGGTGGTTTCCAGTTCATCGTGAACTCCATCATGGAACATCCTTCTGAGCTTCCGGAAATGGAGGCCCTGCGGGAGCAGATCCGCCTCTGGAAGAAGCGTGATCCGGGTCTCAAGCCCAAGAAGAGCCACCTCAATATCATGCTCCGAACCGTGCGTAAGATTCACGAGAAGTATCCGGAGGACGAGTCCATTGCCGAGCTTCTGCGGCAGATAGAAGAGCGGGCGGCGGAAGTCGAAAAGGCCAAGGACGAAATGGTCAAGGCCAATCTGCGTCTGGTGGTCTCCATCGCCAAGCGTTACATGGGGCAGGGGCTGTCTCTTGCGGATCTTATCCAGGAGGGGAACCTGGGGCTCATGCGGGCGGTCTTTCGCTTCGATTACAGCAAAGGGAACAAGTTCAGCACTTATGCCTCCTGGTGGATCAGGCAGGCCATCACCCGGGCGATCCTTGACAAGACCCGTACTATCAGGCTTCCGGTGCACTTCCTGGAGCTGCGCAGCCAGTTCTTCAAGGCCTTCTACGAGCTGGTGAAGGAACTCGGGCGGGAGCCCACTCCGGCAGAGATCTCCGAGCGTACCGGTATCCCGCAGGACAAGATCCTGGCGATTTTCGAGGCCTCCAAGGAACCGGTCTCCCTTGAGCTTCCGATCGGCGACGAAGACAGCACTCTCGGCGATTTCATCGAAAACAAAGAGAGCCCGTCTCCTTACGAACAGGTGAAAGACAAAGACCTTTCCGAGAAGGTGAGGAATCTCCTTTCGACCCTTTCGCCGCGTGAAGAGAAGATCATTCGTCTCCGATTCGGGATCGGTGAGGAGAGCGAATACACCCTGGAAGAGATCGGCAAACGCTTCGGCGTTTCGCGGGAGCGGATTCGCCAGATCGAAAAGAAGGCTCTTTCGAGGCTGCGTCAGATGACCAAGAAAGACCACTTTAAATACTACTCCGACTAAAATAACAAAGGGCGGCCTCAGAGCCGCCCTTTGGTTTATCTAGAGGTCATATGAAGATAAAAACTTATTATCGTCCCCACCGGAAAAAAAGAAGGAGGAAGCTTCGTCGGTTCAAGAAGGGTATTTCTCTTCCCACCTTCTCTCTTCCCTCTTTGCCTTCTATTTCTCTTGCCAAGCTTCTTCTGGGGCTCCTTGTGGTGGTCCTTTTGAGCGGCCTTGCCGGTCACTTCTATCTGCGTCACCAGATACAGGATCTTCGCGCCAAAAAAGAAGATCTCCTCTTGACTAAATCCCGCCTTTCCGCCAAGATTTCTCGCCTGAAGAAGGATCCCAAAGCCTACGAAGAGATAGCGAGGCGCCAGTACGGCCTGGTGAAAGACAACGAACGTTTGGTGATTTTCCGCTAAAGACTTAAAGGAGGCGTTCCAAATGTCCATTTCTACCTCTGATTTTCGTCGTGGTCTCAAGATAGAGTGGGAAGGCAAGCCTTACGAAATTCTGGAATTCCAGCACTCCAAGGTGGCAAAGGGCCAGGCCACTGTAAGGACCAAGCTGCGCGATCTCATTACCGGGCGGGTTTTGGAGGTAAACTTCCGCTCCGGAGACCGCTTCGAGCGGCCGGATCTCGAAGAAAAAGAGATGCAATACCTTTACGCCGAGAGTGACCGGTATGTCTTCATGGATCTCGAAGATTACGACCAGATTTACCTCGACAAGGAGCAGCTCGGCGAGGCCTGGAAGTACCTTCAGGAAAATATCAATGTAAAGGTCCTTTACTACAAAGGGAAACCCATCGGGATAGATCTTCCCATTACCGTGGAGCTCAAAGTGGTGGAGACGGAGCCTGGGGTAAGGGGGGATACGGTCTCAGGTGGTTCCAAGCCCGCCAAGTTAGAGACCGGGGCCGTCATCAAGGTTCCCCTTTTCATCAATGAGGGGGATGTCATCAAGGTGGATACGCGCACCGGCAGTTACGTGGAGCGGGTAGAATAATGCTCACTCTGAAGAAGCTTCAGCAATTTAAGGAATATCTGGAGAGTGGAGCCTTTTTCGAGGACTTTGACCAGCGCCCGCAGGATGGCCAGGCCGAGATGCTGGACATGCTGGAAGTCCTTTTCGAGATCTGTGAGATCGCAGATCAGAAGCTCACGGAGCACTTTTATCGCCGTCTCCGCGGAGAGGACAAGGAGGCCGAGGAGGCGAAATAGATGCCTTATTATATCCGGGCCCGGGCTTACTATCGTTACGCCGAAGAGCAGCTGGCAGCCGCCGAAGAGGCTCTGCCTCAAGACCCTGCCCGGGCTTTGAAGCTGGCCAGGGAGGCGGTGGAAAGAGCGATACGGGCCCTCTGGGCCATCGTTCAGGTAGAGGCCCCCAAGGAAAAGCCGCCGATAGAGAAGATCCTGCCGGAGCTGGAAAAGGCCTGTGAACCGTGGCTTGCCCGCGAAATCGAAAAGGCCTACCGGAGGATTGAAGAGCTCCAGGAAAACCCCACCCCGGAAGGGGCCAGAGAAGCGGTAGAGCTCGCCCGCTTTGTGGTAAGACGCACCCACGAGGTTTTAGAGCCCATCATCGGCCCGCAGGAGACCCTTTCCAAGCACCGTAAGCGCTTCCCCTTTTAGCCCTTTCCTCTTGAAGGGCAGAGATCCTTGACCACACACTTTTCACAGAGGGGCTTGCGCGCTTTGCAGACTTCTCTTCCATGCTGCTGCAGGACATAAGGGATGAAGGCCCAATCTTCCCGGGGAATGAGGGCCATGAGATCTCTTTCGATCTTGTTGGGGTCTTTCTCCTGGGAAAACCCGAGCCTTTGTGCAAGCCTCCTTACGTGGGTGTCTACCGGTATCCCTTCCACCACCCCGTAAGCGTTGGCGAGGACGATGTTGGCGGTTTTGCGAGCCACCCCTGGCATACGAAGCATCTCTTCCATCAAGCGGGGTACTTCTCCGCCGAATTCTTCTACGATCATACGGGCCGCTTCCTTGATGTATTTGGCCTTCTGCTGATAGAACCCGGTGGGGCGAATGTCTTCGGCAAGTTCCTCCAGGGGGGCTTCGGCGTAGTCTTTGGCGGTGCGGTACTTCTTGAAGAGAGTTTTCGTTACCTGGTTCACCCTTTCGTCCGTGCACTGGGCGGAAAGAATGGTGGCCACCAGGAGCTCCAGGGGGTTGCTGAATTTGAGGGCGATCTTGGCGTCCGGGTAAGCGGCTTTGAGCCTTTCGAGGATCTTCTGGAGCCGTTCTTTCTCCTCCGGACTTAGCTCGCGTTTTTCCTTTGTCTTTTTGCCCCGGGCCAAGGTCCTCCCTCCTCTAAAGGAAATGGCTCGTCCTTTCGCGCAGGCTCTCCCTCAAGACTTCAAGGAGCGTCTCTTCTTGCGGGTAGGTCTCTTTTTGCCAGGTCTTGTAGGGCTCTATCTCGAGGCTCTTTTCTGCCACGGGAAGGGCCTTTTCTTTCACGAGACGGCTGCTGAGAGTGGGTCGGATGGTTTCTGCCAGAAGGAAGAAGGACATGAGCCTCCGGAAGACGTTAAGGTCGTAAGTGTCTAAGGTTTTTCCGGCGGCGAGGCAGTCCTTGCAGGCGTAAGTGAGGTGCTTCAGGCGCTCAAGGAGGGGAATCTTTATTTGCGACTGGACCATTTCGTCAAGTTTCGTATACTCCCAGGCGATGTCGGCGTATTCTTCCAGGGAGAAATCTCTCATGAGGACCGTCTCGCGAAACCACTCCGAGAACCGGGTTTTCAGATAATCGACCAGGGTCATGAAATCGAGCTGATCCCGGTGGAATTTCAGTTCTTCCAGGGGAAGATTTGCCAGTTCCGCGATTTGGGACAAATTGAAAGTGCCGGTATAGATGTGAAGAAGGGCTGCCAGATAGTGATAGTTCGAAAAGATGATGCGTTTGCCCATGATGGTGGCCCGTGGTGGGCGGTGGTGGTAGCGATCAAGGGCTTCCCCCACCCATTTGGCAGCCAGAAAGGTCCGTTCCATGCCTAAAACATATCACGACTCCCAGAGAGGCCCAAGCCTGCGGAGGCTTTCGGTGGTGGCGCTTCTCTATTTTGCCGAGGGCCTCCCCTTTGGTTTCGTCTATATCGCTCTTCCGGTCTTTTTCCGCACCCAGGGCGTGGATCTCGTGAAAATAGGGCTTCTTTCCCTGGCAGGGCTCTGCTGGACGGCCAAGCCCCTCTGGGCGCCGCTGGTGGACCGCTACGGACGCAAGTACTACTGGATGGCGCTGGCCCTCCTCGGAAGCCTGCTCTGCATCCTGGCCCTGGGGCTGATCCCGACCTGGGGGGTCTTCCCTCTCATCCTGGTGTTCATCCTCTGTTTCTTCTCCGCCACCTTTGATATCGCCGCCGACGGCTACACCATCGAGATCCTTCCGCCCCATGAGGTGGGCCCGGCAAACGGGGTGCGGGTGGCGGCATATCGGGTGGCCCTCATCCTCTCGGGCGGCGGCCTGGTGGCTTTGAGCGGGCTGATCGGGGTCTTCCCCGCCATAGTCTCTTTGGCTTTCGTCCTGGGGCTTCTTCTGGCAGGTGTCCTCTTGTGGCCTGACCTTCACCTCGAAAGTCCCCAGAAGGGGCTCCGGACGCTGGGGTTTTGGGCGCTTTACAAAAGGCCTCTCCTCGACCTCTTGAGACGGCCCTATTCCTGGGTCCTGATACTTTTTGTCCTCCTCTTCAAGGTGGGAGACGCCATGATGGGGGCCATGATCTACCCCTTCTGGGTGGATCGCGGGTTTTCGCGGGCCGAGATCGGCCTCATCTCGGGCACCCTGGGGACGATCTTCAGCATCTTGGGTTCCCTGGCCGGAGGCTGGCTGGTAAAGATCCTCGGGATAGGAAGGGCCCTCTGGACCCTGGGAGCGGCCCAGGCACTCTCCAACCTGGGCTACACCTACGCTGCGCTCCCGGGCAAGGGGCGCGTAGAGGTATACGCGGCCTCGGTGGTGGAGAGCTTTACCGGTGGGCTCGGAACGGCGGCCTTCCTGGCCTTCCTCATGCGTCTCTGTCGCAAGGAGATGAGTGCCAGCCAATACGCACTCCTTGCCACGCTCTTCAGCTTTAGTCGTTCCATCTCCGGGGCCTTGAGCGGCTTCGGGGCCGCGAGGTGGGGATATGCCGCCTTCTTCTTCTATACCTTTCTGGCCTCCCTGCCGGCCTTCGTCCTTCTGCCCTGGGTTCTGAAGACTTTGCCGGAATCTTCCAACTCCCATCTTGCTCCCCGGGCACATTCTCGCTAATTTGGCGACATCCAAACCTTAAGGAGGGCTGCTATGAAGCGGGCCATGACGCTTGCGGAAAAGATCCTGGCGGCGAAGGCGGGGCTTGAGGCGGTGGAGCCGGGCCAACTGATCGACGTGCCGGTGGATCTTGCGCTAGCCAACGACATCACCGCACCCATTGCCATCAAGATCTTTCGCGAGGCCGGGATACCCAAAGTTTGGGATCGTGAAAAGGTCGTCCTCGTGATGGATCACTTCACCCCCAACAAGGACATCCAGAGTGCCGAGCAGGTGCGTCTTTGCCGGGAATTTGCCCGGGAGCAGGGCATCGTCCACTACTTCGAGGGAGGAAACTGCGGCATCGAACACGTCCTCCTGCCGGAAAGGGGCCTGGTGGTGTGTGGTGATATCGTGATTGGGGCCGACAGTCACACCTGCACCTACGGAGCGCTTGGGGCCTTCGCTACCGGGGTGGGCTCGACGGATCTCGCCGCCACCTGGATCACCGGCCGCACCTGGTTCCGGGTGCCGGAAACCATCAAGTTCGTTTACCGGGGGAAGCTTCGCCCCTGGGTGACGGGTAAGGATCTCATCCTCCACACCATCGGAGACATCGGGGTGGATGGGGCCCTCTACAAGGCCATGGAGTTCAGCGGAGAGGTCATCAAACGGCTCTCCATGGCGGAGCGATTTACCATGGCCAACATGGCCATCGAGGCGGGGGGCAAAGTGGGCCTCATTGAGCCCGACAGAAAGACCCTCAATTACGTGCGCAAGCACAGTCAGCGCGAGCCCTTGGTCTTCAAGGCCGATCGCAAGGCCAGCTATCTAGAGGTTCGCGAATACGATTGCAGCAAGATCGAGCCCCAGGTGGCCTTTCCGCATCTCCCCTCCAACACCAAACCCATCAGCGATGTGGGTCACATCGATATCGACCAGGTGGTCATCGGCTCCTGTACCAACGGGCGCCTGGAGGATCTGGCGCTCGCGGCCAAGATCTTCAAAGGGCGCAAGGTGAATTCGAACGTGCGGGCCATCATCATCCCGGGAAGCCCGGCTGTCTACCGGGAGGCCCTGCGGAAGAAATACATCGATGTCTTCGTGGAGGCAGGGGCCATTGTGAGCCCTCCCACCTGCGGCCCGTGTCTCGGTGGACACATGGGGATACTCGCCAAGGGTGAGAGGGCGGTCTCGACCACGAACCGCAATTTTGTCGGGCGCATGGGGCATCCGGAAAGTGAAGTCTATCTCGCAAGCCCGGCGGTGGCTGCGGCTTCGGCCATTCTGGGCCGCATCGCCAGCCCGGAAGAATTGGGCCTTAGAGTGGAGGTTTAGTCATGGAGAAGATTCGAGGAAGAGTCTGGCGTTTTGGTGACGACGTGGATACCGACGTGATTATTCCGGCCCGTTATCTCAATACGTCCGACCCCAAAGAACTTGCCAAACATTGCATGGAAGATGCCAGGCCGGATTTTGCCCGGAAGGTGAAACCCGGAGACGTGATCGTCGCCGGGAAGAACTTTGGCTGTGGCTCTTCGAGAGAACACGCCCCCATTGCCATCAAGGCCGCGGGGGTGGCCTGCGTGATCGCAGAAAGCTTTGCCCGTATCTTTTACCGCAACGCCTTCAATACCGGGCTCCTAATCCTGGAGTCTCCCGAAGCAGCCCGGGAGATCGAAGAGGGCCACGAGGTGGAGGTCGACCCGGAGGCCGGGCTCATCAAGGACCTCACCACGGGCAAGACTTACCGGTGCCAGCCGATCCCACCCTTCATGAAGGAGCTCCTGGAAGACGGAGGTCTCATCCCGCACATCAAGAAGAAGTTTGCCCGGGTGCGGCTTGAAGAAGACGCAAGTTGACAGCCGGGGGTGGGAGTTTAAAATCTTTGGAAGAGAGGGCGCGTAGCTCAGTTGGATAGAGCGTTGGCCTCCGGAGCCAGAGGTCGTGGGTTCGAATCCCGCCGCGCCCTCCACCAGTCGGGTATGCGGGAGTGGCGGAATTGGTAGACGCGCTGGATTCAGGATCCAGTGGGGCTATTCCCCGTGGGGGTTCAAGTCCCCCCTCCCGCACCAAAATCTATCGGGAAGGAGATGCTGGAAGCGGCACAAACGAAAGAAATACGACCTCTTGCCGTTGCTCTCCACGGCCGCCCCTTTAGTTCCTTTCCGCTCCATCCCGATCTCCTCAAAAACCTCGAAAACCTCGGTTTCCAGAAGACGACCATCATCCAGGATCTCTTTCTTCCCCAGGCGCTCAAGGGGCACGACGCCATCGTCAAGGCCCGGCGCGGAAGCGGCAAGGCGCTCGCCTATCTCCTGGTGATCTTCGACCGCTTTCTGCGCGAGCCTCCCGAGGGGACGGAAGCCCTGGTCCTGGCCACCAATCCAGATCGTGCCCTGGAGCTTGCGGAACTTGCCAGAGACCTGGCGGCGGGTCTTCCTTTCAAGGTCACCCCCTTTGCCGCCCAGGACGACATTCCCGAAGAGCAGCTGAAGGCCCTGGAGAGGGGGGCCCACCTTCTGGTCACGACCCCGGATTGGCTCAACCGGCTCTTCAAATGGCGCCTTTTGCGTCCGGAGAGGCTCAAGATCATCGTTCTGGACGAGTTTGACACCATGGTAGCCCGGAGCCGTACCTTTCTGGAAAAACTGTTGAAGCGGTTCCCGCCTCCAGGGGCCAGGCAGGGCCTGATCTTCATGGAAGAACTGGATTACGAAGCCCTTGAGCTGGCCTATCAGTTTCTGGCAAACCCGGATGAAATCTACATTGAAATCGGGCGCCAGAGTTTCGAAGGGCTTGAGCTTACCCTCTTCCACGTCTCGGCGGAGGAGAAGTTCATGCTCCTCCTGGGAGTGCTTGAGAAGTACGGTTGGCCCAAGACCATCATCTTTGTGAACAACAAACTTGAGGCCCAAAAGCTCTGTGACGAACTCAAAAGACTCGGTGTCAGGGCGGTATTTCTCAAACCGGACCTGGGCCCGGAGTACAGGCTCCGTTTCCTGAAGCAGTTTGCCGGCCAGGAAGCCGATATCCTGGTGGCCACCGATGCAGGCTGCCATTTCATTCAGCAAAGAGACGTTCCCCTCCTCATAAACTACGACCTCCCGGAAACAGCCGAAGAGTTCCGCCAGAGGGCCCTCAAGGTGAAAGATGGCGGAAAGATCATCTCCTTCTGTGACGAAGAAGGGGCCTTCTTCCTGGAATTCATCGAGAAGGACCTGGGCTTCAAGATCCCCGTAGCCTGGCCCGAGCCCGAGGAAGAATGGTTTCTCTCTCCGGCATTGCTGAAGGAAAGGCTTTCTGCCCGTCGAAGACCCTCCCGCCCTAGACCCGCTCCCAAAAAGGCCCTGCGCCACAAAAGGGTTTCACGGCCTCGAAGCCGTGCCCCACGAAGCCGGAAAAGCTAGAGTTTCT
>JAADDY010000011.1 GCA_013153725.1 Thermodesulfobacteriota bacterium
TACGCCTGTCTTGACGAAGAATTCGACCGCCAGAAGGGGCTCTATTCCATCCCGGCCAAGTTTGGCCGCCGAAAAGCCTTCTTGATCTCCGCCACCTTCCATGCGCTTGCTTTTCTTCTCTTTGCCCTGGTGGGCTATCTCTCTCAACTCTCCTGGATTTATTACCTCGGTCTTTTGATAACCCTTGCCCTCTTCATCGCCCAAAGAGTGGTTATCAGTCCGCAGGACCTTTCGCGCCTCGATCTTTCATTTTTTACCTTTAACGGTGCCATAAGTGTGGTATTATTTTTAGCTACGGCTGGCGCTTTGCTCTTTAAGTAGCCCTTTTAGATGCCGATAAGACTTTAAACACCGCACGTCACGGCGTGCGGTGTTTTTTGTTATCAACTTCGGAATTCAGTAACGGAGGCGTAGTATGGAGCGAATTCCCATGACGCGCGAAGGATACGAAGCCTTGCGAGAAGAACTTCGTCGCCTTCAAACCACGGAGCGTCAAAAGATCATCAAGGCCATCGAAGAAGCCCGGGCCCACGGTGACATTTCAGAAAACGCCGAATATCAAGCCGCCAAAGAGAAACAAGCTCACATCGAAGGTCGTATCCAGGAACTTTCCGATCGCTTGGCCAGGGCCGAAGTAGTAGATATTCCCAAGTGTGCCCCTTCAAGAGTACAGTTCGGGGTCAGGGTGACTCTTCTCGATCTTGACACCGACGAGGAAGTCACCTATCAGCTGGTAGGACCTTACGAATCCGATGTTGAAAACGGCCGCATCTCCGTAACCTCACCCATCGGCCGGGCCCTCATCGGCAAAGAGGAAGGAGACGAAGTAGAAGTGCAGACTCCCAAAGGGGTCCGGACCTTTGAAATCATAAAGATCGAAGTCTAAATGCTCGATTCGACCGATCAGATCCTTCTGGAAAGGATACAAGACCACTTCCCTCTGGTTCCAGAGCCCTTCAAGGTATTGGCGGAGGAGCTCGGTCTCAGCGAAGAAGAAGTCCTCCGCCGCCTCAAGCGTTTAAAAGAAGAGGGGGTTCTGCGCCACTTCGGGGCGAGTATAAATTCCAGAAAGCTTGGTTTTGTTACCACTCTTTGTGCCGTTGCAGCTCCAGAGGAAAAGAAAGAAGAAATCGCTCGCCAGATAGCCGCGCGCCCGGAAGTTACCCACTGTTATCTTCGCAAACACCGTTTCAACGTCTGGTTTACCCTGGTGGCCAAGGACTTTGAGACGGTGGAGAAGATCCTGGGAACCATCGCCGCGGAAACCGGGCTCTCTCCGCGGCATTTTCCGTCGGAGAAGATGTTCAAATTGCGGGCCGTCTTTCGTCTCAAGGGAGACGATTCGCCCGCCGCCGGCGATAAAAATAGAGATAAAGCGTAACGAGAAGCACGGAAAACAGGATCAAGAACACCGAGCTTCGTCTCAACCAGGCGTGTAAAAGCTCCTCGTTGGCCCCGATGAGATACCCGGCCGCCGCCAGCACGCTGACCCAAATCCCCGCTCCCAGAGCCGTATAGACCGTAAAGAGCAAAAAATTCATCCGGCCGAGGCCCGCTGGAAGGCTTATGTACTGCCTCACTCCCGGGATCAAACGCCCGATAAAGGTGCTTATGTGCCCGTGCCTTTCAAAGAAGGCTTCCATTTTTTCGAGGGTGTTGGGAGGCAGAAAAAAAAACTTGCCGTAACGCAGGATGAGCCTCTGGAGCACCGGACGTCCCAAACGCAGGGCCAGGAAATAATTGAACCAGGCCCCGAGGAGACTCCCGAAAATGCCGGAAGCTATCACCAGCCAGATGTTGAATTGCCCCTTGGAAGCCAGATAGGCCGCTGGCGGGATGACAACCTCACTTGGAAAAGGAAAAAAGGAGGACTCCAGGGCCATGAGAATGATTATCCCCGGGTAGCCGAGTTTGCCGGTAAGCTCCAGAAAGAATTTTACGACTTCTTCAAACATCTGACTTCCCTGCAGGTGAGAAAGGGGCAAACAAAGAAAAAGGCGGGCTTAAAGGCCCGCCTCCTTCAGAAGCCGCCCACGGCGGCCATTTTAGGCTCAGCCAAAACCAAAGCCTGAACCCCCTCCACACGAACCGCCACTGCCAAATCCGCCACTAAATCCTCCTGTGCTTCCAAAGCCCATTCTGCTACTGAAAGTGGAAAGCAGTTTTCCCACGTTTCGGCTCCCGCAACGGGGGCAACGCGTCTCTTCTAGGTCGCGCTGTGAAAAGCACAGAGTCTCAAAAGTGGTACGACAGTCTTTGCAAACGAATTCATAGATGGGCATTATCTCACCCTCCTTTTCACAGGTTATCTATTATAAAATAGGCGAAAGTGACCCAAAAACAAGAGGAGTCTCCAAGCGTTATCTACACTGTCGGCACGAGCAACCGAAGCCTTGAGGAATTTCTGAGGCTTCTCCAAAGTTACGGTATCAAGCAGGTGCTTGATGTCCGTTCCTTTCCAGTCAGCCGACGCTTCCCTCACTTCAGTCGCGAAAACCTGGAGAAAGCCCTTTCAAAGGCCAATGTCGCCTACTTCTGGCTGGGTAAGGAACTCGGAGGGTATCGCAAGGGTGGCTATGAAGCCTTTATGGAAAGTGAGGTCTTTCAGCAGGGTTTGCTCAAGTTAATCGAACTGGCCCGCCAAGAGATCAGCGCCATCATGTGTGCCGAGCGTTTCCCCTGGCGCTGCCACCGCCGTTTCATCTCTCAGAAGCTCGAAGAAAGGGGCTTTGAAGTCCGCCACATCATCGAAGAAGGGAGAATCTGGATCCCCAGAAGAAGCCCCAGGATGAAATTAATGTTCTAAAAGAGCCTTTCCGATGCCTTGAGCAGGAGAGGAGGAACTCATGAGACAGGTAGAGAAGAGCCCCCTTAAGAAAGAAAGTTTAAAGGCCGAAGTTTATGATATGCTGCCTCTGCGTACACCGCACAATAAGATACTCGAAGTTAAGAAACTCCCCACTTTGCCGGAAATAGCCTATCGTCTGCTGGATCTCCTCTCCAGGGGGCCTGAAATCTCTCAGCTCGAAGAAGTCATCCGCTATGATCAGTCCTTAACCGCCAAAATCCTTTCCGTGGCCAACTCTGCCTATTTTGGGGCTCAGAAAGAGATCCATTCTCTGGAAAGGGCCATCGTGCTGCTGGGTATAAAGGAAGTGAGCGAAATTGCCTTTAGCATTTGCGTCCTGAGTGTCTTTAAACCTTTGCGAAGTGTCCGCAATTTTGATCCCAGAAACTTCTGGCTTCATTCCATTGCCACGGGAATCACCGCCCGCATCATCGCTCAGGCCCTGGACGCCAAAGATGAAGACAAGTTCTTCACCATGGGGCTCTTGCACGACATAGGCCGGGTGCTTCTTCTGCATCTTTTTCCGGAAAAATTCGAAGAAATCCTCCTACACCAGGAAAAGAGTGGCCGGTTGCTTCTTGCCGAAGAAATGGAGCTCGGGTTTGCACATACCTGGATAGGGCGCTGGCTCTTGAAACGCTGGGGGTTGCCAGAAAGTCTTGTCCTAGCGGTTCGCTTTCACCACAACCCTTTCTACAAAGAACAGTTTCTCTTTGAGCCGGCGGTAATCAAGCTTGCGGACATGACCGTCCACAATCTGAACCTCGTAGAACTTCCCGGGGGGCAAAAGGGCGATCCCGGCCCCCTCCTCTACAAACTCGGGCTCACCGAAGACCTCTACCAGGCCATCCTCGAACACCTCTCCGTCGTGCGTGAAAGCCTGAGCGAAGCCTGGTCTTACGTCATTTAGGGCTTCGCCTTTGAGCACTTCGCCATTATAATCGCACTCCGTGTTCTACACGGATGCGATATACCTCATTCTGGCCCTTATCCTCTTTTCTGGCTGGCCGGCGGAAACGGTTTCTGTGGGGGAAATACTTCCCGCCTTCCTCTTGAAGGAAGGGCTCTTTCTGCTGGTAGTCTTCTTGCGCTTCAGGAGGGCCCGCACCCCGCGAGAATTCCTGCGCACCCAGGCTTTACTCAAATTTCTGGCCTTGTTTTTCTTTGCGATAGACGTCGTGGGGCTGGGGGTACCGGGCCTCTTTGAAGAGCACTCTCTCCTCAAGGATTTCTTCGGTCTCACACTATTTCTGCACTATTTTTTTATCATTTGGTTCGTAGCCGCCTTGCACGAAAGGCGGAGCATCTTCGCCGGTGTCACCGTAACCTCTTACGTCTGGTCCCACTTCAAGCTCCTGCTTCCATTTTTGATCCCGTGGTTTACGATAAACGTCCTCTTCTTTTTCCTCGAAAGACATCTTCCATTCCGCGGATTTACCGGAGAGATCTTTTATCTTGCCGCCTTCCTGGGAGCTCTGATCCTCCTGATGGCTCCTCTGGCGGTAAAATTTTGGGATTGCCGCCCGCTTCCGGAAAGCAATCTTCGCCGCCGGATCGAAGAATACCTGCGCTCCCAGAAAACCAGAGTGAGGGAGATTTGCCTCTGGGAAACCTTCTCGGGAAGACTCCTCACCGCCGGTGTCATCGGGGTCCTTCCGCCTCTCAGATATCTTCTCCTTTCAACCGGTCTCCTGGCTGCTCTTGAGGAAAGTGAAATCCTCTCGGTCGTGGCCCACGAAGTAGGACACCTCAAGAGACACCACATGGCCTGGCTTTTGCTCTTCTTCGTCCTCTTCAGCCTCCTCGTCTATCTGGCTTTTTACCCGCTCTTCCTGGGATTTTTGGCCTACTTTCCCATCCCGGAAGTGCTCTCTTTCTTGCCTACCGAGAAGTTCTTTCTCCCTGAAGCCCTCTTCACCATAGGCCTGGTGGTAACGGTGGTCCTCTACTTCCGTTTTCTTCTGGGTTTCTTCCTGAGAAACTTTGAACGACAGGCCGATCTCTATTGTCTCGAAAGTCTCGGCACCGCTCAGGGTCTTATCAGAGCTTTCCAGAAGATCGCCGCCCTTTCGGGAAACACCGAGGATCTTCCGAGCTGGCACCATTTCAGCATCCGTGAAAGGATTTCCTTTCTTCTCGCGGCGGAAAAAGATCCGTCTCTCATCCAGCGCCATCACCGTAAGGTCCGTTTCTGGCTGGGAGCCTATATCTTCCTCTCCCTCTTCTTGAGCGCCATCTTCTGGCAAATACCGGTGGAAGACTGGGAGAAGCGGGCCAAGCTGAACATCCTCTACGGGGTTCTCCTGCGAGAGAGCACGGCCTTTGCCGATCCCGAAACCCTGGAGGCTCTGGGCAACGTTGCTTACGAGCTCGGCAGAGAGAAGGAAGCCCTCAAGTGGTATCAAGAGGCCCTCAGGGAGAACCCTTCTCCGGAAACAAAAAACAATCTGGCCTGGATTCTCATCACCGCCAAAGACAAATCTCTCAGGAATTACAAACTGGGGCTTCTTCTGGCCCGTGAAGCCGCGGCAGAAAAACTCCTGGCAACCCACCTGGACACCCTGGCAGAAGCCTGGTTTGTCAACAAAAACCCCTTAAGGGCCTGCCTTTACGGAGCCCTGGCCCTGGACAGGGCGCTTAAAGCCCCTGACTTTTATCGCGATTTGGAATATTATCGCTCTCAAAAGGAGAAATTCTGCCATGCTGCGCGGAAGGCACCAGCGTTACGATAAGCTCTATCTCTACTCCCTGAACCGCAAACATCCGGCTCTTCACGAGATTTCCGACGAGGATTTCATCGGTTGCTGGGAAGAAGACGATCTCGCCATTCTCTTTTTCCACCGCCCCAAAAGGGAACTCGTCGAAGAGGTGGCCAGGAAGTTTGGGCTCACGCTGGAAGACCAGGCCGAGGTAACATACGACGAATGGGGAGAAGGACGCAAAGTGGGAACCCTGCAGGTGGGTCCCCTTACCCTGAGACCTCTCTGGCAGGAGGGGGATGGGCTACGCTTCGATCCGGGGGTGGTCTTTGGTTCCGGAAACCACCCCACTACCAGGCTCTGCCTCTCGTGGATTTACCGTCTGTGGGAGGAATTTGGCCCCTTCGAGAGGGCCGCCGACCTCGGCTGCGGAGCAGGTCTTTTGAGCCTCCTTCTCACCGCCCTGGGCGCCGAAGTCCTGGCGGTGGACTTCAACCCCCTTTGCGTGGCCCTTACGGAAAAAAATCTCCGACTCAACGGGCTTCATCATAAAGCCACCGTGGTGCAAGAAGACGTCCGCAAAGTCCTCCCTCTTCAGGCAGAGCTCGTGGTGGCCAATCTCTTCAAGGGAATCCTCCTGGACCTCTTCGGGCTCCCCTCCTTCTGGACTGCCAGGCACTATCTCATTTCAGGTTTTTCTCCGTCGATGGAAGAGGAGTTGAAAGCCGCCCTCTGGCCGAAAGTGGAGCTCAAGGGCCGGGAAGAAAAAGACGGCTGGGTAATCTGGCACCTGGAAAACAAAATGCTTAAGCCATGATCCTCTGCGTAGACATAGGAAACACCAACACCACCTGTGCCCTCTTCGAAGGGCGAAAGATACGGGCCCGGTTCCGTTTGCAGAGTGAAATCGGGCTCACGCCGGATGAACTCGGGGCGCGTCTGGCAGCCATCCTCAAGCTTTATGATCTTTCCTTCGAAGACCTGGGAGAAATTCTCCTCGCCTCGGTGGTCCCGCCTCTCACCTCTGTTTGGGTGGAGATGTCCCGGAAGTATTTGAGAATTTCCCCTCGCATACCTCGCCCGGAAAATCTCGGGATCACCGTCAAACTTCGCACCCCGAGTGAGGTCGGCATCGACCGCGTCTTAAACGCCCTGGCCGGATGGGAAAAGTACCGGTCCAATCTCATCGTGGTGGATTACGGCACGGCCACCACCTTCGATTGCATCTCGGAAAAAGGAGAATACCTGGGAGGGGCCATTGCTCCGGGTATTCTTTTGGCGGCTGAAAGCCTTTTCCAAAAGACCTCCATGCTTCCCCGGGTCGAACTCTTTACCCTCCCTCCAGAGATTATCGGGAAGGATACCTTTTCCGCCCTCAAAAGTGGGCTCCTTTACGGTTTTGCCGCCCTGACCGACGGTCTCATCGCCAAGATGGCCCTGGAATTCGAAAAAAAACCCCGCGTGATTGCCACCGGTGGTCTTGCCCCTTTGATGCAGAGACTCTCTTACCAGATAGAAAGGGTGGAACCGGATCTTACTCTTGAGGGCCTACTCTATTGGTTTGAAAAGAGCCCATGATAGTTCCCCCCTTTTTGCCCTTGAAAAAGGCGCGTCTGGCTGTCTTTTCTCCGGCGGGTCGGGTAAATGTCGAAAGTCTACAAAAAGGGCTCCGCTTTCTGAGTGCCTGGGGTTTTGAGATCGAAATCCCCCCGGCCGTATGGACAAGGTGTCGCTATCTGGCGGGGGACGACTATGAAAGGGCGGGGCTCTTTTACCGTCTCTGGATGGAAGATTTTGATCTCCTCTGGGCCAGCCGGGGGGGCTATGGTTCCTTGAGGCTGCTCCCGCTGCTTGACGAATTACTTCCCGCCGCCCCGCAAGCACCGAAATGGATTCTCGGTTTTAGCGACGTGAGCATTCTTTTGAATTATCTCTTCAAGCGTTTCGGGCTGGTAACACTTCACGCCCCGGTAATCTCCTCTCTTTACGAAACCAGTGTCTGCGCTTTGGCAGCGCTTAAAAAGTGTCTTTTCCGGGAGAGGAGACTCAAATTATCTGGGGTAAGCTGGCTCCCCGGAGAAACCTCCGGGATCCTCCTCGGAGGAAACTTATCCTCCCTGGCAAGCCTGCTCGGAAGCCCCTGGTTCCCGGATTTGCGAGGAAAAATTCTTTTCCTAGAAGACGTAAACGAGGATCTTTACCGTCTGGATCGCCTTTTTACTCAGCTTGCCAGCGCAGGTGTCTTCGAAGAGATAAAAGGGTTGGCCTTGGGAGATTTTGGTGGAGTAGATCTATTGGCCCTCAAGAGCCTGGTGCTGGAGTACTTCAGAGGCCCAACCCTTGCAGAGCTACCTGTCGGACACGGGGTACACAATTACCCCCTCTATATCGGGGCTCCAAGCTTCCTGAGAGTAGGAAAAGAAGGAGGCTTTCTGGAGCAGGCGGTCTAACCGCCTGCTCCTGACTTAGCCCTTTTCCACTCTGATTATCATAGGGATGACATGAAGATCCCGGTTCACCTGCTCGGTCCAGCCGAGTTCCCATGATCTCAAGCGGTAACCATCTCCAAGGCCCTTCACCGCCTCCTCTGCCACCCTGGCCAGGTTCAAAATGGGATGACGCTTGAAGACCTCCGGAAGCCCGGAGGTAAGGTTGCAGGCCAGACATTTGCCAGGACGAGCTTTGAGCCGGAGCTCCAGGGTGAGGAGCCCTTTTTCAGGCTCCCAGCCTCTCAAACCCAGTTCTAAATCGTAAGCCGGCTCTTCTCCAAAATAGAAGGCCTCGAAAAACTCTTTTACCCGCTCCTGAGGAAGAAGAGACTTGATAAACGCCTCCTCCATATCCCCCTCCACTAATAGGCCGTGATTTTGATATCCGTAATCAGGACTTCTTTGTGTTCTGAAGGATTTTCACCCCAGATGCCGAAAGATACCGCATCCCTGTTGGGCAAGGAGCCTCCCACGATCCCCCCGCCCACGGGCTCTTTGTAGATTTGCTGGCCGTCGACGTAGATCCTTATCATTCCGTCTTTCTGCTGCAGGACGAAATGATGGATCAGCCCGGCCTGGATCTTTCTCACCTTGATGAATTGCCCGCTCCACTTGGGATACTCCCAGTCCGAAGCCCAGTGGAGAACCTCGGCCGCGTCCGGGTTCCTTGGACGCCCAAGATACATGGCATGCCCCATGCCCATGTACTTACCGCTAAAATAGACGCTCCACTCGATGGCAAAATCTGAAGGAAGCTTGATCTGCCTGGTGAGATAAATCCTTCCCGAAAGGGCCCGCAGCCACTTCTTTCCGTTAAAGGCGGCCACTTCCACCTGCCCGCTCTTGATGCGAAAGCTTCGAGGGATGTCTCCCGGGCGATAACTGGAAAAATCTTCCGCAAAGAGGACCTTGGAGCCCGGAGTAAAAAAGCTGCTCCCTCCCACAATGGCTCCACTCGGCACCATCCCGGCACCTCCCTGGGAAGTGGAAGCGGCTGTAACCGGAGGCTGGTTATACCCGGGGGTGCTCTCTCCCCAGCGGTAATAGTTTTCAGGTACCATGCGAGAGATGGCCTCCACGGCGTTATAGAGCATCACCCGCACGGCCTTTTCCAGAGGGGTATTCTTGTATGCCTCCAGTCCACCACCCAGGGCCACGTCTCCCAAAACACCTCCCATCAGCCCCCCTACCTTCCAGGAAGAAGCCTTTCCTTCCACCGTGGTGGCGGAGATGACACGGCCGGTTCGCACATCTACCAGACGGATATCCGCCGCAATATAGGCGTCTTTCTTCTTGAATTTCATCCCTCCAAGAAAGGGGATCTTATAAGGCACCACCACCCCTCCAACACCAATGCCAGAAGATTCGGGTTCGAAAGACGTGATGGCACCGATGACCAGGATATCCGCCCCTTCCATCTGCCCGATCTGGGGAGCGGCTCCAGGTCTAACATAACCGGATTGGCCCAGATTGAGTTCCTCTTGGATGGCTTTAAGACCTTCTCCCCTTTCAAGCACGATAAAACGGCCCGTGCGGAAAAGGGCCGTGGCCAGCATATCAGCCACCCCTTCTCCGATCTTTCCGGAGCATTTTGCGGCCTTACACTTGAAACTCGCCACCGCAATGCGAGCTTTGGGCCCGGTGTAGGTAAGGACTTGCCCCGGTGAGGGGCCCGTGGTGTCCACCTGGGTTTGTACCTGGGTCGAAGTACAGGCGAAAATAAAGATTACCATCCCGATCCACGCCAAAAACCGCCAAAAATTCATTTCGGACCTCCTCTTAGTCATTTAAAGGTAAAATTCGAATTCTCGCTTTCCTTTCGTCAAGAACGATCAAAGCTCCTTGCTCTAAGGTTTCTCCGAACTCTTTTATGATTTTTAACAATTTGGGGCCAATTACTTCCGGGATACATTTAAAGTCCTAATCTGAATGACACTAGGTGCGTCAGCTTGAGTAGCAGCTAAAATAGCTCCGAAATCAAGATCATGCGTAATTACAACAAAATTTCTCTTTCTCGCCCAAAGAAAAATTTCTTCATCTGGTGCTTTCAAAGAGCCAATCTCACTCCAATGAACAGCGTTAACCCCATACTGGTTGAGTATTTGAACGAGTCGAGGAGAAAGGTTTACATCTACCAGAAATTTCAAGCGGCCTCCTTTGGTTCATCTGCAAGCTCGATCTCTTCCGCTCGCCAAGCAGCATAAGCCAAGGCTTGGTCTATATCTTCAGGTTCCAAATAAGGATAAAGGGCCAAGATTTCTTCTTTACTGAGCCCCGCAGCCACAAGCCCCACAATTGTCCCTACTGTAACTCTTAAACCCCTGATACAAGGCTTTCCTCCCATAACACGCGGATCAAAGGTGATACGATCGAGTTTTTTCATTGCCGTTCTCCCTCGTTATCTCTGGGTCTCTTCGAGGACCCAGGAAATAAAATCCTGATTCCCCTTCTCAATGGGCCAGGCCAGCACACAGGGACAGCTGTAAGAATGAAGTTCCTTTATCCTCTCTATCAGTTTTTCGACCTTTGCGGCGCTGGTTTTGAAAATAAGAGAGGCCTCCTGGTCCTCTTCCAGCTTTCCTTCCCACCAGTAATAGGAAGTAAGGCGCGGGTAGACGTTGGCACAGGC
>JAADDY010000019.1 GCA_013153725.1 Thermodesulfobacteriota bacterium
TCCTCAAAGCCGCCCTCGAAGTTTCCAAAGCATATTTGGCCACGCGCGGCTTTCGAAGCCCCGTTTTGTGGACTATGGCTCGCTTTTGCAGTGCCTCCCTCACGGAGGTTCCTTTGCGGCGCATCCGGGCGGGAGATTTTGTGGGCCTCAGATTATCGAGTTTCATGAAACCCTATCAAAAGCCTTTGGAACTCGCCCGCATTATTCTCACACGAATCGCCTGCGAACCTGATCCTTCGAGATGGGAAAGCGAAGAAGTAGAGGTCTTTCCCTACGCTATAAACATGCATCAGCTTTTCGAGCGCTACTGCGAAGTCTTATTACGCCGGAAAAAAATCCAGAACTTAGAACCAAACGGGCTTTGGGCTGGCGATGAAAATTTGGGGAGCAATTTCAAAGTAAGGCCAGATTTCCTGATCGTGAAAGACGAAGAAGGTATCGTGGCGGATGCCAAATACAAACCTGATTGGCCTTCAAAATATAAAGATGAATACCGCGGTGACGTTTATCAGATGGTAGCTTATACACAACACAAAGAAGTACGTAAAAAATTGAAAGAATTAAAAGCCCGTCAAGATAAGATCAAACAAATCTGTATTTTTTACCCAGCAGAAAATAGAGAAACAGAAAAGGAAGAAATAAACGATTTTGAATCCGTTATAATCGCTTACCCCATTTTTGTTGGAAAACAACCATAATTCCGCCCTCAAGTTCCAAAGAATGCCGGCATCTCTTCCAAAGGAATGGGAAACCATTTTACGGTGAACCAAAATTATGATTCACGGCCCTCCAGATGGAGGGCCTTCGCTTTTATTTAGTTTTGAGGTGCAAAAGCGGCCATATCAGCTATTTGGACATCCTGTATTTCCACGTAGATATTACCTTCCGAAGTGGGAGTAACTTTGTACTGAACGACCATAACACTTTTACCTTTCCCAGATACATCGGCTTCGCACACGTGTACCTTGCCGCTTGTTTGGATCTCCCGGATGTTTTTGATTTCCATTTTTTGCCTCAAGATATCCCAGGCAGGTAAAGACTTCGCCACTTCAGAAACTTCTTTTTGTGGCAGAACAAAAACGGCCTGGTTTCTGGTTAGGGCGTAGCTGAGCAAGTAAGGCAATCTCTCCTGGATTAGTTGCTCTACTGTTCTTCTGCCTTCAAGGCAGTAATCTTTGGAGCCACAACTACATAACCCCGCAAGTAAAGCACAAACGAGAACTGAAAGAAATAATTTTTTCATTGAAACACCCCTCAAATTTTGTGAGCAGAGTATGCCCGAGCGCTGACAGCTGTATGTCAGTCAATTTTGCTGACATATAACTCTCAGTAGAGGAGCGTAATCTTTAGCAAAGTTTATAAAGGAGGTTATAGTTTGGACGAACACGACATCCTTATGGAGTATACAGACCTACAGTTCGGCAGAGAGGATGCCGATTGCCGCTACGGAGACAAAATGTACATCGTCCGGCTGCGAGAAGAGCCTGTTTTCGGCGGGTACTTCTGCGGGAGAGTGAGTGAAAATCCGGAGTCTACTACGCCGTGCAGGCCAAAAACACCTGCGGGGCTCTAGAGTTATACTTTCCCGGAGTTGTAAAATCAGAAAGAGAGCTAACCGCGGAAGAAAAGACGATGCTGTAAAATCGAGCAAACCAAAACGCCAAGACTAGCTATTTGTCATCACTGTTCACCAACCTCTTCACAATCTCTAGCATCACCTCTGTGTCGTGTCTGCAATATTTTTTCAGGAGGGAGATATGACGTGTGCGCTCTTCTTCTGACACTTCGTTCAAAGTAAGAGCTACACCAACAGCTTCGGCCAGTGTGCCTTCTTTTATTTCTAATGATTCGTAGGAAAATTCTTCCCCTAACAAAGCGGGAACAACCTTCTTGAGTGACCAGCTACCCTCCATCTTGGGATGACAATAACCTTTACGTAAAATCTCACACAGGTCTTCCAAGCGTGTACAGACAGCTTTTACTTTTTCCTGATAAAAGGGCAAAAAATCTGCAATGCTTTTGAGCATCCTTTCTTCGAAGTTGGTATAAACAATGACAGGACCTTCTTCACCCAAGACATCTAAAAGGCTCTCTATAAAATTTCTTCTCGGATCTTCGCCATCTACTTTTACGAAATCATAATGATAAACGCAGCCGGGAGCTTCTTCGACGTGGCAGGACCACTGGAATGGTATCATCTCGTAAGGTCTTGTCCCCTTCCAGATGGGTACGGCCAGCTTTAGCGTCTCAAAATCGAGGTAATAGCGCGGGTATGGCAGAGAAGATAATTTCCTCTGCAAATCATCCGAAACGTATACCTTTCCACTCAAGATCACTTCTTTGACCCATTTTTGTCTTTCGCTGAGGGGATAATCTTCGGGAAGCTCGCGTAAATCCCTTATTCCCCGGGCATTGAGCTCTTCGATTTTCTTTCGGCTGAGACGGGGTAAAAAACTTATGGGAAATTCGACCTCTTCCTCCTCTCCACAATAACCCTGGTAAGGGCAAGCGTAGAACTCTTCACATTGACCTCCAGGGACAACTTCCGGCGGACCTTCTTCGACGGCCCTGCGGCACCATTCCAGCCAGCAGGGCACCTCCCATAAAAGATTTTTCACCCTGTCAGTAACATCGAGGAAATTAAAAAGTCCCCGATAATCTCCATCTCCTTGGTAAATGAATTCCTTATTGATATGGGCCAGCTCTGCCCGCCTCACTGGTACGCCTGCGCCTCGTAGCACCCAGTACTGAATGGCGCAATCCAGAAGGTAATGCGCCTTCAGATCGACAGAAGCCTTGACTTCCACCAGCCGATAATTGCCTCCCTCTTCAGGGAGAAGAAGATCCGTCCTCACAAGTACGTCCTGGTAACTGAAGGCCGCTTCAAAAAGGGGTTTAGGTTCCCTCAGCAAAAGGCGCGAGAGCTCCTGAGCTTTTTCGAGGTCGTCGAAATGCTCGATGAGAGTTCCTCCCGGAAAGAGGCCTTGTGCAGCTTCTCCCACCCGATGCCCCTGGGAAAAAAGGAACTGCAAACTTTCATCCGGCCCCTGCCACCCTTCGGGAGGATTTAGATCGAACCAAAGCTTTCTGGGACACTGGAGCCCGGAAATGATCTTGCTCTTGGATAGCCTCAGCATAAACTCTCCTATGTAGTGGTTGTTGAGAGAAAAGTTTTGAGATCCCTTTTGATATCTTCTGCAAGCCAGGCCGGGGAAACGATACGGAAGAAAGGAAGCCAGCGGTAGAGCCAGTGCTTGAAGCCACTAAGCCCTCTCACCGAAAAGACGACTTCGAGCCAGCCATTCTCAAGCTCCCGACATTTTTGATCCCGCGTCCATTTGCGCCGCAGAAAGTATTCCTTCACCTCCGGAGAAAAGTGGACAACTATCTCCTGTGGGTCCTCATCCACATAAGGCCCAAAGGCCTCTTCGATATCTTCAAGAGAAAGGATGTCCTTTCGCGGAAGAAAATACTTGTCTGTAAGGCGCCAGGAGCGAATCTTATCGAGAGCAAAGGTACGCTGAGCGTCTCTCGTGCGACACCAGGCGTGGACGTACCAGAAATCACCGGTGAAGAAAACGAAATAAGGCTCTATCTCGCGTTGCTCACTTTTGCCCGGTTCCTTCTGATGTTCGATCTCTACTATCTGATGTTCCTTGATGGCCAGAGAGAGATCTCGCAATAGGGAGAGAAGATCCGGCGATTCGCTTGCGAGCTGGATACCGAATATTTCCGTAAAGTCGGAAGTTTTGAAATTCCTGGCGGTAATCTTCTTCTCGATCCTTTCCTGAAGGGAGGCAAGATCCTTTCCTAAGAGAGGCTCCAGAATCTTCCTTGCGAGGGCTAAAAGGAGGATTTCGTCTTTTTTGAGCAAAGCCCGCTGAAGGCTAAATCCTTCCACGAAGGTATAGGTACCCCTTGATGGATCATACTCGATGGGGAACCCTGCCTCTTGAAGATTTTTGAGATAACGGAAGATGGTCCTTTCCGTTACTTCTAATTCCTCTGCCAGGGTCTTGGGATGGACTCTTTGCCGTTGATCCAGCTTGTTGAGGATGTAAAGAAGACGATCAAACTTGTTCATGGCGTGTATTTTATTTCATCGGCCTGACACCGTTATGTCACAAAAAGAAAGCCCTTTAACGAGAGGCTAAGCTTCCGCCTCTCCACCTACAAAACACCTGAAACTCCAATTAAGAGGGGAGTCGACCGGTTTGGCAGTTTTACACGGCCATGGCTGGCTGAAGAGCCGGAGAGAAGGGGACCTTCGCCGGAGAGGGGTACCAGCGCCAGGCGTAGACCGCTTCCCAGACAGCCTTTACAGCGTCTAGATGTAAACGATGGGAAGCCTTTTGAGCCTCCACTTCCGCCAGAAGCGGGGCTCCGAGAAGGTAGAGATCTCCCACGAGATCCAGGGCTTTGTGGCGGACGAATTCATCCGGGGTGCGAAGGCCATCAGGGTTCAAAACCCGGTGCTGATCCAAGACGATGGCATTCTCAAGGCTCCCGCCACGGAGCGCTCCGGACTTTCTGAGAGCGACCAGGTCATCGAGAAAGGCAAAGGTTCTAGCAAAGGAGAGCTCCGAAACGAACCTCTCCTGGGAGAGGTCGAGCCGGAACTCCTGACGCCCTATCGCAGGGTGAGGAAATTCGATGACACAGCTCAGGTGCAACCCTTCTGCCGGGCGCAGAGCAACGAAGCCCTTTTCGTCGCGCACGACTATTTCTTCTTCCAGACGAATGTAGCGCCTCAAAGACCATTGCGGACGGCGCCCCACCCCCAGGATGGCCTCCACGTAATTTTTGGCAGAACCATCGAAGAGGGGGAGCTCCTCTCCAAACACCCTGATCAAGAGGTTGTCCACCGCAAGCCCATTCAAGGCCGCCAACAAATGCTCTACATAGACCACCCTGTAAGGCCCCCGGGCCAACACCATGGCTCCGGGAACGGCCAAAGCGTTTTCCGGCCGCACCGGAATCCTCACCGGAGGATTGAGATCGGCCCGCTCGATCACGAGGCCGTGGTTGGGTGGAGCCGGGCAAAGCTCTACCCGGATCCGCTCTCCGGAAAGGACTCCCTCCCCTTCAAGGGTGATCTTCTGCGCCAGGGTGTGCTGAAAAAGTTCCATAGCACCCCGAATGTATGCAGTTATCGTGCCAAACCCCGGCCTTGTCGAAGAATCAAGGCTTTCGCCGAAGGAGGCCCGCGATGTGTCCTATAGGCTTATGGCTTTTAGGCTACAGTGTGTTCAAAAAGTCACACAAGGGGGAATCCCACCCGGCGCAGAAGCTTTTCCTCTTTTCTCCAGCCCTTGAGCACCTTGACCCAGATCTCCAGGTGCACTTTTTTGCCGAAGAGAAACTCAAGCTCCTCGCGGGCCAGAGTACCGATCTTCTTGAGCATCTGGCCACCCTTCCCGATAATGATGCCCTTCTGCGAGTCCTTCTCCACGTAGACCGTGGCCTGGATGCGAATGAGATCCTTCTCCGGGTCTTCCTCGAATTCCTCCACGACCACGGTGGTGGAATAGGGAACTTCCTGCCTGGTGAGCATGAAGATCTTTTCCCGGATGATTTCCGCCGCGAGAAGCCTCTGGGGCTGGTCGGTGATGGTCTCGGGGTCGTAATACATGGGCCCCTCTGGAAGGGTCTCCACGATTTCCTTTAGCAGTTCGTCAAGACCGTCACGCTCCAGAGCCGAGATGGGGACGATGGCCTTGAAGGGGAAGATGTGCGAGAAGAAATCTATGATGGGGAGGAGCTCCCCCTTTTTGATGAGATCGATCTTGTTCAAGGCCAGGATGGTGGGCTTGTTGGCCCGGCGAAGTATTTCGATGATCTTTTCTTCGGCCCTGGGGTTGCGGTTGGAGACATCCACGATGAAGACGATGCTGTCCACCTCCTCGATGGCCTTCAGGGCGTGCTCTACCATCAGCTTGTTGAAGAGATCTTTGGCGTCGTGGATGCCCGGGGTGTCCACAAAGATTATCTGGAAATCCTCCCCGGTGAGCACCCCTCTTATCTGAAAACGTGTGGTCTGGGGCTTGGGGGTGGCGATGGCCACCTTGTAGCCCAGGAGCTGGTTCAAAAGGGTCGATTTCCCCACGTTGGGGAGGCCAATCAGGGCCACGTAGCCCGAACGAAACTTCTTCTTGTCGTCCTTTTTATCTTCTTCCTTGACGTTATTTTCTTCTTTAACGTCGAGACTTTTTTCCTCGCTGGTCTTCAAGTCTTCCATATTTTTCCTCCAGAATCTTCAAAGCTTTTTGAGCGGCGTCCTGCTCCGCCGCCTTTTTGGACCGGCCTCGCCCCTGCGCCAGGACTTCCTTGCCAAGCTTCACCACCACCCAGAAAGTCTTGGCATGCTCCGGGCCGGTTTCTTTTATTATCTCGTAAGCAGGGGCCTGCTTGAAAACGGCCTGGGTGTATTCCTGAAGGACCGTCTTGTGATCTGAGAGAAGCCCCCGCGGGGCGTGAGGAAGGAGTCTTGAGAAGAGCCTTTTCAGCAAAGCGAACAAACGTTCGTATCCCTGATCGAGATAGACCGCCGCAAAGACGGCCTCAAGCGTCCCGGCAAGGATGGAATGCTTGCGGTGCCCTTCCGTGCGCCTCTCACCCTCGCTCAGGAGCACGAGCTCTGCCAGCCCTATCCTTTCTGCCATTTTTGCGAGACGTTCTTCGTTGACCAGCCAGGCCCGCATCTTGGTGAGCTCTCCCTCCCGAAACTCCTGACCGTAGCGCTCGAAAAGGAGATGACTTATCACCGCCGAAAGCACGGCGTCTCCCAGAAACTCGAGCCGCTCGTTGTCTCCATAGGGCCAGTCCGGATGGTCTCCCAGAAACGAGCGGTGCGCGAGGGCCTGAAGATAGAGCACCTCGTTTTTGGGCCGCAGACCAAGGATCTTGGCAAGCTTCCGCAGCCGATCCTGATAGAGGGTCAGATAGTCTTTCTCCATGCCAAGAGGAATAATCAGGAAAGCACAGGATGCAAGGCTAACGAGCCACGATGAAGGCCTGGGGAAACTCCCTCTCGAGAAGGGCAAGGAGCCGCTTCGCTTCCCTCAGGCTTTGGGAGGCAAAGATCTGGACCCGGTAAAAGACCTCGCGGCCTCTTTTGTACGGCGCAATGGTCACGATGCGGAACTTCTTGGAGAGCTTCTCTTTGAGGCGTAAGGCGTTGTCATAGTTCTTAAAGGCCCCCACCTGGATGAAAAACTCTCCCCGATCGAAGTTCGGGGGTGGCTTCTCGGGCCCTTCCGAAAGGGCCTCGATACGCACCCGGGCCACACCTTTTTTGTGCATCCCTAGAGCGCGGGCTGCGGCGTAAGAGAGATCTATGATGCGCCCCTTCACAAAGGGGCCGCGGTCATTTATGCGCACGACGGTCTGGCGCCCGTTTTCCAGGTTGGTGACCAGGACTTTGGTTCCCATGGGGAGGGTCTTGTGGGCCGCGGTAAAGGCGTACATGTTGTAGCGCTCACCGCTTGCGGTCCGACGGCCGTGAAACCCCGGGCCATACCAGGAAGCAATCCCCTCTTCCACATAACCTGTGGCCGAAGGAAGGGGGTGGTAGGTTTTGCCGTTCACCTTATAGGGCCTTTGAGTGGCCGGGGCTTTTGGAGGGGGACTTTTCTTGCTAAGCTGCGGTTGTTTGGGGGCACAACTTGCCAGAAGAAAGATTCCCAGAAACACGAGACACAGACGCCACATGGAGACCAATTTAACAGAAATAAAGGCCCGCAAGAAGGCCCTGCGGGAGGAGATCTGGCAAAAACTTACCGAAGCGGGCGTGGCCCGCTTCCCGGGCGCCTTCGGGCGCATCCCCAATTTCGTGGGAGCGGAAGAAGCCGCGGAAAGGGCCGCGCAGGAAGATGCCTTCCAAAAGGCCCGCTACATCAAGGCCAACCCCGATAGCCCTCAGTTTCCGCTGCGGGTGAAGGCCCTTTCTCAGGGCAAGGTGGTCTTCATGGCCGTTCCAAAGTTGCGGGCCGAAAAGCCCTTTCTCAAGCTGGATCCGCAAAACCTTCGCGTTCACCCCATGCGAGCGGCCACCATCAAAGGGGCCTTCAAATACGGGGTCCCGGTGGCACCGGAAGAAATGCCCGTGATCGATCTCGTCATCACGGGTTGCGTGGCGGTTACCGAAGAAGGAGATCGCCTTGGCAAAGGAGGAGGGTTCGCCGATCTGGAGCTTGCCATCTTGCAGGAGTTTGGCCGCCTCAAAGAGGAGACCCCTGTTCTCACCACGGTTCATCCCCTCCAGATCGTTCCAGAGATACCGACCGAAGAGCACGATTTCTCGGTAGATATCATCGTTACCCCGGAAGAAACGATCCGGGCCAAGGGGGCAAAAAGGCGCCCTTGTGGTATCATTTGGGAAATACTTCCGGAAGAGAAGATTCGTTCGATTCCGGTGCTGGCGAAGTTAAAGAGCAAAAACGAATGTTTCACGTGAAACGATTTCCGTGCCGCGCATCATAGCGATAGCCAACCAGAAAGGCGGAGTGGGTAAGACCACCACCGCAGTCAACCTTTCGGCGGCGCTCGCCATCCTGGGCCGCAAAGTTCTCCTTCTGGATGCGGACCCTCAGGCCAACGCCTCAAGTGGCCTGGGCTTCACCAAGGCTTCTCCCACCCTTTACGACATCCTCCTGAACGGCACCCCGCCCCAAAAGGTCCTGCGAGACACGGCTTATCCCCATCTCAAGCTCATCCCCTCCTCCATCGACCTCATCGGAAGCGAGGTGGAGCTTGCCACCAGGCCGGGGCGGGAGCGCCTGCTGGCCCAGATTCTTGCCGATCTCGCCTCCGACTATCACTTTGTGATCATCGACTGCCCGCCGTCTCTGGGGCTCCTCACCCTAAACGCCCTTACCGCTGCTCAGGGAGTCCTCATTCCCCTGCAGTGTGAATACTACGCCCTCGAGGGCCTGAGCCTCCTCATCAACTCCATTCGACGTGTCAAGAAGAGCCTGAACCCCCGGCTCTTTCTCTACGGCATCCTTCTTACGATGTACGATGGCCGCAATCGTCTCACCCGGCAGGTAGAGGCCGAAGTGCGCCAGCACTTTGGCCAGGCAGTCTTTGAGACCGTCATCCCCCGGAACGTTCGTTTGAGCGAGGCCCCAAGCCATGGTAAGCCCATCTTTGCCTACGACGCCTCCTCACGGGGAGCCAGGGCTTACATGGGGCTTGCCCAGGAAATACTGCGACGGGAGGTCCGTTTTGCCAAAAAGTAAAGCCAAAGGTCTGGGAAGAGGTTTGAACGCTCTCCTTCCGGAGGAGGAACTCCCTTCGGAAGCCGAAATTTTTTATTGCCCTCTCGAGGCCCTGAAGCCTTCGCCCTATCAGCCCCGGCTCAAAAAGGAAGGGCTCGAAGAGCTCGCCGAATCCATCAGAGAGAAAGGCGTCCTCCAGCCCCTTCTCGTGCGCGAGATCACCCCGGGGCTCTATGAAATCGTCGCCGGGGAGCGCCGCTTTCAGGCGGCCCGCCTGGCGGGGCTTGAAAAAATTCCTGTCATCGTGAAAGACCTTTCCCCCCAGGAGGCCCTGGAACTGGCCCTCATCGAGAACTTGCAGCGGGAAGATTTGAACCCCATCGAAGAGGCCCGCGGGTATCAGCGCCTGATGCAGGAGTTCGGGCTCACCCAGGAGGAAGTGGCTCAGAGGGTGGGCAAAAGCCGGGCCGCGGTGGCCAACACCCTGCGCCTCTTGCGTCTGCCGGAAGATATCCAGGAGGATCTTCTCGAAGAAAGAATCTCCGCCGGGCACGCCCGCGCGCTCCTGGCCCTTGAAGACGAAAGCCTCATGCGCCGGGTGAGGGACGAAATCGTCAAAAGGGGCCTTTCGGTGAGGCAAACCGAGGCCCTCGTCAAAAAGCTAAAAGAAGGAGGAAAGGAGGCCCGGAAACCCCCTCCGGACCCGGATCTTTTGGCGCTTGAAAGAGAATTTGCCGAGATCATCGGCACCAAGGTTCGCTTTACCTGGCGGGGCCGCAAAGGGAAGCTCACCATCGAGTTTTACTCGCCCGAACAGGTGGAAGCCTTTCTGGCCCGTTTGCGAGGGGAATGAGATGGCCATCCATCTTCTGATCGACGGCTACAACCTTTTGCACCAGATCCCGGAGCTTTCCTTCCTCATGCAGGAATCGCCGGAAGAGGCCCGCAAGGCCCTGCTTTCCAAGCTCCAGACCTACCAGCGTCTTCGTCGCCACAAGATCACCGTGGTCTTTGACGCCTGGAACGACCCGGAACCACGCCGGAAGGTGACCATCAAAGGTGTCCAGGTGGTCTTTACCGCCCAGGGAGAGACCGCCGACGATTTTCTGAAAAGAGAGGCCATAAAAGAAAAAGAGCGCGCCGTGGTGGTCAGTTCGGACCGTGAGATCCGGAGTTACGTGGAGACTTACGGCGCCATTTCCATCACCTCAAGAGATTTCCTGGCCCGGCTTGAAGCCGCCATCTACGAGGATTTAAAGGGCGAGGCACTTCTCCCCCCTCAAACTCCGTCCAAGAAACTCCCCAAAAAAGTTCGCCGCCGG
>JAADDY010000086.1 GCA_013153725.1 Thermodesulfobacteriota bacterium
GTGATACCGGCCTTCTCAAGGGCCTTTTCGGCCTCAGCACCGGTAAGCCCCTGGCCCGTGAGATCGACCAAGATCAGGTGGTTGTCAGTCCCGCCGGAGATGAGGCGAAACCCGGCATCCTTGAGCACCTGAGCCAGGGCCTTGGCGTTGGCCACCACCTGCTGCTGATAGGTCTTGAATTCCGGCGCCAGAGCCTCCTGGAAGCAAACGGCCTTCGCCGCGATGACGTTCATGTGTGGCCCACCCTGAATGCCAGGGAAGATGGTTTTGTCCACCATTTTTGCAAAGCGCTCCCGCGCCAGGATAAACCCCCCTCGAGGCCCGCGCATGGTCTTGTGCGTGGTGGAGGTGACAAACTCCGCGTAAGGCACGGGAGAAGGATGAATGCCCGCGGCCACAAGCCCCGCAATGTGGGCCATGTCCACCATGAGATAGGCCCCCACTTCGTCTGCGATGAGGCGGAACGCCTCGAAATCGATGATGCGGGGGTAGGCGCTCGCCCCGGCCACGATGATGCGGGGGCGATGTTCCAGGGCCAGCTTCCTTACTTCTTCGTAATCGATGGTTTCTGTCTCCTGCGAGACACCGTAGTGGACCACCTTGTAGAGATGACCGGAAAAATTCACCGGGGAGCCATGAGAGAGGTGGCCGCCGTGGGCCAAATTCATGGAAAGGATGGTATCTCCCGGCTCCAGGACGGCGAAATAGACCCCCATGTTGGCCTGGGTGCCGGAGTGGGGTTGAACGTTGGCATACTCCGCCCCGAAAAGGACCTTGAGCCGCTCTATGGCGAGAGTTTCTACCTGGTCTACAAATTCGCATCCTCCGTAGTAGCGCCTCCCGGGGTACCCTTCGGCGTATTTGTTCATCAAGATGGAACCTTCGGCCTCCATCACGGCCAGCGAGGCGAAATTTTCGGAAGCGATCATTTCAAGCTGCCCGCTTTGCCGGGCAAGCTCTTTGCCGATAAGAGAAAAGATTTCCGGATCGGTCTCCTTGAGAAAACTCATCATCAGGCCTCTTTTGTGAGGGAATCGATTTGTTTCACCCGGCGGGCGTGACGCCCCCCTTCAAAAGGGGTCTCGAGAAAAACCTTTACTATCTCGAAGGCCAGAACGTCGCCAATGATCCGCCCCCCGAGGGCCAGAATGTTGGCGTCGTTGTGGAGACGGCTCATGCGGGCGCTAAAGGGTTCGTGGCAAAGGGCGGCGCGAATCCCGGAGAATCGGTTGGCCACCATGCTCATTCCAAGGCCCGTGCCGCAGACCAGGATACCCCTTTCTGCTTCTCCGGAGAGCACGGATTTGGCCACTTTGACCCCGTAAACCGGGTAATCCACAGATTCGGGAGAAAAACATCCCAGATCAAGGGGCTCATGCCCCGCTTCGGCGAGGAACTTCTTGATCTTTTCTTTGAGTTCAAAACCGGCGTGATCAGAACCTAGGGCAATCTTCATGCTTCTTCCTCGAAAGCCTTAAAAATGATGACCGCGTTCGTCCCCCCAAAACCGAAAGAGTTGGACATGGCTACCCGGACTCTGGCCTTGCGGGCCACGTTGGGAACATAGTCGAGATCGCACTCCGGATCCGGCTCTTCGTAGTTGATGGTGGGGGGGATCACCCCTTCTGTGATCGTCTTTACCGTAAAAACCCCTTCCACTCCTCCGGCACCGCCCAGAAGGTGCCCCGTCATGGATTTGGTGGAAGAGATGGCAAGCTCTTTGGCCTTCGGCCCGAAGACCCTCTTGATGGCCTTCGTTTCCGCGGCGTCGTTCAAAGGAGTGCTGGTACCGTGGGCGTTGATGTAATCCACCTCTTCGGGGGAGATGCCGGCGTCTTTCAGAGCAAGCTCCATACAGCGGGCCGGGCCTTCGCCATCTGGGGTGGGGGCGGTCATGTGGTAGGCGTCGCCATTCAGACCGTAGCCGACTATTTCAGCGTAAATTTTGGCCCCGCGGGCTCTGGCATGCTCGAGTTCTTCCAGGATCAAAACCCCGGAGCCCTCGGCAATCACGAAACCGTCTCGCTTGGCGTCGAAGGGGCGGCTGGCCTTCTCCGGGGTGTCGTTGAATTTGGTGGAAAGGGCCTTCATCACCGCAAAACCCGCCACCGTAAGGGGAGTGATGAGACTTTCGGTGCCCCCGGCGATCATGATATCGGCATAGCCATCCCTTATGAGGCGAAAACTCTCGCCGAGAGCGTGGGTGCCGGCGGCGCAGGCGGTACAGACCGCCGTGTTGGGCCCCTTGGCACCGAAGAGGATGGCCACCTGCCCCGAAGCCATGTTGGGGATGATCATGGGGATGAAGAAAGGCGTCACACGGCGCCAGCCCCGCTCTCTGAGAACGGGGGTATACTTTTCCACCACCCCGGTGCCTCCCATGCCAACTCCGATGATGACTCCAGCCCTTTCCCCCAGACCCTCACCGAGGCGCGCGTCTTCGAGTGCCTCTCGGGTTGCGGCAATGGCATACTGGATGAAGGCATCCACCCGAGGGATGAGTTTCTTTGGCATGTAATCTTCGGGGTTGAAGCCTTTCACCTCTCCGGCCACCCGGCTGGAGTAACCCGAAGCATCGAACTTCGTAATGGGGCCGATTCCGGAGCGCCCGGCGACGACATTCTGCCACGATTCCTCGACCCCCAAACCAACCGGTGTGATCGCCCCCAGCCCCGTGACCACCACCCGCCGGCGCATGGATGCTATTCTCCCACCTTGGATTTCACGTAGTCGATGACGTCTTTCACCGTGCGAAGCTTCTCCGCCTCTTCGTCAGAGATCTCCATGCCAAAGGCCTCTTCCATCGCCATGACCAGCTCGACGAGATCCAGAGAATCGGCGCCGAGATCGTCGATAAAAGAGGCTTCGGGTTTCACCTGCTCCCGTGGCACGTTCAGCTTCTCCACGATGATATCGATCACTTTTTCTTCCACCGACATAAACTCCTCCTCCGCTTCAAAATTAAAAGATTTTTTTACCTAAGCCTGCCCCCTATTTCAACCGCAAGTTCACATATAAATGCCGCCGTTTACGTGGATCACCTGGCCCGTAATGTATGAGGCCGCCTCCGAAGCGAGGAAAACCACCGCCGGAGAGACCTCCTCGGGGCGTCCGACCCGCCCCAGGGGAATCTGGCTCAGCAAGGCTTCTTTGATCTTTTCCGGGATCTTGGCGGTCATGTCGGTCTCGATGAAACCAGGGGCCACGGCGTTTACCGTGATACCGCGGCTTGCCACCTCGCGCGCCAGGGACTTGGTAAAACCGATGAGCCCGGCCTTGGAAGCGGCGTAGTTGGTCTGGCCCGCGTTCCCGGAGAAGGCGATCACCGAAGAAATGTTTACGATGCGGCCAAAACGGCGCTTCATCATTCCCTGGATCACCGCCTTCGTGCAGAGAAAGGCCCCCTTCAAGTTCACCTCCATAACCGCGTCCCAGTCTTCCTCTTTCATGCGCAAGAGGAGGGTATCTTTCGTGATCCCGGCGTTGTTGACCAGAATATCTATCGGCCCCAGGTTTTCCTCGACCATTTTCACCCCTTCTGCCACCTCTTCGGCCCTGGAGACGTCGAATTTTACCGCCAGGGCCTCTCCTCCGGCCTCTTTGATAAGGGAGACGACCTCCTCCGCCGCTCCGGCTGAAGCGGCGTAATTTACCCCCACTTTTGCACCTGCCTCGGCCAGAGCCAGGGCAATGGCCCGCCCGATCCCCCTCGAAGCCCCGGTCACCAAAGCCACTTTACCACCAAGATCAAGCTTCATGGCTCTCTCCTTTGAGTTCCTTAAGTCTTCGGATGAGAAGGGGCAAAACCTCCCTCACGTCGCCCACCACGGCCACGTCGGCCTTCTTCATGAGAGGGGCCTCCGGGTCTGTGTTCACCGCCACCATCAGCCCCGGGTTGCGAATCCCCACGAGATGATGAACCGCCCCCGAGATACCGAACCCGAAATAGAGCCTGGGGGAGACGGTCTGCCCGGAAACACCGATCATGTGGTCTTCTGATATCCAGCCGAGATGACACACCGGCCTCGTGGCCCCCACCGCTCCTTCCAGGAGCTCGGCCAGCTCGAAAAGTTTGGCGAAAAATTCCTTGGTGCCCAGGCCACGCCCGCCAGCCACCACCACTTTGGCCCGCGAAAGGTCTACCTTGGGGGCGGCTTTGGGGCGCCTCTCAAGTACCTTGAGGGCACTCCGAGCATCCTCGTCAGAGACGGGAAATTTCTTTATCTCGCCCCTTCTGGCAGGGTCTTCCTTGGCCTTCGGGAAGACTCCCGGCCTCACCGTGGCCATCTGGGGCTTGGTGAGGGAGATGATCTTGGCCATGACGTTTTCACCAAAAGAGGGCCGAATCTGGATCAGCGTGCGATCTTCTTTACCGATCTCGAAGGCGATACAGTGTGCGGTAAGCCCCAGCCGGAGATAACCTGCCACCCGCGGGGCCAGGGCCTGGCCGCGTGCCGTGGCGGGGAAGAGAAAGATCTCCGGGGTGTCTTCCCGTATCATCTTGACCAGGAGACGGCTTGCCGCATCGTCCAGAAAATTTTCGAAGGCGGGGTGGGAGGCGTAGAGGACCTCGTCCGCCCCGTGACGAATCAGGGCCTCGGCCTGGGATTCCTGCCCCGGAGGGGCTGGGAAAAAGGCCTTCACCTTGCTTTCAAGCTCGTCTGCCAGGCGCCGGGCCTCGGACAAAAGCTCAAAACTTACGGGGTGCAAGCCATCCCCGGCCCATTCTGCGAATATCGCTACCCCTTCTGCCATCTTTCCTCCTTTATATGAGCCCTCGTTCCTTGAGGATGCTTACCAATTTTTCCACCACTTCTTCCGCCGCGCCTTCAAGAAGTTCCTTTTTCCCCTCGTAGGTGGGGGTGAAGACGTCAAGGACCCGGGTGGGGGAACCTTCCAGCCCAAGGCGGGCCGGATCCGCCCCCAGGTCTTCGGCCGTGAGGGTGGGCACATCTTTTTCGAGCATCTCAAGGAGCCTCTTCACCGAAGGTGGCCGCGGATCGTTACTTTCAGGCTCGATGGTAAAGAGGATCGGCGTCTTCGCCACCAGCCTTTCTTCCCCCTCGTCTGTAACGCGCACCACCTCAAAGCCCCCTTCTACCGGTGAAAGCTCCTTTACCCAGATGACGGAAGGCCAGTCGAGCCAGGCGGCAAGCTCCGGGCCCACCTGGGCGGTTTCACCGTCGATGGAGACCTTACCGCAAAAGATGAGGTCAAAAGCCCCGAGCTTTTGCGCTGCCAGAGACAGGACGTAGCTCGTGGCCAGAGTGTCGGCCCCGGCAAAGGCCCGGTCAGAAAGGAGATAGACCTCGTCTGCCCCGCAGGCGTACGCCTCCTTGAGAAGAGGCGCCGCGTTGGGAGGCCCCATCATGACGGCCACCACCTCGGCCCCGGTCTTTTCCTTGAGCTCCACCGCCGCTTCCAGGGCGTAGCGGTCCGCAGGGTTCAGGATCAGGGTGGCACTTTCGCGCTTGAGGGTATGAGTCTCAGGGTCGACCCTCACCGTACCGGGCTCGGGAACAGGCTTTAGACACACCATGAAACGCATAGATTCCTCCTAGCCGATCTCAAGGGGCTTTACAAACTTGGGGAGTTCGCGGGCGATGACGTTGCGCTGGATCTCATTGGTACCCTCGTAGATCTGAAGACACTTGGCATCGCGCATCATCTTTTCCACCGGAAAATCCCGCATGTAGCCGAAACCTCCCATCATCTGAACGGCCCGTTCGGTGACCCACATGGCCATATCCGAGGCAAAGGCCTTGGCCATGGCCGAAGCCGCCGAAATGCCCTTGGCCCCGGAATCTATGTAGCGGGCCGCGCTGTAGACCAGGGCCCGGGCCGCCTCGATTCGCATCGCCATTTCCGCAAAGGTGTGGCTCACCGCCTGAAAGTTGTAGACCGGCTGCCCGAACTGGATTCGCTGCCGGGCGTGGTTCAGGGATACCTGAAGCGCTCCCTGGGCTAGCCCCACCGCCTGGGCCCCTACCCCGGGGCGGGAGAGATCCAGGGTCTTCATGGCGATGATGAAACCCATCCCCTCGCGGCCCAGAAGACGATCCTTGGGAATGCGGCAGTTAGAAAAGAAGAGCTCCGTGGTGGTAGAAGCCCGCAGGCCCATCTTCTTCTCCTTCTTGCCGATCACAAAACCAGGGTCCCCTTTCCGCACGATGAAGGCACTGGCACCGCGGGCCCCCTTCTTGGGGTCGGTCAAGGCGATCACCGTGTAGATATCTGCCACCCCCCCGTTGGTGATCCACTGCTTGATCCCATTGAGAACGTAGTAGTCTCCCTCTTTCCGGGCGGTGGTCTTGATGGCGGCGGCGTCAGATCCGGCCTGGGGCTCCGTGAGGGCAAAGGCACAGAGCTTTTTGCCAGAAGCAATCTGGGGGAGATATTTCTCCTTCTGCTCTTTGCTGCCAGCGATCAGAATGGGATAGGCTCCCAGACCACTTGCGGCAAAAGTGGTGGAAACCCCGGCGCAATATTTGGAAAGGGTCTCGATGACCAGGCAATTCTCAAAGGTGCCAAAACCCAGGCCCCCGTATTCTTTGGGGATGAAGAGACCGAAGAGATCGGCAAGCGCCAGGGCCCTCAGGGGCCGGGGGTCGCAAACCTCCTCCTCGTCCCACTTCAGGGCATAGGGAGCGATGTACTCCCGGCCGATGCGGTCCGCCACTTCCACGATGAGCTTTTGTTCTGGTGAGAAAAAGTAATCCACCACCATGGCAACCTCCTGGCCCTAATCTTTACCTTGGGCCTCGCTGGAATACAAGAAAAAGACTCCTGGTTAAGGGCATTTTTACTCTGCCAAAGGGCCCCGACTTTGGTAGATTTAGGTCGATGGGGCTTCCTGAGGATCTACGCCGCCAACTAGAGGCCTATTTTGCCGAAAAGGAAGGGGTGCGCAGGGTCATTCTGTTCGGTTCGAGGGCCACTTCCCAGGCCACGTGCCGAAGCGATGTCGATCTCCTCATCGTGATCGATGAAAAGCTTCCTTACCTGGAACGGCTGGAGAAATTTTGCGATCTCCTTCTCAAGTTTCCCACCTTTGAGTGGGATCTTCTGGTATGGACCGAAGAGGAACTCTCAAAGGGAAAAGACCGCCCCTTTATGCGAGAAATTCTCAAAGAAGGGCAAGTAATCTATGAGCGTGAAGAAAAATCTTGAAGACGCAAGGAGATGGCTCCGCACCGCCGAGATGGACCTGCGGGCCGCCCGCATCCTGGCTCAGGAAGGAGAGTACGCCCTTTCCTGCTTCCACGCCCACCAGTGCGGTGAAAAGGCCCTCAAAGCCCTCTGGAACGCCCACGATATATCCCCGTGGGGGCACTCTCTGGTAAAACTGATTCGAGAGCTGGAGAGGGTCGATCTCCAGCTCTACACAGAGCTCAAAGGGTTCCTGGAGACAGCCGCCGCCCTCGACAAATATTACATCCCCACCCGGTATCCCAACGGGCTTCCTGATCTCTCGCCGGACGAAGTCTACACGCGCCGGGAGGCCGAAGAAGCCCTCAGGCTCGTGGAACCCCTCTATCAGAAGGTCAAAGACCTGGTTGGTTGATCTTCAGGGGAGACGGCGCCAGCTCGGAAACAAACTTTTCCCGGCGAGATATCTGCGCCCGCTTGCTCCGTTGGCCAGAAAGAGCCACAGGCCGTCTCGCCCCTGGGCCAGGATGAGCCTTCCGTTGGGAGAGAAGAAGGGGGCCTCATAGCTTCCCCGCTCGGTAACCCTCACGGGCTCTCCCCCACGGGGGTCAATGGTGTAAAGCACGAACCGGCCACCTTCCTGCGAAGCATAGACGATGCGATCTCCGGTGGGAGACCAGGACGGGGAGACGTTGTACCGCCCCCGGAAGGTGAGCCGGCGCACCCCGCGGGTCCTCAGGTTCAGGATGTAGATCTGGGGAGACCCGGAACGGTCGGAGACAAAGGCGAGCTCCTTGCCGTCGGGGGAGAAGCTCCCCCCGGTGTTTACTCCCTCCCCAAAGGTCAGACGCTTCAAAATGTGACCAGAAAGATCGAGGAGGTAGAGATCGGGGTTTCCGTCCTTGCTGAGGGTTGCCACCAGTTTGTCTCCGTCCGGGTGCCAGACCGGCGAGGCGTTGAGCCCCGGGAAACGGGAGACCACCCAGCGGTTGCCGGAGCGAAGATCGATGACGTGCACCTGGGGGCGCCTCTGGACGTAATAGACGAAGGCGATCTTTTGCGCATCCGGCGAGAGCCGGGGCCCGAGGATCAAATCTCCCTCGGCCACCGCCACTTTTCGGGCGCCGTCAAAATCTTGAACGAAAAGGGTATCGTGCCAGCCCCTTCTTTCCACAAAAGCTACCCGGCTCATGGCAACCCCGGGCACCCCGAGGATCTCCTCCACCGCAAGATCCACAAAGCGGTGCACCATGTAGCGGGCCGAATCCTTCGGCCCGCGATAACCGCGCGAAAGGACTACTTTGTCCTTCACCATGTCTCGCAGGTAAAAGGCAGTCGTCAGGCGGGGGCCAGAAAGAGAGACCTTGCCGTAGAGGAGCCAGTCCACCCCGAGAGAGGCGAATATCTTTGTCTCCGCCGCCGGAAGCCCTTGGCCCAAAACGTTAAAGACCAGGTGCCATTCGAGATCCTGGCGGGCCACCTCGGATAGCTTCCGGGCCAGAGGCTGAGGGCCTTCAAAATCCGGAACGGCCACCGGAATCTTGATGAGCTCCGCACCGCTTATCTCAAGCCTCAGGGCCCGGGCTTCAGGGCACCACGAAAAAGCCAAAAGGAGAACAAAAAGCAGAAGGAGTAGCCTTTTCATACCTTCTCTTTTAACGGATTTTGAAGACCGCCGAAAGGGTCAAGGTTTGGCCAGGGGCTGGCAGTGGTTCGGCCTTCTTGAGCGTGGCCACCACGGCCTCGTCGAAAAGAGGCTCCCCGGAACGCCGCAGGAAACGGTAAGAAAGGAGGCGCCCATCGGGAGCAATCTTGAGCTCCACTTCCGCCGTAAGATCCTCACGATCTTCGAGAACCTCCGGTACCGCCCAGAAGGATTTGAGATGTGCCATCAGACGCCTGGCAAACTCCTGAGATACTCCCGTGCCCAGGGAAAGCCCCCCGGAAGCCTTCGCCTTGCGCGAGCTCTTGAGACGCGCAAGCTTCTCTCGCAGGGCCTTCTCTTCGGCCTGGGCCCTTAGTGCGGCCAGACGCCTGGCAAGAAGCTTCTCCTCATTTGGGGCCGGAGTGGGCTCCTTCGGAGGAGATTCCGGGGCTTTTTTCTTGACCGCAGGGGCCTTTTTGGAAACTTTCCTGGCGGGGCTCGCGACCTTTCTTCTGGGGGAAGACACCTTCTTCGGAGCCCTTTTCTTTGCCACTTTCCTGACTCTTCGCTCCTTGGAGGGCGTTTTGGTCTTCGAGGCGGCTTTCGCAGGCTTGGCCCTAGAGGCAGGTTTTATGGCCCTGGTTTTGGACGCTGGTGCAGCCGGAGAAAAAGAGACACTTTTGAGCTTCAGACGCACGACCTGGAAGTGAGGCTTTTGGGGCCTTTCCAGCCAGAGAAGGGCAAAAACCAGAAAAAGATGCAAGAGAAGCGAAAACGCAAGGGCCTTTTTGAAGGAAAAAGCCTGCGTCATGAGCTCTCTGGCCTGGTCAGGAGGCCGATCTCGGTAAAACCCGCCGCCTGGATCTCCGCCAGCACCTTGGCGACCTTCCCGTACGGGCAGCGGCGATCGGCCTTGAGGTTGATTTCCCGGATCAGGCCAGCTTTCTTGGCCTGCCGCAACCAGACCCCAAGAGACTTGAGGCTCATCTCCTTCCTGTCGATGAAAATACGACCGGAAGCATCCACGACCACCACCAGAGACTTCTTTTCCTCAAGCCTTCCGGCCTTGGTCTCGGGAAGATCCACTTCAAGCCCGGTGGAGAGCATGGGGGCCGTGATCATGAAGATGATGAGGAGAACGAGCATCACGTCCACCAGAGGGGTGACGTTTATGTCCGCCATGAGGCCCTTCTTGTGGGTCTTCATGGGACCCTCCAGGTAACAATTTGGAGCGCCAGGAGATCTGCCACGACCTCCGTGAGAGGAAGCCCGATAACGTTGGTCACCGAGCCTTCCACGCGTTCCACCATGTAGGAGGCAATCCCCTGGATGGCGTAAGCGCCCGCCTTGTCCCAGGGCTCGCCGGTGGCGAGATAGGCCGCGATCTCCTCCTCTTCAAGCACCTTGAAGAAGACTTTCGTCTCCACCACCCGTTCGCGGGTTTCTCCGTCTTTCAAGATAACATAGGCCGTGAAGACCTGATGGACTCTCCCCGAGAGGAGCTTCAGCATGCGGTAAGCGTCGGAGGCGTCTTTCGGCTTGCCAAGGATCTCGCCCTCACAGACCACGATGGT
>JAADDY010000064.1 GCA_013153725.1 Thermodesulfobacteriota bacterium
CCGTGGATCGCCCGGCCATCGCCAAGGAGCTCGCCAAAAGGGCCCAAAGACTTTCGCGCAAGCTTCCGGTCTTCCTGGAAGTAAACGTGGGTGGAGAGGAAACAAAGGCCGGAGTAAGCCCGGAGGATCTTCCCGCCCTGGCAGAGCTCGTACTTTCTCTTGAAAACCTTTCGCTTCGCGGCCTCATGACCATCCCTCCCTACCGCGAAGACCCAGAAGAAGTCCGCCCCTTCTTCGCCCGCTTGCGCAAGCTTCTTGAAGAACTGAAAGAGCGCTTCCCCGAAGCCCCTCTTTCGGAGCTTTCCATGGGGATGAGTCACGATTTCGAGGTGGCCATCGAAGAAGGGGCCACCATCGTGCGGATCGGCACCGCCCTCTTTGGCCCCCGGGGGTAGCCCTTCCCAGCTGGCAAAGCTGGTCTTAATTTAAAAGAGGCAAAAATTAAGCGGAGGCAGACGAGATGGCGATATATTATGAGATGAAGGTCATTTGCGAAAAAGTGGGGCTTTCTCCCAAGACCATTCGTGTCTGGATCGAAGAAGGTCTGGTGAATCCTCAAAAGGAAGGACGACGCTGGCTCTTCGACGAGGAAGATCTGCGGAGGCTCTTTCTCATCCGGCGTCTGAGAGACGATCTCGGGGTAAATCTTGCCGGGATCGACATCATCCTCCAGCTCCTCGACCGCATCTCCGCACTCGAAGAGGAGGTCAACCGGCTCCGCAGGGAACTTGGAAAGATTACCGAACTACCCACCTAAAAAGACCACAAGCCCTCTCCAGCTTACGGCCCTTCTCGCAGCCGCGGGACTCTTCTTTGCCTGGGAGAGGGCCTATTTTCTCCTGGCCTTTGCCGCACTCTTTCTGCTTTCAAGACGAAAGTATCTTTTCCTGCTCCCCCTGGGGGTGGCCTTCCTCTACGGCCATTTCATCTTTCCACCGCCGGGAATCCCGCCTCTCCAGCGGGAGACCAAAGTTCTTCGGGCCCGCCTCGAAACCCCTCTTGAAGAGGCTTCCTTCTCGAAAAGAGGAAAGGTGCGTCTCCTTCCCACGGGGGAGAAGGCGGTCTTTTATTTCCCGCGGAGGCTCTCTCTTAGCCCCGGTCAGGTCTTTGAGGCCGAAGTGCGCCTCAAAAGCCCCCGCAGCGCCCTTAATCCCTTTGCGCCTGATTTTTCCCGGCTAAAACGGGCCCGCGGGATAAAATGGATCGGAAGCGTAAAGAAGATCCTGAGACTCGGCCCCATAAGAGAAGTAAATCCTCTCAGCGCCCTTCGTGAAAGGCTCTTTTCCTTCGCAAAGGGGCTCTCTCCGCCGGCACGGGGGCTCTTTGAGGCCCTGGTCCTCGGAAGCAAAAGGAACCTTCCCGAGCCCCTGAAAGAGACCTTCTCACGCCTGGGGATATTCCATTTTCTCGCCATCTCAGGGCTTCATCTGGCCCTTCTCCTGGGACTCGTCTCGCTCCTCCTTAAAGGAATCTTCTGGTGCTGGCCGAGGCCACTTCTTGCGCTCACCTTCAAGCAGTGGCTGATCCTTGCGGCCACCCCACCCCTCCTCCTTTACGCCTACCTCTCAGGCCCCACACCCTCGGCGTTGAGGGCCCTCCTCATGTTTTTGCTCTGGGGAGGAGCCCTTCTTTTCTTGCGGGAGCTTTCGGGATTTGACCTCCTGGCCCTCACGGTGCTCCTCATCCTTCTCTGGCAGCCGGAAGCCGTGGGAAGCTACTCTTTCAGGCTCTCGGTGAGCGCCGTCTGGGCCCTCTTTCTCTTCAAAGAGAAGGCCGGGCCTTTTCTCGCCAAAGGCCGCGGGCTCTCAAGGTATCTCAAAGAGGGGCTGGGTTACGCGGCCGCCGCCAGCCTCGCCACCCTTCCCTGGCTCCTGGCCCTCAAAGGTTACGCCTCTCCCTGGGCCCCACTCACCAACCTCCTGGCCCTTCCGGTCTTCGGGTTCTTCGTGCTGCCGCTCGAACTGGCCGCCGCCCTTTTAGCCCCGTTTAAAGAAGAATTCGCCGCTTCCCTCGCGGAAAAAGCCGCCCTGGTGACCAACCTCCCGCCCCTTGACCTTCCCCAGCTCACACCCCCTTTTCCCCTGGGGGCCTCTCTTATCGTTCTCTTCCTTCCGTTCTCACTCGCCATCCTCAAGGGCAAGAAGGGGCTTAAGTGGGGAATCCCGGCCTCCCTTGCCCTTGGCACCTTCTTTTCGGTGACCTACGGCTCTTTGAGTTACATCCTCGTCCTGGACGTAGGGGAAGGAAGCGCCGCCCTGGCCAAGGTGGAAGGGCACAGGGCCCTCCTCTTTGACGCCGGCCCGCGCTGGGGAAGATTCGACGCCGCAAGGCTCGTCGTCTTGCCCACCCTTAAAAAGCTTTCCCTCTCCCCCTCCACGGTGGTGATCTCGCACTTTCAAGCCGACCACGCCGGGGGCCTTGAAACACTCAGGGAGGAGTACCCCGAGATGGCCGTCTTGAGCCCGCAAAGCCCCGAAAATGCCCTTCGGGGGAAGAGTTGGCGCCTCTTTCTCTTTCGAGCTCCGGGGTTTCGTTCCCCAAACGAGGCCTCTCTCGTAAGCCTCCTCGAAATCTCGGGGATAAGGGTGCTCTTCCCCGGTGACATCGGCAAGAAGCGCGAAAGATTGCTCCTCAAAGAGGAAATCTCGGCCGATGTTCTGATCTTGCCCCACCACGGCGCCAGGGGTTCTTCTTCCTACCCGTTTCTTAAGAAGGTCTCCCCAAAGCTTGCCCTCTCCTCGGCGAGAAGCGTGAAACACCCCGCCCCGCAGACCTTGAGGCGGCTTGCAAAGCTTGAGATTCCCCACGCGAGCACGAAAGAACACGGCGCCGCAAGCGTGTTCTGGGAGGGGAAAAGGCTCTGGCTCTGCCTTGAGGATGAGAGGAGAAAAAGGCCCCTTCTCTTGCGGGCCCTCTGGCCCTATCTCAAGGTGGGCTGTCATCCCTTGCCCGCCGCTCCTCAAGACGCATATTAAGGAGAGACCCCCAAGGAGGTGGCCATGAAACCGGGATACGAGACCTTTGAACACGGGGCGGATATCGGTATCCGCGGCATCGGCAGAACCCTCGAAGAAGCCTTCATAAACGCCGCCAAGGCCCTCTTCAGCCTCATCGTCGTAAATCTCGAGGAGGTGAGACCGGAGAGGCGGGTTGAGATAAGGGCCGAAGGGGAGAGCCTCGAAGAGCTTTTTCTGGACTGGCTCAACAAGCTTCTCGCGGAGGCCGGCATGGAGAACCTGGTCTTTTCGGAATTTGGCTGCGAGATAAAAGACCTCAAGCTCTCCGGATGGGCGGCGGGGGAGCCCATCGACGAGACCCGGCACGAGCTCGGCGAGGAGGTGAAGGGCGCCACCTACACCATGCTCAAGGTGGAAAAAGTGGGAGACCTCTGGGTGGCCCAGTGCGTGGTGGACGTCTGATCTTGCCGGAAGAAGAAGCTTGTGTTTTCCTCCTAGAGCATGGCAAAAGGGCCCGTGGCGCAAGAAGTCGAGCTTTCTCTTCCGGCTCCAAGCCTTGAAGACCAGCGCGCCGACGAAGCCCGCCTCCGCCAAGCCCTGGAAGAAGCCCTGGGGGGTGAGGTCCGGATCCCCCTTTCTGTCCTGCGAAAACTTCCCGAGAAGCTTCGCCAAGGCGGTTTTGAGATCAAGGCCCGCAGCGCCTTCGACGGAAGCACCTTCTGGCTCCAGGATCTCCTTTTGAAGGAGACGGAGCACCCCCTCCTTGGGCTTGGCATCGACCTTGGAAGCACCGGAGTGGTGCTCTATCTCCTCGATTTCAAGTCCGGGGAGGTCTTAAGGGAGCACTCCTTCAAGAACCCCCAGATCCCCTACGGGGAGGACATCCTCAACCGGCTCCATTTCGCCGACAAGCCGGAACGCCGCAGGATCCTCCACGAGGTCACCATCAAGGCCCTGAGGGAGGAGATTCTAAAGATCCTTTCCCCTCATCCCGAGGAGGCCCTGGTCTACATCGCCCTCTGCGGCAACACCACCATGAGCCATTTCTTCCTGAACCTTGAGACCCGCCACCTCTACCGTGAACCATACATCCCGGCTGCAAGCTGGATCGACACTCTCAAGCTCAAAGAACTGGGGCTTCCCGGGCACCCGGAGGGGCTCCTTTTCGTCTTTCCGAACCGCGGAAGCTACTTTGGTGGCGATCTCCTGGCTGGGATCCTGGCAAGCGGGCTCCACCAGAGGGAGGAAATCTCCATCCTCATCGACGTGGGCACCAACGCCGAGGTGGTGCTGGGGAACCGGGAGTTTCTCCTGGCCACCGCCGGGGCCGCGGGCCCGGCCCTGGAGGGCGGCATCCTTTCCTGCGGAATGCAGGCCGCCCCGGGAGCCATCTCCCGGGTGCGTATAGATCCGAAGACGCTCGAAATCAGGGTCGAGACCATCGGGGCGGAAAAACCCCGGGGCCTTTGCGGCTCCGCGGTGATCGACCTTCTGGCTGAACTCTTCAAGGCCGGGCTTCTCGACCAGCGGGGAAAGTTCGTCCCGGAGACGCTTCCGGAAAGATTCCAGGAAATAGACGGCGAGCTTGCCTTCATCCTGGTCCCGGCGGAAGAGAGCGCCACCGGGGCCCCCATCTACGTGACTCAAGGGGAGATCAAGAGCATCATCCGCTCCAAAGGGGCCATGTACACCATCCTTACCGTGCTCTGCCAGAGTGTGGGGCTTGGCTTCGAGGATATCGCCCATTTCTACATCGCCGGAAGCTTCGGAAACTACATCGACCCGCAGGCCGCCATCACCATCGGGATGCTCCCCGACGTGCCACTTGAAAGATTCGTCCCCCTGGGAAACGCCGCCGGCAAGGGCACCATCGCCTTCCTCAAAAATCGCAACGCCTTCCAAGAACTGCGCGAAATACTCAACAATCTCACCTACCTCGAAATGAACGTGCGCCCTGAGTTCATGCAGCTCTTGACCGGGGCCCTTTTCCTCCCCCACACGGACCTCTCCCTTTTCCCCAACGTGGCCCGCAAACTGGGCCTTTCTCCATGAGAACTTCAACAATGCTCTCTAACCCTCCAAGAAACCGCCAAGTTTCCCTATGGACACAACATATTGTGCCCAAAACGATTGACTGCCCCATTTTATTGGGGTAGTATCAAAGACAAACTTTCTCCGGGAGGTTGGGTATGGAGCCCTTGGTACGGAAGCGAGACGGGAAATTTGTCCCGTTCGATCGGCGGCGGATCGCGAACGCCGTCTTCAAGGCGGTCAAGGCGGTGGGCCAGAAGGACCGCAAGATCGCCGAGACCATCGCCGACGAGGTGGCGCTCAAGCTATATCGCAGCTTTTTCAAGTTCGGAAACGTCCCCCACGTGGAGCAGATCCAGGACATCATCGAAGAGACCCTCATCGCCCACGGGCACAGCGAAATCGCCAAGGCTTACATCCTCTACCGTGAGAAACGCAAACAGGCCCGCGAGATCGGCAAGGCCATCGTCGACGGCATCAACCTCATCGAGGATTACCTCACCAAGGAGGACTGGCGCGTCCAGGAAAACTCCAACATGAACTACTCCCTCCAGGGGCTCAATTTCCATATCTCCTCCTCGGTGATCGCCCGCTACTGGCTAACGAAGCTCTACCCCGCCGAGGTAGGCGAGGCCCACCGGGAAGGAGACTTCCACATCCACGATCTGGGCATCCTCGGGCCGTATTGCGTGGGCTGGGATCTTTACGACCTTCTGCTGCGGGGGTTTGGGGGTGTCCCGGGGAAGGTGGAATCAACTCCGGCCAAGCATTTTCGCACCGCCCTGGGGCAGATCGTGAACTTCTTCTACACCCTTCAGGGAGAGGCCGCCGGGGCCCAGGCCTTCTCGAACTTCGACACCCTGCTGGCGCCCTTTGTGCGCTACGACAAGCTCTCCTACACCGAGGTCAAACAGGCGCTTCAGGAATTTCTCTTCAACGTGAACGTCCCCACCCGGGTGGGCTTCCAGACTCCCTTTACCAACCTCACCATGGACCTCAAGGTGCCGGAGAGTTTCCGCGAGATGGCGGCCATCGTGGGTGGGAAGACCATCCCCGAGACTTACGCCGAGTTTCAGCCCGAGATGGACATGATCAACCGGGCCTTCTGCGAGCTCATGATGGAAGGGGACGCCAAGGGGCGCATCTTCACCTTCCCCATCCCCACCTACAACATCACCAAGGATTTCGACTGGGAAAACGAAAACTTAGAGCCCCTCTGGGAGATGACCCGCAGGTACGGAATCCCCTATTTTGCAAACTTCGTGAACTCCGACATGGACCCCAACGACGCCCGCTCCATGTGTTGCCGTCTGAGGCTCGATAACCGGGAGCTTCGCAAACGCCAGGGGGGCCTTTTCGGCTCCGCCCCCCTCACCGGCTCCATCGGGGTGGTAACCTTGAATCTTCCGCGCATCGCCTATCTGGCCACCTGCGAGGAAGACTTCTTCGACCGCCTGGCCCACCTCATGGAGCTTGCCAAGGTCTCGCTCGAGATCAAACGCAAGGTCATCGAGGACTTCACGGAAAAGGGGCTTTACCCCTACTCCCGGGTCTATCTTTCCGGGGTCAAGGAGCGCACCGGGGCCTACTGGACGAACCACTTCGCCACCATCGGCATCCTGGGGATGAACGAGGCCTGCCTCAACTTCCTCGGGGAGCCCATTTCCACCAGTGCCGGCAAAGAATGGGCCAAAAAGGTGCTCCTTTTCATGCGGGAGAAGATCGCCGAATTCCAGGAAGAAACGGGCAATCTCTACAATCTCGAGGCCACTCCAGCCGAAGGAGCGAGTTACCGCCTGGCACGGCTTGACAGAAAGAAATTCCAGCGGGTCAGGGCCTCGGGGACCGAAGAAACCCCCTATTACACCAATTCCGTGCATCTCCCGGTGAACTACACCGACGACGTCTTCGAGATCCTCAGCCACCAGGACGATCTCCAGGTGCTCTTTACCGGTGGCACGGTGGTGCACCTCTTCATCGGAGAGGAAATACCGGACACGAGAATCGTCAAAGAGCTGGTAAAGGCCATCGTAAACCGCTTCAAGCTCCCCTATTTCTCCATCACTCCGACCTTTTCGGTCTGTCCGGTGCACGGTTATCTCCCGGGCAAACACGTGGTTTGCCCCTATCCCCATACAGAGGAAGAACTTGCCCGCTACGGGCAGGAAATAGAGCTTGCCGAGTTTGATCTGGCCACCCTCGCCGAGGGGGCCTATCGAAAAATCAACTAAAGGAGGAGATGATGAAGCCGCGGGCAAAGATTCCCAAAGTAAAAGTAAAGGCCATGCCGGTGGAGGTCTATTCCCGGGTGGTGGGATATTTCCGGCCGGTGCAGAACTGGAACAAAGGAAAACAGCAGGAATTTAGCGAGCGCAAACACATCCCGGTGAGGAAACTGACAGGCTGCGGTTGTTAGTGAAAAAGGGCGGGTAGAACCCGCCCTTTTTGTTCTAGAAGGGAAGATCTTCGTCGGGGGGAGGCTCGTCCATGAAATCTCCCTCCGCAGAAGGAGAAGGGGGAGCGGGGCCTATTTCGTCTCGCCGCCCGAGCATTTGCATGTTCTGCGCCACGATCTCCGTCACGTAACGCTTCACGCCGTCACGGTCTTCGTAAGAGCGCGTCTGTAAACGACCTTCGATGTAAACCTGGCGTCCCTTGGCCAGGTATTCCCCGCAAATCTCCGCCAGGCGGCCGAAGGCCACGATCCGGTGCCATTCCACCCGCTCCTGGCGCTGGCCGTTTTTATCAGTCCATCTTTCGGAAGTAGCGATGCGAAAGGTGGCCACGGGCTGGCCATCAGCGGTATAGCGGATCTCAGGATCTGCCCCCAGCCGACCGATAAGGATGACCTTGTTGACACTCATTTCTTTTCCCCTTGCCGTTTGTTAAAGCCTAATCCGGAACCACCTTCACGTAAACCTTGCGGGTGCGGGGGCCATCATACTCGGCAAAGAAGATCCGCTGCCAGGTGCCAAGCTTGAGACGACCTTCTTCGACGAAGACAAAGGTCCCCGGGCCGGTAAGGGAAGCCTTGACGTGGGCCGGGGAGTTCCCCTCCAGGTGCTTGTAGCCGAACTTCCAGGGCACGAAGTGATTGAGGACGGCGATGACGTCTTCGGCCACCGCCGGGTCCGCCCCTTCGTTGATGATGATACCCGCCGTGGTGTGCGGGCAATAGAGGTAGCAGATCCCGGAGGAGACCCCTTCCACCGCCCGGGCCACCTCATTGGTGATGTCTACCAGCTCCGTCTGCCGGTTGGTGCGTACGGTGATGGTCTTTATCATGCAGACCTCCTATTTCCAGCCGCCGACGAGGTGGAGATGGATGTGGAAGATGAGTTGGCCACCGCCTTTCTCCACGTTGAAGAAGAGCCTGTAGCCGCTTTCGGCGGTGCCGAGCTCCTTGGCCAGGTCTCTGGCCACGTAGATCATCTCCGCCACCAGGGGAGCGTCTTCTTCCTGGAGGTCGTTGATGCTGCGGATGTGTTTCTTGGGAACGATGAGAATGTGGATGGGGGCCTGCGGGTTGATATCCTTGAAGGCCACGATCCGCTCCCCCTGATAGACAAAGTCCGCCGGAATTTCACCCTTGATGATCTTGCAGAAGATGCAATCCTGGCTCATGTTCCACCTCCTCGCTTTGGTTTAACCTTTGATGCAACCCATGGGAAGCACCTTGGCCACCTTTCTGGCTAGCCCGGCCTTGTGGGCTACTTCTACCACGGCGCTTACGTCTTTGTAAGCCTCCGGGGCCTCTTCCACAAGCCCCCTCTTGGATTTGGCCCTCACGATGATGCCCTTCTTGCGCAGGGCCTCGATGATTTGATCTGCTCGCCAGCGTTTGAGCGCCTGGTGACGGCTCATGGTGCGGCCGGCCCCGTGACACGCCGAGCCAAAGGCCTTCTCCTCCCCTTCGGTGGTGCCTACCAGAATGTAGGAGGCCGTCCCCATGCTGCCTCCGATGATGACCGGCTGCCCCACTTTCTGGTAACGGGCGGGAAGCTCCGGTCTTCCCGGACCCCAGGCCCGGGTGGCCCCTTTGCGATGGACGTAGAGCTTCTTCCGTTTGCCATTGACGGCGTGTTCCTCGATCTTGCAGGTGTTGTGGCTGATGTCGTAGAGTACCGTAACCCTCGCCTCCGGAATGACCTCGGCAAAGACCTCCCGCACGAGATGGGTGATGACCTGCCGGTTGGCCAGGGCACAATTCACCCCGCAGGCCATGGCACGGTAGTATCTCTCACCTTCGGGAGAGAGGATGGGAGCGCAGACGAGTTCCTTTTCGCGGATCGGGATGCCGTACTTTTTGGCGGCCTTCGCCAGGACCTTGAGATAATCCGTGGCGATCTGATGCCCGAGCGCCCTTGAACCACAATGGATGGAGACTATCACGTCTCCCGGGGAGAGACCGAAGGCTTCGGCAGCCTCAGCGTCGTAGATTTCGGCCACGTACTGGACCTCGAGATAATGGTTTCCGGAGCCGAGTGTTCCTATCTGTCGGTACTGACGCTTCTTGGCCTCGATGGAAACGCAGCTCGGATCCGCCCCGGGGAGACAACCCTTCTCTTCGATGTATTCCAGGTCTTCAGGAAGACCATAGCCCTTGGCCACCGCCCAGCGGGCCCCGCCCACCAGCACCTCGTCGAGCTGGTTTATGGAAAGCTTTATCTTGCCCTCGGAGCCCACGCCCGCGGGCACCGTACGAAAAAGCGTATCGATGAGCTCTTCGAGATAGGGTTCGACCTCTTCCTTTTTGAGACCGGTGCGCAGACACCGCACCCCGCAGGAGATGTCGTAACCAACCCCGCCCACGGAGATCACTCCTCCTGCCTCCGGATCAAAAGCACCCACCCCTCCGATGGGAAAGCCGTAGCCCCAGTGAGCATCCGGCATGGCGATGGAGGCCTTCACGATCCCTGGAAGACAAGCGACGTTGGTGACCTGCTCCCGCACCTTTTCGTCCATCTCCTCAAGGAGCTTGCGGCTGGCGAAGATCCTCCCCGGCACATTCATGGCCCCTTTCTTGGGAATCTCCCACTCATATTCACTGATCTGAACCAAAGATTTGATCTCCATCTCTCCCGCCTCCTTCCAGGGATTTCCCCCCTTCAAGTTAAGTCCCGGGGAGGAAAAAGCAATTTGATTCTTGGGTCGTATTCCTGGGCGACATCCATACGATTTTAGTAGTAAAATGTCTTTAGGAAACCA
>JAADDY010000075.1 GCA_013153725.1 Thermodesulfobacteriota bacterium
ATTGTCTTTCGATTTACGGGATGGCCCGGGAAGTGGCCGCCATCACCGGAGCCGTGGTGAGGCCTCCTGTCATCCCGGAACTTCCCCTGGGTGAGGAAATCTTTTCTGAGACCAGTGTGGTCATCGAGGTGCCGGAGCTCTGTTTCCGTTATGCCGGGCGCCTCATCAAGGGGGTCAAGGTCTCTGAAAGCCCCTTTGAGATGCAGAAAAGGCTCTGGTTCTGCGGCTTAAGGCCGATAAACAACGTCGTCGACGTCACGAACTACGTTTTGCTCCTGCTGGGCCAGCCCCTGCACGCCTTTGACTTCGACCTTCTCAAAGGCAAGCGCATCATCGTGCGCCTGGCCCGGGCCGGGGAGAAGATCCTCACCCTCGATGGCGTGGAGCGGGAGCTTGACGAAAAGACCATGGTGATCGCCGATCTCGAGCGCCCCGTGGCCATCGCCGGGATCATGGGCGGAGAAGAGACCGCCGTCACCGAAAAGACCGAAAACGTCTTTCTTGAGAGCGCCTGGTTCAATCCTTCGAGCATCAGGTTGACCAGCCAGCGCCTGAGGCTCTCTTCCGAGAGCTCTTACCGCTTCGAACGGGGGATCGACCCGGAAGGGGTGGTGAAGGGCCTTGATCTTGCCGCCTCCCTCATCCGGGATCTGGCCGGTGGGGAGATCGTTCCCGGGCGCATCGACGAATACCCGCGCCCTTATGTTCCCCGGGAGATCAGGCTTTCTCCCAGGAGGGTGAGTCTCTACCTCAAGATGTCGCTTCCCGAAGAGAAGATCGAAGAGCTCCTTTCCCGGGTGGAAGTCAAGGTCACGAAAGGGGTTTCGGATTTCATCTGCCGCCCGCCTTCTTACCGGCACGATATTGCGCTTCCCGAAGATCTCATCGAGGAGATTGCAAGGCTCTACGGTTACGATCGTCTGCCGGTCTCCGTACCCCGGGCCGAGATCGCCGGAAGGCCTCCTTCTCCCTTTGAGAAGTTTCAGGCGAGGCTGCGGGAGCTCCTTCCTGCCCTCGGGCTTTACGAGGTCATCAATTACAGCTTCATCTCCCCGCGCTTTGTGGAGATCCTGGGCCTTGAGGGAGATCCGCGGGCCCGGGTCCTGCGGCTCTCAAACCCTCTTTCCGAAGAACAATCCGTGATGCGGACCACCTTGATCCCGGGGCTCCTCTTTACCGCCCAGGTAAACCTCTTCCGCGAGGTCCAAAACCTGAGGATTTTTGAGATCGGAAGGGTCTTCTGGCCGCGGGAAGGGGAGGCCCTTCCAGAGGAGCGGCACTTCCTGGCAGGCCTCCTCTGTGGCCAGGCTCATCCTCTGAGCTGCCACCGGGAGGAACGCCCCCTTGATTTCTTCGATCTCAAGGGCATGCTCGAAACCCTCTTTGCGAGGCTTCCCACCCCCGGCGTAAGTTTTTCCCCTGGGGCTCAAGAATCATTTTTGATTCCAGGGCTGAGTGTGGCCCTTTTGGCTCCTTCCGGAGAGAAGATCGGCTTTGCCGGGGCGGTGAAAGAGAGCGTGCTTGAGAAGCTTGATCTTACCGGGCCGGTCTTCGTCTTTGAGATCGACCTCGAAAAGCTCTTCCCCCTCCTGCAGCTCAAAAAGACGTACCGGGCGCTTCCGAAGTTTCCGGCCACCTTCCGGGACCTTGCGATTCTGGTGGACGACGAGATCCCGGCGGGAGAGATCCTGGCCTTTGCCCGGGGGCTTGATTTGCCATATCTTGAAGACGTCTCCATCATCGACGTCTACCGGGGCAAAGGTATTCCGGAGGGCAAAAAGAGCCTTACCCTGAGGTTTCTTTACCGGGCGCCAGAACGCACCCTGCGGGACGAAGAAGTAAACGAGATCCAGGCCAAAGCCGCGGAAGAGATTCTTTCGCGTTTTAAGGCCCAGGCGCGATGAAAAAGACCCTTACCAAGCGGGAGATCGTAAAGCATCTTCACGAGGAACTCGGCTTCTCGGCCCGGAGCCTCTCCCGGGTGGTGGACCAGATCTTCGAAGAGATCAAGCTTGCGCTTGAGCGGGCTGAAGTGGTCAAGATCGTAAGATTTGGTAATTTTGAACCGTACCGTCGTCCTTCTCGGCGGGGGGTGAGTCCCAAGGATGGCCGCCCCATTGAAATCAAAGGGCGAAAGACCGCTGTTTTTCGCCCCAGTCCAACACTCAAGGATTTTATAAACAGCTAATGAAAAGAGAGGTCCGGCCAAAGCGCTACTACACCATCGGGGAGGTAGCGCGTCTGCTGGATCTTGAGCCCCACGTCCTGCGCTTCTGGGAGAAGGAATTTCGCAAGTTCATCAGGCCTTTGAGGATTTCCGGAAGGAGGCTTTACCCCAAAGACCAGGTGGAGCTCTTCAGGCGCATCAAGACCCTCCTTTACGAGGAAGGCTATACCATCTCCGGGGCCAAGAAGAGGCTTGCCACCCGCCGGGACCCGCAGGAGATTCTGCTCGAGATCCGCAAGGGGCTAGAGGAGATCGCTTCCCTGCTCAAAGATTAGGCGGGTTGAGGGGCTCTCTCACTTTGAGCCCGAAGTTTTTGGCGGTTTCAAGGAGATGTTCGCGGGCCTGAGAGAAGGCCTCTTTTGCTTCCTTTACAGAGAAAAAGCCGGCATCTAAGAAGGTCTCCCAGGGTTTCCAGGAAGGTTCTTCCTCAAGGACAGAGGGGAGAGCCGCGGAGGCCGCCACGATGGGGAAGACCTCGTCTTCCAGAGGGAGCTTGGAGAGCTCCTCCGGAGCCGAGATGTGTAGCCCGATGGCACAGATGATGACCTCGCTCAGGTGCCATTTCTTGGCCAACCAGGCCCCAGCCTGGGCGTGATGCCAGTTGAGAATCTTCGTTTCAGCCTCGCTCAGGCGCACCTTCTCCTCCTGGGCCACAAGATAAGCCTTTTGGTAAGCGTCGTACCACTCTGTGAGCAATACCGGAAGCGCGATATCCTGAAGAAGTGCCCCGAGAAAGGTCTCGTCTTCGCGGCCGAACTTTTTCCCCAACTGGTGCGAGAAGAGGGCGCGGAAGAGGGAATCCGTCCAGAAGGCCGAGAGGTCGAAGCCGGGTCTTTTGGGGTCTTTTACGATCTTTGTGACTCCGTAGGAGACCACCAGGGTTTCGATCTGTTTGAGCCCCAGGATGTTTACCGCCTGAGAAAGATTGCTTACCGGGCTTCTGAGCCCGATATGGGCGGAGTTGACCATTTGAAGGATCTGGCTTGCAAGCCCGGGATCATAAGAAAGGAGTGAAGCCACTTCTGGCGCGGAAGCCTCGGGGTCTCTCAGGAGGGTAAGGAGTTTTACCACGATGTCTGGGAGACTAGGGACCCGGAAGTTTTCGAAGATCGTTTCGAAATCTCCGGTGGTGAGGGCCGCGTAGCGCTTTATTTTCTCCCGCAATTTTCCGAGAATCATCTTTTCTTTCCGAAGAGCCGATGAGTTAGCTAGCCTATATTTCGGAATTTGTTCCAAAAATGAGAAGTCTTTGGGAGATTCTTCTCTGGGAAGTCTCCAAAGTCGAACGTTTACGGTTCTGGTATCTTGCCCGGCAGAGGGGGCCGTGGCTCTTTTATCTCTTTCTGGGTTTGAACAGTGCCGTGGCCATCTTTGTGCTGGGCTTTTTTGCCAAGATTACCTCCTGGCCACTCATCTTTCCCTCCCTTGGGCCCACCCTTCTTTTGGCCTTCTACGCCCCGGATAAGGCCATTGCCGCCCCGAAAAACGCCCTTCTCGGCCACCTTCTTGGTGGCGGAATAGGCTGGCTCTGCTATACCCTTCTCGCCCGCGGAGGTTTGGCCGGGGCCGAAATAAACTACGCCCTGGTGGCCGGAGCAGCCTTTACCCTGGGGCTTGCCGGGGCCTTGATGCTCTCTTTCAAGATCCTGCATCCTCCGGCAGCTTCCACCGCTCTTCTTGCGGCCCTGGGGTACCTTTCTTCGCCTTTCCAGTTCCTGGGGCTAATCCTGGCACTTGTTTTGGTCCTCCTCCAGTGCAAATTGATGCATTCCCTGGCCGGTATCCCTTATCCTTGGTGGAGTCCGCCGCGGGAAGAGGAGCCCGAGCTTGTGGTCAGAGGTTTTACTCTCTTTCCCAAGAGAGCCCCCCGAGATCTCAACGAACTGGGAGAACTTTTGATCTCGAAGGGAAAGATTAATCAAAAGGATTGAGCAAAATTTTCAAAAAGATCTCAAATCTTCAGGTCAGAAAGTCTCAGAGCGAATAGGTAGAGATTATGAAAGCTATTCAGCTTTGTGAATAGCTCCTGTTTTTCGTTAGAGTGCCATTAGCCCCTAAAGGTCTTTTGACAATGGCTTGGTACAAGAAATTTTTAGGCAAAAAAGTCACCATAAACGGCTGCAAGGGCGTCCTTTATCAGGGGGTCCTGATTGCCTGCCTCAACGGGCGTATTTTCCTCAAGGACGCCTACGTCTGTCAGGACGATAAAAGGGTCAAGTTCCCCATCATCTCCATTGAGACCCGCCGTCTTTCCTGCCTCTACGCCAAAGAAGGAGACGAGACCATCACTCTTGATCTTCGTGCAATCGGAGCGGGGTGATAGGGCTTCCGGAGGCCGGGGCCTCTTTCAGGTAAGGATCAGGTTCTCCCAGATATTTTCCCTGCCAGAGATCGCGATTGATAAGGGTATCCTCGATGGCCCGTAAGGTGTTCTGTTTTTCGCGGGCCCAGGTCGGGGCCACCAGTTCGTCGGGGCGGGGGTCTCCGGTGAGCCTCTGGATGACCACGCGCCAGGGGAGGAGGGCCAGAGCCTCGCATACCAGGTCCACGTATTCCGTCCGGGTGAGAGGGCAGTAGGAGCCTTCCCGATAAAGTTTTTCCATCTTGCTTCCGCGGACCACATAGAGTTCGTGGAACTTGAGGCCATCTATGGGCAGAGCCGCAAGTCTCTCAATGGTCTCGAGCATCTCCAGGGGGCCTTCTCCCGGGAGACCAAAGATAACGTGCGTGCAGACCAAGAGGTCGTGCTTTTTGGCGATCTCAAGGGCCTGGATGAAATCTTCGTAAGTATGGCCGCGGTTGATGCGGGCAAGGGTCCTGTTGTGGGCGCTCTGAAGGCCCATCTCGAGCCAGACCATGAGCCCCCTTTTCCGGTAGGAGGAAAGGAGCCTGGCGACGTCTTCGTCCACGCAATCTGGCCTGGTACCGACGGCAAGTCCCACGACCCGTTCGTCCACCAGGGCTTCCTCGTAACGCTTGCGGAGCACCTCAAGAGGGGCGTAAGTGTTTGAGAAGGCCTGGAAATAGGCGATGAACTTGCGGGCTTTGTAGCGCCTCTCAAGGCGTTCCATGCCCTCGAGCATCTGGGCCCGGACGGAGAGCCCCTTCCCGAAGGCCCCGGTGCCAGAGCCCAGGGCGTTGCAGTAGATGCACCCCCCTTTGCCGCGGGTGCCATCCCGGTTGGGGCAGGTGAACCCCGCGTCGAGGGTAACCTTCTGGACCCTTTCGCCGAACTTTTCTCGCAAAAAGCTACTCAGGCTGTGATAACGCCTCATTTTTTTTGAAGCTGGCTTTACAAATTGGTAACATCGCGAGAGGCCGTAAGGCCTCGTGGCGATCCCAGATCCATTCGCTTCTCTAGGGACAAGGATTGCTTCGCTTCGCTCGCAATGACAGTGAAAAGTGCTCGCTCGCAATGACTCTCAACACTTGTCATCTGTTTCATGCTCCCGGTAAGAGTAGATTTTAGCACCTCAGGAGGCGTATTTCTCGCGGATGAGATTGGTGAGATAAGAAAGGGCGTCCTCGCGGGTCTTCACAAGCCCTTCAGCCCGTGCCTCTTCCACGGCCTCAAGTAGTTCGCGGAAGAGAGGGCCTGGTTCCAGACCGAAGAGATCGATGAGGTCTTTTCCCGTCACCAGGCGTTCTCTCTCCTGGACGGCGAGTGTTTCCTGGTGAAAGCGGTGTATTTCCCAGAAGAGGGCGGCAAGCTTCTGCTCGAGCCCGGGTTCTTTGTCCGGCCCGGCAGAGGCCAGGCTGTCGGCCATCGCCACCATGAAGAGCATTTCGTAACGGGGAACGTCTTTTATCAGGCGTCTCATGGCCCGTCTGGTAAGACGCCCTTCGCGAAATTCCCGCAAGAGGTGGAAGGGGCGCATGTGATGTCGAATGAGATGGGCCACCTCTTTGGAGAGTCTCTTCGGGAACCTGAGCCTCTCTCCCAGGTGCCAGAAGATCTCTGCTCCTACCCGGTCGTGTTCGTAGAAGGTGATACGGTGCCTGATGGCGAAGGTCTTCGGCTTTCCCACATCGTGGAAGAGGGCTGCAAGCCGCAAGATGATCTGTTTCTGAGGGTCTTTTTGGGCTTCTTCAAAGGGGTTGTGAGCCTCTTCCGGTAATCCGAAGTAGCGCTCCGGAGCTTCGATTATCAGGTCTTCCATCTCGAGAGAGAGGAGGAGGTGGCCGAAGACGTCCAGGTGGTGGAAGCTTGGTTGAGAGACTCCGCGGGCCTCTTCTAACTCCGGAAAGATAACAAAGAGGATTTCGTCTTCCGCCATCAAGGAGACGAGGGGACCGGCTTTCTGGGCAAAAAGGGCCTTGATTTCCGCGGTGATCCGTTCCCGGGCCACTTTTTCGATTTCGGTGGCAAGCTCTCTTATCCATTTCCTGGTGTCGGCTTCGAGGTTAAAAGAAAGCTCGGCTGCCAGACGATAGCCCCGGAGCATCCTCAGAGGGTCGTCAGAGAGATTTTCGCGCCCGATGGCCCGCACCAGACGGCGGGCCAGGTCTTTCCTTCCCGCAAGCGGGTCGATGAGAGACCAGCGCGAGGGAGGGAGGTTCAGGAACTCTTTGAGGGAAACGGCCAGGGCGTTGATGGTAAAGTCTCTTTCTTTCAAGTCTTCGGTAATGTCTAGGGCTCCCTTACGAAATCTCGAAAAGTCAAGGAAGAACCCTTCTACCGCCACGCGGAAGACCTCTTCTTCTTCATCCAGGATGATCAGACGCCCCTGGAAGTCGTGCGCAATCTTTTTGGCGAGTTCCCGGGCCCCCGAGGGCACGGTAAGGTCGATGTCTTTGAAGGCCCTGCCCAGGAGGGTGTCTCTTACCGGCCCCCCTGCGACGTAGACTTCTTCCCTCGTGGAGAGGGCTTCAAGGAGCTTTTTTACGGTTTGCGGCAGCCTTGCCATCATTTCTTCGCTTCCTTGCCCCTTCAAGAGAAAATGTTTTAAATGTAAGCATGTTGCGCCAGGTTTTTAAAAAGATTCTCTCAGATGAGCACGTCCTCTTTTTACCAGAGGAAGAGGTCTGCTTCGAGCCGATAGATAGAAAATGCGATCTTCTCAAGCTGTATCAGGATCTCAAGCTTCACCTCAAACATTTTAGGCTCGTTACGGAGGAGAACCCCTTTGCCAACCCCATTCTGCTCCTGGCGGTGAATCTCTCCCGCCGTCTTGATTCCGGGGAGCTTACCTTTTCGGCTCTCGAGCAGCTGATCCAGTTTCTCAACGCGCACGCCTTCTGTGTCCGGGCGGAGAGGCTCAATCGCTACGTGGGGCAGACCGACCCCCTTGAAAACCTGGATTCCCTGAAGGAGTTTCTCCTCTCTCTCAAGGGGATGGGAGAGAAGAAAGATTTTCTGGCCTTCTCCCGGGAGCTTGCGCGCGAACTCTTTGGGATCGTTATCACCGCCCATCCCACCTTTGCCCTGCGGGAGGAACTGTTGCGGGCCCTTTCGGATCTGGCAAGCGGAAGAAATATTGCAGGCGTGCCTTTGAATGAAGAACAGATCCGCGAGCTGCTGGATCTGGCTTTTCGTTCCGAACACCTGCCAGATCCAAAAATAACCCTTGAGAAAGAACACGCCCTGGCTCTTGAGGCTATCTCCAACCTCAAGAAGGCCCTTTTGCGTTTCTACGACCTCATCTTTCGTCTGGCCCGGGAGTATTTCCCCGAAAACTGGTGGGAAGTTCACCCGCGCCTCATTACCGTGGCTTCCTGGGTGGGCTATGACCTTGACGGACGACGCGATATAGCCTGGACTCAGTCTTTTGCCTTTCGTCTGGAGGAGCGCAAGCTCGCTCTCGAACGATATGCCGAGGAGCTCCAGCGTCTCCTGGATCTTTGCCCCATAAGCCCGGAGAGTGAAGAGCTGCGGTCTATCCTCGCCCAGACTCTCCGCCTGGTGAGCACCAATCTCCAGGGGCTTGAGGAAGAAATCACCGTCTTCAGAGAAGCAGGCAAAGGGGAGGACAATTTTTCTTCCCTGCGACGTATCGCCAAAAAGATGTATGCCGGTCTTCCCCAGCGTCTGGTGAGGCCGAGCAAGCTCTGCGAGGAGATCGAGAAGGCCATCTCAGAGGCCCGCGCCTTTCCGGAGCTTCTGCACCGCCTCTGTCTCCTGCGGACGGAGATCGAAAATTTCGGGCTCGGGGTCTCTCACATTCACGTGCGCCTAAACGCCAAACAGATTCACAACGCCATGCGAAACCTCATCGGCCTCGAGACGGACCCCGAGGACCCGAGTAGCAAGAAGACTTACCTTCGAGCGCTTGACCAGCTTCTGTCGGGAGTTTCTCCGGTAACCATCAATTTCGGTTCTCTCATTGCGGAGCGAACCACGGCCAAGCGTCTCTTCATGCTGGTGACTCAGATCACGAAATATATCGACCAGGAAACCCCCATCAGATTTTTGATCGCAGAGACGGAAAGCAGCTTCACCTCCATCGCGGCCCTCTATTTCGCAAAACTCTTCGGGGTGGAGGAGCAGGTAGATATCTCCCCGCTCTTTGAGACTCCACGGGCCCTTATCCGGGGGGCCAGGATCGTGGATGAGATGCTCTCCAACCACTATTTTCGCAACTATGTCCTCTTGCGAGGGAGACTGTGCGTGCAGACGGGTTTTTCCGACGCCGGAAGGCATCTGGGGCAGACGGCAGCGGGGTTTGCCATCGAGAATTTCCGGCGTCGTCTGGCCCGGGTCCTTGAGAAGCAACGCCTGAAGGACATCGAGCTCGTGATCTTCAACACGCACGGGGAGTCCATCGGCCGGGGAGCACACCCGCAGGATTTTCGGGCCCGTATGCGCTATATCATGTCTCTTAGGAGTCGGGCGGAGCTTTTCAAGAGCGGCGTGGAGCTCAAAGAGGAATTTTCCTTTCAGGGAGGCGACGGTTACATCTACTTTCTGAATCCCTACCTGGCTCTGTCGGTTCTCGCGAGAATTTTTGAGTTCGCCAGGGAACCTCTGGAGTATGACGATCCCTTTTACCAGGATTGGGACTACGTCTTCGAATTTTTCACCACCATTCAACAGTTCAACGAACGCATCATGCAGGACCCGGATTACGCTGTCCTTCTAAACGAATACGGGCGTAACTTGCTCTTTCCAACGGGTTCCCGGGCGGTGAAGCGCCAGTTCGAGGTGGAAAAGAGCATTCAGAGCGCGGCAGAGATCCGGGCCATTCCGCACAACGCCATTCTTCACCAGTTAGGGCTTCTGGCGAATACCATCGGAGGCGTGGGGCAGGCTGTCAAAAAGGATCCGGAACGCTTTGTTTGCCTGCAGGAAGAATCCCCGCGCTTCAGGCTCTTGGTTTCTATGGCGGAGTACGCCCTCTCTCTTTCGGATTTCTACGCTTTTTCGGGGTATCTTAACATTCTTGACCCGGGCTTTTGGCTTATGATTGCGGCCAAGGCCCAGAATCCCCAGCACGCCCACGAGCTACGCCAGGTAGCCGACGCCCTGGAACCTCTGAACAAGCACGCCAATTTCTCGCGGGTGGGAAGGGTCTTTTACCGTGATCTCCTTGATTTTTCCGAGGCCCTGGAGACCATTCATTGCCAGAAAGAAAGGGAACCCGGGGTGCCTTACACCCGGGAAGGGCTCTGGATGGACCCGGAGCTGAGGGACCACCTGGAGATCCTTCACGCCGTAAGGCTCACCCTCATCTACCAGATATTTACTCTTGCGGTTCAGATCCCGGAGTTTAGCCCCCAGCGCGGGACCACCCGGGAAGAGATTATCGAGCACATCCTTCACCTCGATGTGGAAAACGCTGTGAAGGTCCTCAAGAACATTTTTCCGCTCCTGGAATCTTCGGCGGAGGCCCAGGATTTTGGTGAGAAGGCCACGTACCATACGGAACAATACCTGGGCTATTTTCAGGAGCACCAGAACATCTTCAACCCCCTGGCCTCCTTTTACCGGCTCATAAGGCGAATCACCGGAGGGGTAACCCACAT
>JAADDY010000010.1 GCA_013153725.1 Thermodesulfobacteriota bacterium
CGGGCCTTTTCTCTGGTGCGGGAAAAGCCTTCGTATTTTTGGATCAAGTGACAGGCTTCTTCAAAGTCTTTTCGAGAGGCATCTTCTTTCTGGATGAGGGCAAGGAGCCTTTCACGATCCGGTAGAGAAGCCTTCTCCAGGGCCAGGATGTAGGGCAGAGTGACCTTCCCCTCCTTGAAGTCGTTTCCGATATCTTTTCCAGTCTCCGCGCTTGCTCCGGTGTAATCCAGGAGATCGTCGGTGATCTGGAAGGCGTATCCCAGGAGTTCGCCGTAAGTCTTGAGGGATTCACGGTGCCAGCCGTTCTGCCCGGCGTGAATAGCTCCCACCTCGCAGGCCGCCGAGATCAGGACCGCTGTCTTGCGGTAGATGACGTCGTAATACTCTTCCTCGGTGAGTTCCACGTTGTCCGTGTTGAGGAGCTGGAGCACCTCTCCTTCGCTCATGAGGGTGGTGGTGCGGGAGATGACGTCGAGCACGTCCATGTTGCCCTCTTCCACGGCGATCCGGATGGCACGGGAGTAGAGGAAATCTCCCACCAGGATCACGGCCTGGTTTCCCCAGAGGCGATGGGCAGCGCGGCGCCCTCTCCGGAACTGGGCTTCGTCCACCACGTCGTCGTGAAGCAGCGTGGCGGCGTGAAGATACTCGAAAAGTACCGACAGACGATAGGATTGAGGGGTGGTTTCGGCACCGCAGAGCCTGGTGGCCAGGATCATGAGGAGTGGTCGCAGGCGTTTGCCGCCGGCGAAGAGGATGTACTGGCTCACTTCGTTTATGAAGGGGACGTAAGAATGGAAATTTTGTTGCAGGACGGCTTCGATCTTTTCCAGTTCCGGGGCGATGGCCGAAAGGATCTCTTGCTTGCTGATCATCTGTGCCTCCCAGGCTGACTTTAGCAAAAAAGGGGCAGGCTTCAAATGTTAGCAAGGCTCAAAAGGCATTTTGGAGGTGAAATTTTTGAGGATTTGCTCTATATTCACCGCCAACCCGAAGAGAGAGGTGTTTTATGAAGCCCAAGAAGATCGTATTGGCCTACTCTGGAGGGCTTGATACTTCCATCATCCTGAAATGGCTCCTCGAAAAGTACCAGTGTCCGGTGGTGGCCTTCTGTGCTGATATCGGCCAGGAGGAAGACTGGGACGCCGTAAGAGAAAAGGGGTTTTCTACCGGCGCCACCGAAGTGGTTATCAGAGATCTCAAAGAAGAATTCGTAAAAGACTTCGTCTTTCCCGCCCTTAAGGCCAACGCCGTTTACGAGGGCGGATATCTGCTCGGCACAGCCCTTGCCCGTCCTCTCATTGCCAAAGAGCAGATCCGCGTCGCCCAGGAGTTCGGGGCCGACGCCGTGGCTCACGGGGCCACGGGGAAGGGGAACGATCAGGTCCGTTTCGAGCTCACCTACATGGCCCTGGCTCCGGAGCTCAAGATCATCGCCCCCTGGCGTGAATGGGAATTTCGGGGGAGGGAGGATCTCATCGCCTTCGCTGAAAAGCACGGTATCCCCGTGCCGGTTACCAAAGAGAAACCTTATTCCATCGACGCCAACCTCTTTCATACCAGTTACGAGGGCGGCATCCTCGAAGATCCCTGGCAGGAGCCTCCGGAAGACATGTTTCAGATGACGGTCTCCCCTGAAAAGGCTCCGGACAAGCCGGAATACCTTGAGGTCTCCTTTGAAGAGGGAGTTCCGGTGGCGGTAAATGGCGAGACGCTCTCGCCGGCGAAACTCCTCGCTCTCCTCAACGAGATCGCCGGTCGTCACGGGGTCGGGCGGGTGGACATGGTGGAAAACCGTTTCGTGGGTATCAAGAGCCGCGGAGTCTATGAGACCCCGGGAGGGACACTTCTTCATCTTGCCCACCGGGCCCTGGAACACCTCACCATGGATCGCGAAGTCATGCACCTGCGGGATTCTCTCATCCCGCGTTTTGCAGAGCTCATCTATTACGGTTTCTGGTATTCTCCGGAAATGGAAGCCATGCGAGCCTTCATAGACGAGACCCAGAAAAACGTGAGCGGCACGGTGCGTCTCAAACTTTACAAGGGCAACGCCTGGGTGGTAGGAAGAAAGAGTCCCAAATCCCTTTATCTCAAAGAGCTTGCCACCTTTGAGGCTGATACCTTGTACGATCAGAAAGACGCGGAGGGTTTTATAAAACTTCAGGGTCTGCGCCTCAAAGTGCGGGCCTTAATCAACGAAAAAAGAGGAGGCTCCAGATGAAGATCTTCATCGATACCGCGGTTTTAGAAGAGATCCGGGAAGTGAAAGAGCTCGGTATTCTCGATGGTGTGACCACCAACCCTACCCTGGTCTCCAAGACGGGGAAACCCTGGAAGGAGGCCATTACCGAGATCCTCAAGGAAGTACCGGATAAGCCCGTTTCCGTCGAAGTGGTGGCCACCGATGTGGAGGGCATGAAAAGAGAGGCCAAAGAGCTTGCCAAGCTCGGTCCCAACGTGGTGGTCAAGATCCCCTGCACGGAAGCTGGCCTCAAAGCCGTTTTCGAGATGAACGCCGAAGGAGCCGGGGTGAAGACCAACGTGACCCTGGTCTTTTCTCCTCTCCAGGCCCTTCTGGCGGCCAAGGTGGGGGCCACGTATGTCTCTCCGTTTATCGGGCGGGTGGATGATATCTCTTACGATGGCCTCCTGGTCTTGGAAGAAATCGTCGATATATACAACTTCTACGGTTTCGAGACGGAGATCATCGCTGCCAGCATCCGTCACGTGGATCATGTAAGGCGTTGTGCGGCCCTCGGGGTGGACATCGCGACCATCCCCTACAAGATCATCAAACAGATGTACCGTCATCCCCTTACCGACAAAGGTCTGGAGCGCTTTTTAGAAGATGCCAAAGCCGCGGGGATAAGCATCTGATGGCGCTTGCGGGCTCCTCCCTTGCTTTGAAGAAAAGAGATCTTATTATGCGAGGCAGGAGGAGCCCATGACCTATTTCCACAGGCGGATCCATCTCTTACTCCTGTCCTTTGCACTCCTTTTAGTATCCTGTGCCACGGTAACAGGTCCTCCGGTCACAGAAGAAGAACGCTACCAGGCTCTGGTGGACATCCTGGTGGTCAAATGGGAAGAATACCTGCGGGATCAACAGCGGGTGGGCGATGTTCTTTACCGGCTGCTTTTGGTCATCAAAGACAAAGACGGCAAGAAGTATCCTTACCTGGGAATCAAGGTCTTAAAACTTGAAGACTTAGACGCCGCCGAAAAAGAAGCGCTGGAACGCTACACCGGCCGCACCTTTCCTGTCAGGGGATACCTCGTAACTTATGTTACTCCCTATTACCGCCAGGCCGGAGTGAAGAAGTTCGACGTCCTGGATCCCGAGATGGGGCGTCTCAAGATAGAACTTGGCAAACCCTTCAAGCTCAAATTCATCGACGGGAAAGAATTGGAGATCCTTCCGCAGGAGCTGCGCACCCGTCCGGTGGATTTCGTCATCGTGGATAGCGAAGAGATTAACGCCTGGGTGACCCCGGCTTACGTCATGTACGTGACCACGGCACTTTGTCGTATCTTGCCCAGCGATGCCCAGCTGGCGGCGGTAATCGGGCACGAGCTGGCCCACCTGAAACGCGGCCATATCATGAAACGCCAGCTCCTTTTCACTTTGCGAGACATTTTTGGCCTGGTGGTAGGTTCTCTGGGAGGGCAAGCTGAAGACATCTACCGTCTGGGGACAAATTTTGCCCTCCTGAAATTTAGCCGCGATCAGGAAAGAGAAGCCGACTTTTTCGGGCTCTATTACGCCTATCTTGCCGGCTACGATCTCGATGAGGTTGCCCGGACCTGGGTCTATCTGGGGGCGGTTCTGCCGAGAATAAAGGCTCCTCCCTTTCTCCTGACCCACCCCATCACCGAGGAGAGGCTGGCTCGCATTCGCAAGATAGTGCGCCTTATCAAAGAGGGAAAAACCTTCGAAGATTTTATGAAAGAGAAGAGCCCTTAAGGCGGATGCGGCTGGCTCCGGTTTCGTCCTTCTCCACCATTACGTAAGAAGGGAATATCTCCTTGAACCTTTCGAGGTGTGTAATGATTCCCACCAGACGGTCTTGCTCCCGGAGCCGGTAGAGGATTTCGGTGACTGCTTCCAGAAGTTCCTGATCGAGACTCCCAAAACCCTCGTCCACAAAAAAGAAATGGATGGGTCTCACCCTTGTCTTCTGGATATACGACGAAAGGGCGAGAGCCAGGGCAAAGGAGACGATGAAAGTCTCCCCACCGGAGAGGGTTTCCACGGGCCGTTCGTGTCCGAACCGCAGGTCGTACACCGAAAACGAGAAGCTTTCACGGTGGAGCTTGAGGAGAAAACGATCTCCCAGAAGGGCCTTGAGGAGACGGTTCGCTTCGTAAAGGATGTCCTGAAAGAGATAACGAGCCGCAAAAGTGACAAGGGCCCTGCCACGCAGGCACTGGTAAAGCTTCTCGGCCAGGAGGACTTCTTTTTCCAGTTCCTTGATCTCTTCTTCGAGGGCCTTTTTTTCTTCTAGCGCCTTTTCTTCCTGAGAGATGAGGGCTTTAAGGTTCGTTTCGGTGTCGCGAAGCGAGGCTATTTTTTCTCTCAGATTCTCAAGAGCTGAAACGGTCTTTTGTGGCTCTCCAGGGGGCACTTCTTGATAAGGCAAATCTTTAATTTGATCTTCGATTTGCTTTAGGCTTCCCTGAATTTCGTCAAGCGCCTTCTTCCAGGATTTGATCCTTTCTTCTATTTCCTTGATTTTCTCTTCCGGCAGGAAGAATTTTTCTAGTTCTTTGATATCCGAAAATCCCTCTTTTTGGGCCACTTTCTCCAGCTCTGCTTGTAACTCTTTTAACCTTTCCCGATTTCTTTCAAAGAGTTTTGTTTCCCCTTCGATTTTAAGTTCCAGATCCTTTAATCTCTGTTTCTCTTTCTCAAGGCCCTGCTGGATTTCTTCTTTTTCTTTTTGAAGGGCCGTCCTTTCCCTTTTCAGTTCGTCTAAACTGGCAAACAGGTCTTTGCCGATTTCTTTTCGGATCTTTTCTTCCCTTGTTTTTATTTCTTGCTCTTTTTCTGCTTTTTTCTGCTTCAAATTTTCTAAATTGCTCAAAATATGTATTTTTTCTTTTTCTAAAGCATGAATCTCTTTGAGAGTATTTTCCGCCTCTTTTGAGGCCCTTTCCTGTTCGAGTTTGAGCTTCTCAAGTTCTCCCTTTTTGCGGTTTATGTCTCGAATTTTCTTTTTGATGTCTTCCGGAGTGCCATACTCTTCGAGAAATCTTTTCAGATTATCTATATCTGTTTTGCTTTTTTCGATTTCCCGGCAGGCTTCCTCTGCCCTGGCAATTTTCTCCTTTCTTTTTTCTATAAGAGGAAGCAACTGATAAATGACTTTTTGGATCTCAGAGATTTTTCCTTCGAGAGTGCGCAGCTCCTTTTCCAGTTCGTTTTTCTGGTGATCTTCAATTTGGGTGGCCGGAGCCGGATGTTCGCGACTTCCACAAACGGGGCAAGGTTTTCCTTCCTCCAGGTTTTGAGCCAGAATCCAGGCCGCCTCTTGAGTCCTTATCCTTTCTAGAAGCTGCTGAATTTCTGTCTTTTGTTGGGTCAAAGTTTCTTCTCTTTTCTTGAGCTCGAAGACCAATTCCTCCACGGGAGGGATAGCTTCCTCAAGGAAAATCTTGCTACCTTCTCTTTTTATCCTGGTTTCTAGTTCTCTAATTTCAGCCAGGATTCTTTTTTTGTTTCTCTGCCATTCCTGAAGAGCTTTTTCTTTCTCTTCCAGAATAGCCAGACACCTGTGAATGTCTTCGATATTTTTTTCGATCTTTGTTTCTTCGTCTGTGAGGCTTAATTTTTGGGCTTTTGAGCTGATTTCTCTGAATTTTTTTTCGGTTTGCTCTGCTGCTTTTCTTAAAACTTCCAGCTTTTCTTCCAGAATTTTAAGTTTCTTGTTCTCTTCTTCGATTTTTTGGGTGATACTTTCTACTTCCTGTTTCTTTTTGCTGATCTCTTTTAGTTCGTCGATGTTTTTATTTATGATAGTTTCTTTTTTTATGAGTTCACTTTGTCTGTTTTCTATTTCTAGAATTCTTTGCCGATTTCTTTGTTCCGCTCTTCCCAGTGCCTCTTTTGCTCTTTCTATCTCGATTTTCAGTTTAGTTATCTTTTCTCTTTGGGCCTGTTTTTCTCCTAAAGTTTTCTGGAATTCTTCGTATATTATTTTTGTGGGGCTCAGTTTTCTTGCGATTTGAATTAATTTTTTCTCTTGTTCTATCTTTTCCTCTTTTGTCTCGAGTTTTTGTTTTTCCTGCTTTAGCAGTTCTCTCTTCTTGAGAAGGCTTTCCAGTAATTCTAACTTTTGCCTTCTGTTTTCGAGCTTTTCTTTCTGGAGCTCTTCTCTCCTGATTTCATTCAGGATTTCATCCAACTGTTTTTTGAGAAGCTTGATTTTGGTAGCTGAAACACCTTCCAGTTTTTTGAGGGCCTTCTTTTTGTCTTCTAAGCGCGCGCTCTGGCTGCGCGCGTGTTCGGACACCCTTCGAAAAAGGGTGTCTCCGAATATTTCGAGGCCAAAAAGGCCCTCAAGCATTTGGGCCCTTTGGGCGGGAGGTAAACGGAGAAATTCGGCGAATTTTCCCTGGGGCAAGAGGACCACTTTGGTGAATTCTTCGAAGTTGAGACCGAGTATCTTCGAGAGTTTTTTTTCTACTTCTCGTGCTTTCTCTCCGAGAGGGTGCCACTGCTCTTCGGTCCGCTCGTAAAGGGTGACACTACCCTGGCCGCTTCTCCTGAAAGTTCTCTTTACCTTATAGATCTTCTCGTCGATTTCGAAGACAAAATTTACCGAGAGGGCGTCCCTGGTGGGATTGATGGCTTCTCGAAGGTTCCGCCCAAGACGGTCTAATTTTCCGTAAAGGGCAAAGGTTATGGCATCCAGGATGGAAGATTTACCATCGCCTGTCCGTCCGAAGATTCCGAAGAGCCTCCACGGGTAAAAGGGGCGAAAATCGAGAGTTTGTTTTTCCCGATAACTGTAGAGCCCTTCGATTTCTAACTTTACGGGCTTCATGGCTCCTGTACTTCGCGCAAAAATTTGCAAAAGAGACGGACCAGGTCTTCAGAAGGATTTTCCCGATACTGGTGTCGGTAGAATTCGCGGAAGAGTTCTTCGGGCTCCAGCCTTTCTATAGAAGGGGGCTCGGAGATGATCTCTTCGGGAAGGTCGAAATGAAGCCCAAGGAGGCGTGCTCCGTAGGCCGCTTTGAGACGTCTAATACCTTCCGGGCCCAGATTGAGGGCGGGAAATTTCAGGAAAACCAGAGAATCTTTGTCCTGTTCTGCCTGGGTGAGGGCCTCTTCCAGGTCCTGGCAGGAGATTTTCCTGATGGGTGGCCCGGCTGAAAGGGGTTTGAACTGTAGCCCTTTGTTCGCATTCCAAAGAACGACTCCCTTCGGATCCTCGGCCTCTTCCAGAGTGAAGGGGAAGAGAGAGCCCGGGTAACAGATCTTCGGAGCCACCTGTTGAAAACGATGCAGGTGGCCCAAGGCTATGTAGTCCCAATCGTCGGAAAAAAAATGCAGAGGTACGAGCTCAATCCCGCCCAAAAAACTCCTTTCTGAACCCGTACTTTGGGCTTCTTCGGTCCAGAGATGTGAGAGCAGAATAGCCTTGTCAGCGGTAAAATCGGGAGATTCCTGGAGTAAATCCCAGAGTTTTTGGCGGAACTTCTCTCCACTCATCCCAAACCGGGTCTCTGAGGGGTAGGGCAGAACTTTCAGGGCCAAAATTTCATTTTTGGTTTTGAGCTTGAGCTTCAGGAAGTTTTCCCGGCCCTCAAGGCTATAATAAGGAGTTTCCAGGGAAAAGTCGGAAAGATTGACAGGGAGCCCTCCTATCAGGACGATGCCATGTACTCCGGCGGCCAGTGGTCTGGGAACTTCAAATTTTTCCGGGGCATCATGGTTTCCCGCGCAGACCAGGACTGGCCTTCGCCCCCCTCCGGTGAGCCGCACCAGGGTCCGGTAGAGGAGTTCTTCGGCCTTGAAGGGGGGGTTGTAGGAATCGAACACGTCTCCGGCAATCAAAATCAAATCAACGTCTTCTTTCTCGGCGAGATCGATTATTTCTTCGAGGAGGGCTTCCTGGATGGGAAGGAGAGAGAAATTGGAGTTGGCAAAGATCTTCCCGAGATGCCAATCTGCGGTGTGGAGGATAGAGGCCATATTTTTATGGTAAAGCCTTGGGCCTTTCTTGCAAATTAACGGAGCAGCTCTTCCCACCAGGAGGGAATGGAAAAAGAGGCCCGATGAACAGAAGGGTTGTAAAACCGTCCCCTGATTTCACGCCGAGGTTCTGCGGCAGCACTTCCATCTTTGCTGGCGGTGATGAAGGCGATCTCATCGCCATAACAGGGCACAGGGGCGCGCAAGATCTCTACCCGGGGAAAGGCCTTCGCCGCGCGCTTGAACGCCATCGGAAGGGTCTCGGGATAAAAGCGAGGAATGCTTGCCTGCTGGATAAAACGGCCCTGAGGACGAAGAAGACGAAAGAGATTTTTGTAGAACTCTTCTGTATAAAGGGCTACCGCGGGGCCGATGGGATCCGTACAATCAACGATGATGAGGTCGAAACTTTCTTCTGGCGCCTCCGAGACGAACTTGGCCCCGTCGGTGATCCGAAATTCTACTCTTTTGTCTTCGTAGTCTCCGGCAATTTCTCGCAGATATTTTTGGCAGGCCTTAAATACTTCGGCGTCTATTTCGAGCTGCAGGATTTTTTGGATCTCTGAGAACTTTTGAAGTTCTCTTATGACTCCTCCGTCTCCTCCCCCGATGACCAAGACTTCCTGCGGCATTTCAGGGAGAGCAGCCAGGGGGGTAAGGACGATGGTTTCGTGGTAAATGAACTCGTCTTTTTCGGTAAATTGCGTTATCCCGTCTAAAACGAGAAAGCGCCCCCACAGAGGATTTTTCAGGATCAAGAGATGCTGATGAGGGGTGCGCTTCTCGTAAATGGGGATAACGTGATACCCGTGCGAATAATACGGCGTGATTTTTTCAAACCACCAGTAACGAGTCAAGTTTCCTCCATTTCAATGAGTTGCCCTCTTTTCATCTCAAGAGCATGTACATAGTGAGGCTTGAAGGCTTCTTTGAGTCTTTCGAAGATCGAATAGGCTCCCTCGTGAGAACCCGCAAAGATGTCTATCGCCGCGTATCCGTTCTCCGGCCAGGTGTGGATAAAAATATGGGCATCTCCAAAAGTGGCTTTTGCGGAGACTCCGTAAGGAGAAAACTGATAGCTGAGAACCTCTCCGTCGCCTTCATAGGAGCCAGTTCCCGCATATCTCAAGGCCCTTTCTACCTCTTTGGCATCGGCAAGGAGGGCGAATGGAGCTTGCCACATTTCCACCAGAAGGTGGGTGGAAACAAAATCACAACTCCTGGCCCTCTGGGCCTCCTGGGCGGGAAACTTATCTATGTGACAGATAGGAGTAGGAGCACGCATTTCTCACCTCCCCCCAGGCAGACGCCCGGTCTTTAAACATTTTAAAAGGCCCCCAGAGTTACCAGGAGCCGGACATAAAAAAATGGTCGGGACGGGCGGATTTGAACCGCCGACCCCCTACACCCCAAGCAGGTGCGCTGCCAGGCTGCGCCACGTCCCGCTACGTCCCGAACCCGCCCAAATCTATAGCTACGAGAAAGGCTTTTGTCAAGATTTTGGGGAATTTGTTTGACTCTGAACCGTTTATGTTTAAGAATTTAGCATAAAAATAGAGTCCTGTGGAGGTGGGCATGCCTATTTATGTAATTTTGTCACAGCTAACCGATGAAGGGCGAAAAACCTTGAAGAAAAATCCGGAACGCGTCTTTGAGGTTAACAAGGAGCTCGAGCAGATGGGCGTGAAAGTTGTGGAGCAATACGCCGTTCTCGGTCCATATGATTTTGTCAACATTGTCGAAGCTCCAGATAATGATACGGTCTTCAAGGCCTCCGTGGAGATGGGGTCGCGTGGCACTATACAGCTTCTCTCCCTCCCAGCTATTCCTGTAGAGGAGTTGATTCAGCGTCTCAAAGGTTAACCCCCTTGACAGGGTTGGGGGAGGAATTAGATTAGTGAGGCCTGATTGAGGCGAGCTCTTTAAGAACTTGACAAGGGGAGAAGAGAGCTTA
>JAADDY010000005.1 GCA_013153725.1 Thermodesulfobacteriota bacterium
TTTGAACCCGCCAGGATTACTTTTATGCTCGTTTCCTGTGAGAGATGTTCCAGGATTTTTTCTCTAAAATCAAGTCTGAGGTAAAAGTTCTCAAGATCAAAGCCGAAATAGAGCGCCTCAAGGAGGCTTTCTCCGAGGTACATGGCTTCCCCGAGGCTTGCGGGGCTGTATTTTCCCGCCGCCGTCCATTCGAAGAAGAAACTCTCACGCCCGTCGATAATGGGGTGGATAAAGGCCGTGGGAATCTCTTCCGGTTCTACCGGTCGAGGCCGCCTGATGGGCTGGAAAAGATCAAGGAGCGGCTCTTTCCCCAGGGCCCTGAAGACCTGGCGGAGATGGTTGCGGAAGAGGCGGTCGAACTCCAGATCGAAGATGCTTGAGAAGTGGTCTCCATACCACCAGAACCAGTCGCTCCCCTCCGCCGCGAAAAGGGCATCCCGTGCTTCAGGGGGGGCCTCTTCGAGAGGAGGCAGGATATGTCTGGTGCGCCCCAGGAGTTCCCAGGCACGGTTCTCTTCTTCGTGACCGATCCAGATGTCGAAGTTGGCGTTGATCCAGGAACCGGTGTAGAGGTTCGGGATTTCCTCTTGCGGGGGGAAGCGCGAAAGGTATTCCCCGATGGTGAGGAGTTCCACCTCCGGATCTTCAAGGGCGCGTTCAAAGAGGAGAGAAAGAAAGCCCTTCCCGCCATCCGGGTAGTATTCCCAGGGGTTTTCTCCGTCCAGGATGAGAGTGAGGAGCGGCGCCTCCAGGCCAGGCTCTTGCACCAGGGCTTTGGCTGTCTTGAAGAGGTCTTCTACCGCTTCTTCAGGGCTCAGAGCGCGGTAAACAAAGCCGATGCGGTCGGAGAGTTCGTGGTGTCGGAAGACCACCGCCACCTGGTGCCCTTCATGGGTGGCGACATAAGGACGAAGGAGAACCTCCGGGCCTCGTCTCCCCAAAGAGCGGTAAAGAATCTCTTCGTCCGTGGCCATCCAGGAGAACCCGGCCTCCTGGGCCAGGGGGATGAGTTCCGGGCAGACAGAGCCTTCCGAGGGCCAGAGCCCCCGGGGTGGGTTGCCGAAAATTTCTCCGCAAAAATTCCGCCCGGAGGAGAGCTGCCAGAAGGCGTCTTCGGGATGGCTGAATCGGGGTGGGAGAGGGGCATCGGGGAGGTTTCGCCGGGCAAAGTCGGTATCGATGAGTAGGGGAAGAATGGGGTGGTAAAACGGGGAGGTGGAGATCTCTATTTGTTCCCCTTCGGCGAGTTCCCGATAAAGAGGGATGACCTTGCGGATTATTTCGAGATGCAATCGCAGGAGGGAGGCTTTTTCCTCTTCGGTAAAGTCGCGGCCCTTGGCCTTGAGTTCCTTTACGAGCGGTTCTTCTTCGTGGCCAAAACCCACCCAGGCCAGATTGAACCAGACCTGGAGATCCAGGAAATCCTGCGGGCGGAACTTCTGCCGCACTTCGGCCAGATCGATCTGCCCCTCCGTCCCTCTCTGGCGCAGGAGCTCGTAATAGCGCGGGTAGGGGTAGATGAGGGTCTCCCAGTGGCAGCTGAAAAAATAAGAGAGCAAAAATTCCTGATCTTCCGGGCTCAATTCCCGGGCGGGCTTTTCAGAGAGGATGAGGAAGAGGTCCTTCCCGCCTTCTTCGTAAAACCGCAACTGTTTGAGAAGACTTGGTACCAGGTTGAAATTGCTCTTGGCCGGAATTCTCTTGAGGAGGTTCGGGAGATCGTAATAAGCCTTAACGGCGTGAAGACGAACCCAGGGTAGAGACAACCAGCCCTTCTCCCAGTCGTAGTAGAAGGGCTGGTGCATGTGCCAGAGGATGGTGAGATATAGTCTCGACATCAATCACCGCGGAGCTTTTCCAGCCGCTCCTGTTCCCTCTTGCAATGGATACAGAGGCTGGCTTCAGGCCGGGCTTCAAGCCTTTTTTCATCGATATCCTCACCGCAGGCCTCGCAAATCCCGTAAGAACCCTCTTCGATGCGTTTCAGGGCCTGGTCGATCTTCTTGATAAGCTTGCGTTCGCGGTCTCGAATACGTAGTTCAAAGCCGCGGTCGCTCTCAAAGGCAGCCTGGTCTGTAGGGTCTGGCAAACGTTCGGGGTTGTCTACGAGATCGCCTACGGTCTTCAAAGCCTCACGGATGAGGCGTTCTTTTTTCTCTAGGAGTAACTTACGGAAGTGTTCCAGCTTTTCCGGCTCCATACTGCCTCCTATTCGAGTATTATGGTTCCGCTCTTCCCTCCGGTCTTTTTGACCAACCGGATGTCGGTGATGCGAAGGCCTTTGTCGATCCCTTTGCACATGTCGTAAACAGTAAGAGCAGCCACGGAAACCGCCACCAGGGCTTCCATCTCTACCCCGGTTTGGGCCACAGTCTTGGCGCGGGCCTCGATGAGGAGGGCCTTGTCTTCTGGTTGGAGTTCAAAATTTACCTCTACCTTGGTGAGGGGAAGAGGATGACAAAGGGGAATGAGTGAAGAGGTCTTCTTGGCAGCCATGATGCCAGCCACCCTGGCCACGGCAAAGAGGTCTCCTTTGGGGAGGTTCTGGTCACAAACGGCCTGAAAGACCTTCTCTCCCAGGAGGACGCGCCCCCGGGCCACTGCTTCCCGGGCCGTGGGCTTCTTTTCTGAAACGTCTACCATGGTGGCCTGGCCGTCTTCGGTGAGGTGGGTAAAGCTCATGAGCTCTTGACGCTCCGCCAAATTTTTTTGAAGAAGTTGCCCCGTTTTTCCTTCTCGATCTCGGCGAATTCTTGCAGGAGCTCTTCCTGCCTCTTGGTGAGATCCTTGGGGATTTCCACCTTGAAACGCAAAATGAGGTCTCCCCGCTTGCCACCGTGGACGTCGGGGAGCCCCTTTTCTTCCACCGCCAGGGTGTCGCCGGGCTGGATCCCGCGGGGAATTTTGACCTTGATTTCACCTTCGAAGGTGGGGACTTCGACCTCTCCCCCGAGCATGGCTTCCACCACGGAAATGGGGACTTCGAGATAGAGGTCTTTGCCGCGTCTTTCGAAGGTCTCGTGCGGAAGGACGTGTACCCGCAGATAAAGATCTCCGGGAGGCCCGCCGAAAAGGCCGGCTTCTCCCTCACCGGCGACCTTGATCACCGCGCCATCATCGATGCCCGGGGGGATGCGGACTTTGAGCTTCTTTCTCCGGAAGACCCGGCCTTCTCCCCGGCACTGCGGGCAGGGATCGGAGATGAAAGTTCCGGCACCGTGGCAGGTGGGGCAGGTGGCGCTCAGGCGGAAAAACCCTTCGGTGTGTACCACGTGCCCCCGGCCCTTACAGGTGGGGCAATACTGGGCCCGAGCTCCAGGGGCCAGGCCGCTTCCACCACAGGCCTCACAGTTTTCGTAGCGCTCGAGTTCGAGTTCTATTTCGCGCCCGAAGTAGACGTCTTCGAGGTTTACCGTGACCTCGTAGGAGAGATCGGCCCCGCGCCGCGGCCTTCTCTCCGCCCTCCGCCGCCTGGTAAAACCCGCAAAACCACCCAAAAATTCCTCAAAGATATCGGAGAAGGCGGAAAAGATGTCTTCGACGTCGGTAAAACCCTGGTACCCCTGATCGTGAAGACCGGCAAAGCCTTTGGAATCGTACACCGCGCGCTTTTCCGGATCTGAGAGCACTTCGTAGGCTTCAGAGATCTCTTTGAAACGTTCCTCGGCTTCCTTGTCTCCGGGGCGAAGATCGGGATGGTACTCTCTTGCCAGGCGACGATAGGCCTTCTTTATTTCTTCTTGGCTGGCGTTACGTGGAACTCCTAAAATTTCGTAATAGTCTTTCCTGCTCACGCCGACTTTTCACCTGAAAGCTTGGCAAGATCAAGAAAATCTCCGAGAGAGAGCTCTTCGATCTCTTTTCCGAGTTGTTCGATGTTCTCCCAGGTGACCTTGCCGGCGGCGATCTCTCTCAGGGCGCAAACGATTTCTTTGTTGTGGCACTCTACCAGGGGTTTGGCCCCCTTGCGCAGTTGCTTCACCCGCTGAATGGCCAGGTGAATCAGGCGAAAACGGCTCGGCTCCACCCGCAGGCAATCTTCTACGGTTACCCGTGCCATGTTGTTCCTCCTTTATTCGATGGCTTCTACGGCCTGAACTTCTGGGACCTCTTTTTTGAGGTAACGCTCGATCCCCATCTTCAAAGTATAGGTAGACATGGGGCAGCCTTTGCAGGCCCCCTGAAGCCTTACTTTCACTATTCCGTCGTCGGTAACTTCCACGAGCTCTACATCTCCCCCATCTGCCTGGAGCATAGGGCGTACTTTAGCCAGCGCCTTTTCTACCGCTTCACGCATGGGAACCTCCCAAAAGGATTTGGAAGCATTTTAATCTCCTATAAAGACCATGCCAAGACGACCCGAAAACAAGATTTTGCCAGTTTTTCCGGCTTGTGAAAAGGCAAAAACCGTAGTTATTAGAAGGAAGACCGCCGAGAGGAGGAGAAGATGCGCAGTGACGCCGTCAAAAAGGGGCTTGAAAGGGCCCCTCACCGTTCGCTTCTTAAGGCTGCGGGTTTTACCGACGAAGAACTCTCTCGCCCCCTGGTGGGCATCGCCAATTCCTTCAACGAGATCATCCCCGGCCACGTCCATCTTCGTCAGGTGGTAGAGGCCGTAAAGGCCGGCGTGCGGGCCGCCGGAGGAACCCCTCTCGAATTCGGGGTGATAGGGGTCTGTGACGGGATCGCCATGAACCACGAGGGCATGCGTTACTCTCTCGTCTCCCGGGAGATCATCGCCGACTCCGTAGAGATCATGGCCCGGGCCCACGCCTTCGACGCCCTGGTCCTGGTCCCCAATTGCGACAAGATCGTCCCCGGGATGCTCATGGCGGCTCTCAGGCTCGACATCCCCGCCATCGTGGTCTCCGGAGGGCCGATGCTACCCGGGAAGTACAAGGGCCGGGAGGTGAACCTCATCTCCGTCTTCGAGGCCATCGGGAAGGTGCGGGCCGGAGAGATGAAAGAAGAAGAACTCTGCGAGCTCGAAAACGAGGCCTGCCCCACCTGCGGTTCCTGCGCCGGTATGTTCACCGCCAATTCCATGAACTGCCTCACCGAGGCCCTTGGCCTTGCCCTCCCCGGAAACGGCACCATTCCTGCGGTTTCCTCCGCCCGTATAAGGCTTGCCAAACAGGCCGGTGCCCAGGTGATGCAACTCCTCAAGAAGAAACTCACCCCGCGGAAGATCGCCACGGAGGCCGCCTTTAAAAACGCCATCGCCGTGGACATGGCCCTGGGGTGTTCCACCAACACCGTGCTTCACCTGCCAGCCATCGCCCACGAGGCGGACTTGGAGCTTCCCCTTGAGCTTTTCGACGAGATTTCCAGGAAGACCCCGTGCCTTTGTTCCCTCATCCCCGCCGGTCCCCACAGCGTGGTGGATCTCCACGAGGCTGGTGGAATCCCCGCGGTGATGGCGGAACTCGCCAAGGGCAAGCTCATCAACAAACGTGTCAAAACCGTCACCGGAAAGACGGTGGGGGAGAACATCAAAAGGGCGAAGATCCTCGATGAGGAGGTCATAAGGCCCCTTGAGAGGCCCTATCGTCCGGAAGGTGGCATTGCCATCCTCTGGGGGAACCTGGCTCCGGAAGGTTCGGTGGTCAAGGCCAGTGCCGTGGCCCCGGAAATGCTCCATCACGAAGGTCCGGCCCGGGTTTTCGATTCCGAGGAAGAGGCTTACGAGGCCATTCTTTCCGGGAAGATCAACGAAGGAGACGTCATCGTCATCCGCTACGAAGGCCCCAAGGGAGGCCCGGGGATGCGCGAGATGCTCTCGCCCACTTCCGCCATCATCGGGGTGGGGCTGGGGCGCTCGGTGGCCCTTCTCACCGACGGCCGCTTCAGCGGAGGGACCCAGGGAGCCTGTATCGGGCACATTTCGCCGGAGGCCGCGGAGGGAGGCCCCATTGCCCTGGTAGAAGAGGGGGATCTCATCGAAATCGATATTCCCAACCGGCGCCTGGTGCTCAAGGTTCCCGAAGGTGAGCTCGAGAGGAGGAGAAAGGCCTGGCGTCCGAAGCGCCGTAAGGTGCGAGGGGTGCTCGCACGCTATGCCAAGCTCGTGACCTCCGGGGCCAAGGGGGCCATTCTTGAAGAATAGGGCCTTCTTGCTGCTTACCCTGGGGTTGCTTTTGGGTTTCAATCTCGCCTGGGCCGGGCCCCTCAAGCTTCTGGCCGAACTCGGGGACCTGGCCCGCAACATCTTCTACGAACTTCACGAAGAAGAAATAGCCCGTCATTTCAAAGACAAAGAGATAGAAAAGCTCCTGGAAGCCTGTGAGAGACTTCCCGAGAAGATCACCTTCGAGCTGCGGGAACATCTGGGTGAAGGCGGCCTTGAGGTGGATTTCTTTTCCCTCAACTATGTTGACGTGGCCAACGCGCCGCCTCCTTCGGTAAGGGAGAGCATAATTTCCATGCGGGAGCAACACGAAATGGAGGGGAAGTTCCTTCCTCGCATACTGATCCAGGACAAAGGGCAGAAACACGTTTACGCCTTTGTGGTTCCGCTGGTGAGCAAAAAGAATTGCCTCCTCTGCCACGGAAAAGATGCCCCCTACGCTTCCAAAATCAAGAACCTTTATCCGGAAAGACGCCCCTCCCGAGAAAGAGAAGGAGACCTCCGGGGAGTGCTTGTGATCTATGTCTCACCGGAGGTCCTGGAAAAGGCTGGAACCCTAAAGGCGGGTCTTTAGTCGTTTTTCTTGGAGCCTTTTAGGAAGTCCTTGAAGACCACTTCCGCTTGTTCCAGGGCGCAGAGTTCCCCGCACATGGAGCAGCGGCGATCTTTGACGGACTTTCGCTCTTCCACCAGGCGTCTGGCGTCTTCCGGGAAGAGAAGGCTCTCAAAGACCTTGGCCCATTTGAGGTCTCGCCGGTCCTTGCTCACCTGCATGTCGCGCTGATCGGCCTTGCCGCGGAGTTTTACGATGTCTCCCACGTGGGCCGCAAGCCTTGCCGCCTTGACCCCGATCACCACGTCCTCTTCGTTGGGAAGCGAGAGGTGTTCGGCGGGAGTCACGTAGCAGATGAGATCGGCCCCCGCCTTGGCGGAAAGGGCGGCACCGATGGCGGCGGTGATGTGGTCGAAGGCGGCGCCGACGTCGGTGGGCAGAGGCCCCAGCATGTAGTAGGGGGCCCCGCCGGACATCTTCTTGGCCAGGAGGACACTTGCCTCGATCTCATCAAGCGGCACGTGGCCCGGCCCCTCCACCATGACCTGGCAGCCGGCCTCGCGCGCCATCTCTGCCAGCTCGCAATTTATGAGGAGCTCTGCGACCTGGGCGCGGTCGAAAGAGTCGTGGATGGCCCCGGCCCGCAGCCCGTTTCCCAGGGAGAGAACGGTGTCGTATTTCTTGAGGATCCCCACCAGGCGGTCGAACTGCTCGTAGAGGGGGTTTTCACGGCGGTTTTTCATCATCCACTGCGCCATGAGGCTTCCGCCTTTGGAGACCAGCCCGCCGTAGCGATACCCCTGATTTTTGAGCCGCTCCATGGTGAAGAGGTTGATACCGCAATGGATGGCCATGAAGGCCATGCCATCGGCACACTGTTCCTCGATGAGGTCGAAGAGAAATTCCGGATCGAGCCGGGTGGGGTCCTGGTATTTGCGGATCACCTCGCAGAAGGCCTGGTAGAGGGGCACGTTTCCCACGGGAAGGCTCACCGTGGCCACGATCTCACGGCGGATGGCGGTGATGTCTCCGGCTGCGGAGAGCTCCATCAGGGTGTCAGCCCCGGTCTCTTCCGCCAGTCTGGCTTTCCGTTTCTCAAGCTCCGGGTCGCAGAGGTGGCTTGAGGTGCCCACCGAGGCGTTGACCTTGGTGTAAAGGCCCGCTCCCACTCCCACGGCCTTTCCGCTTTGCGGGGCCTTGATGATGACAACGTGCCCCTTGGCCACTTGCTCTCTCACAAACTCCGGGGTTACTCCTTCGGCCTCGGCCACCTGTTCCATGGCCGGGGTGATCTGACCTTGTCGGGCGGCTTCAAGCTCCGTCATTAAAGCTCCACTCCTTTTTTGGTGTATTCCGCCACCAAATCTCCTATTTCACTGGTGGTGTAACCCATCTTGCCGGCAGAAAGACTCTTGAGATGGTCCCGACAGACCTTGATGACGGCGTTTTCGATGGCTTGCGCGGCTTCCTCTTCGCCCAGGTGTTCGAGCATCATCATCCCGGCGCAGATGGCCGCCAGCGGATTGATAACGTTCTTTCCGGTGTATTTGGGTGCCGAGCCACCAATGGGCTCAAACATGGAGACCCCTTCGGGATTGATGTTGCCCCCGGCGGCGATCCCCATCCCTCCCTGGATGATGGCGCCAAGGTCCGTGATGATGTCTCCGAACATGTTGTCGGTGACGATGACGTCGAACCACTCCGGGTTCTTCACAAACCACATACAGGTGGCGTCCACGTGGGCGTAGTCCTGCTCGATGTCGGAATATTCTCTTCCCACTTCGTAGAAGGTCCTCTCCCAGAGGTTCCAGGCGTAAGTGAGGACGTTGGTCTTCCCCACCAGGGTGAGTTTTTTCTTCTTGTTGCGCTTGCGGCAGAACTCGAAGGCGTAGCGGATGCAACGCTCCACGCCGAAGCGGGTGTTGATGGATTCCTGGACGGCGACTTCGTTTGGGGTTCCTTTGCGGAGGAATCCGCCTCCTCCGGCGTAGAGACCTTCGGTGTTCTCCCGCACCACCACAAAGTCGATGTCCTCGGGCCCTTTGTCTTTGAGGGGCGTCCAGACCCCGGGATAGAGCTTGACAGGTCGTAGATTGATGTACTGGTCAAGCTCGAAGCGGATGCGCAAAAGGATTTCTTTCTCCAAAATTCCCGGCGGAACATCCGGATGCCCGATGGCTCCAAGATAGATGGCATCGTGTTTTTTGAGCTCCTCGATGCCCCCCTTCGGGATGGTCTCCCCGGTTTTGAGGTACCGTTCACCACCCCAGTTGAAGTAGTTGTACTTGAGGGTGAAGCCGAATCTTTCCGCCGCGGCGTCAAGGACCTTTACCCCTTCTCTGATTACCTCCGGGCCTGTGCCATCTCCGGGGATGACGGCAATCTTATAAGATCTTTCAGCCATGATTTCCTCCTTGGATAAAGACTCGCTTTTGGATAAGCCCTTTTTAGTAAGAGATTGGAATTTCTTCAAGAAGAGGCGTGGTAACAATCAGGAAAGTTTTTCCACCTCGAAACCGACGATGTTGCGCTCGGTCTTGGAGAACTCCACGCCGATGAGGTAGAGCTCCCGGCAGCTTTCCGAGTATTTTTCGTGGTAGCGTTTGGCCTTGAGCTGCTCAAGGGCCCGGCCTTCTGGCACGAGCTCCACCACCTTGAACTCGAAGAGAAAACACCGCCCGTCGAACAGCACGGCCATGTCAAGGCGGCCGTAATTGGTGGCGTCTTCCACCCGCACGTCAAGCCCCAGCGCCGCAAAGTAGCAGTAAAAGATGCTGGCGTAGAAGCCCTCGTAACCAGAGAGCTCGGTTTTGCGGTACCAGTCGTGCGGGATGGAGGCGAAGAAGGCGCGGAAGACGTCCATCAGGCCCTCGATGTCTCCGGCCTCAAGGAGGCGGGCGAGGCGAATTTCATTCTGGGTTTTGGCCCGCAGGTCTTGCACGAAGTAGCTCAGGAGATGTTCGGAGAAGGCCGACTTGACCTCCAGATTGGGGTAACGGAGTTTGTAGGAGCGTTTTTTGCCGAGGAGATATTCGACCCTATCGATGGTGAGGTAGCCGGTCTGGAAGAGGAGGGTTTCGGGGCGGATGGTGTCCACGTCGAAAGACTCGA
>JAADDY010000083.1 GCA_013153725.1 Thermodesulfobacteriota bacterium
CTTCATTAAGCCGATATGATGTCTAGCGAAAAGATGAAAAATCTCCTTCTGGTATTTTTGGCAATCTTTCTGGCCTGTTGGGGACGAGTCTATGGCGCTGACTCCGCTCCGCCTGTAATCGAAGTCTCAAATGACCATTTTCATCTCGACCGGCTTAACCTCAGTTTGGAACCGGGCTTTGCGATTGATGTTTCCGCCTTTACGAGGAAGCCCCCTTACCGATATTGCACGACTTTGGCACCTGATTACTGCACCTACTGGGACAAGCCGAACGTTCCCGTTTATCTCGATTACAGCGCTGATGCCCTTTTTGAGGAGGTCCTGAAAGAGGCCATTAAAACCTGGAACATGGGAATGGGGCTCAGACTCCACTACGCAGGCCGAATCAGGGTCAAAGATGCCGTTGAGAAGTGCGTTCTCTGGAAGACCGGTTACGAAAATCGGGAGGGAATTTTTGTCACCCCTGTTAGACGTGAAGAAGAGACTTACAGCTGTCTTGGCAACGCGATAGGAATCTCATGGACCGTTGGGATTGGCGGTATTTTCGAATACGCCATCATATACATCGAATATGTCCGGGGCGACTATGGATTTTCTGATCTCTTTCCCCCTGTGATGCACGAGCTCGGTCATGCCATCGGCCTGGACCATCCCTTTGAGCACAACGAAGACAACACGTTCTCTATCATGAACTACTACGATAAGAGCGCAACCCATCTCACTTACAACGACCTCGACGTAATTCAGTACGTATACGGCCCCCCTTGGGGCGACAGAGGGGATTTTTCTATTAGAACGGCGTGGATACTCAACGACCTGGGCTACGAGGAAGGAAGGCCGACTCATTACTGTATCTTCGGCGGAACCCCAAGCTTCAGCATCAGTAATTCGTCTGGAGATAAAGATTATCCCTTCTGTTTCTATGTGAGTGACCTGGATGCCGTGGTCACCGTAAAGGATTCTACAGGAGATACCTGCCAATTTCTCCCGTCAATCCATGTAAACGACGAGAATCTGGCCAAGGTCTGCGACACTGTAAGCGGCGGAACCGAGGAATCGTCGTGCCATTTGGTTATGGAACCGGATCATCCGGGTGAAATTGAGAGGCAGAGTGTTGGAGAGGGCTTAAGATATCTTGGGGCCGATTTCAGCGGGACGAAAAGATACACTTTCGATATTTGTTTCAACAAGGACGTCTTTGTGACCATGGCCTTGCTGGTGGAGGGAAGCTGGGAACTTTTCTGGTACCGGCCTGATTGTGTTCCCGGTTTTGGTGTGAGTAGAACCAGAAATCTGAAGTGCACCATCGAAGTACCATCTTATTATGCTCGCTCCTATTTGCTCATCCTGCTTTCGGAAGGGAACTTCACCTTTGATGCCTTTGACTGGGGTAGCACGCCCTATAAAATCCTGGTGATAAAGCTGTTTTAAAACAAAACTTATGAAGAAAACCTTTCTGATAACCGTTGCCATCTTACTGATGTTTGCCAGGTCCGTGCCGGCCTTCTCCATAGGGATCAGGTGCCATTCCGGCGTTTACGGACACCTCTATGTTTCGTTGCCCGATTGTAACCCCTACTGTGGACAGCCTGTCAGAGCAATGATCTACGCCGTATCCCCTGATGGGAGTATCCTGGCGTATTACAATCCCTACGCAAATACCTGGGTGCTCGAGCCGATCACCTTTGATTTTGGCGCCACGTATATTCCGGAAGTAGACATTGCCGGCCATCTCAAGATCCCGGCGCATCAGCTTTCGAGATGGAGTGCTTATCTAAGGGTTGAAGTGCAGGGAAACATATACGAAAAGAGCTGCCGCTGGTGTGGAGCCACGAAAGAATACTGTGCCTTGGTAAGCAATCTCTTGGGGATCATTATCCCAACTGATCAATTTTCAACCGTTTGTGTGGAAAGAGGCTGTGGCATGTTGGACTCGAAGTGTGTGTTCTGCGGTAGTTTCAGAGATCAGGTTCTCTGCGAAAGAGTCGAGGGTTGCCAGTGGCAGGGAACGAGCTGTGTTCCTACCTGTGATTGATCCGTCGTCACGGCTGAAAAGCCTTTAGAAGGTCGTCCGTCTTCCGGTTTTTGACTTGTGGAGGTCCCCTTGCGATCCATTTTGGGCTTGACACGAAGTTTTTATTGGTGTTACGTGCTACTAAAAGAAATTTAGTGGCAAAAGGAGGGCCCGTGAGAAGATATCTCTTTTTGCTGGGGATGTGCTGGGGGCTTTTTTGGGCGGGAGTTTCCTGGGCGCATTTTCTGGTCCTTTTGCCGGAAAGAGACTTGATCGGTGCCGAAAGACGGGCTGTGAATCTCGAGATCTTCTTCACCCATCCCATGGAGGGTGGCCCTGTGATGCCCCTTGAGAGGCCCCAAAAAGTGGGTGTCTTCGTGCGAGGCAAGGAGTACGACCTCACCCCGCTTTTGAAAGTGTACCAGAGGCCGGTGTATGAACCCTGGCGACACGAAACTTCAGACAAAAAGGTCCCGGCCTGGCGCCTGTTTTACGAATGCACGCGCCCCGGAGATCACGTCTTCTACGTCGTTCCAGAGCCCTATTTTGAACCTGCCGAGGGGGTCTTCATCCAGCAGATCACCAAGGTGATAGTGAACGCCTTTGGAGCCGAGACGGGCTGGGATGCTTACCTGGGGCTCCCCATTGAGATTGTTCCCCTGGTGAGGCCTTACGGGCTCTGGGAAGGGAATCTCTTCTGCGGGCGTGTGCTAAAAGACGGTAAACCTCTTCCGGGGGCTGAAATAGAAGTCGAATTCCTGAACGATGGCTCGGTAAGAGGGGTCTCAGGGCCTTTTGTAACGCAGGTCTTGAAGACCGATCAGGAGGGCGAATTTTGTTATACTATTCCCTGGGCCGGCTGGTGGGGTTTTGCCGTTTTGAGCGAGGGCAAAACCCTGTCAAAAGACGGGCAAGAATACCCGCTTGAACTCGACGCCGTTATCTGGCTCAGGGCCTATCCGCGCCCGGTGAGGGAATAATGCACATTTCCGAAGGGATTCTCCCACCCACGGTACTCCTTGCAGGAGGAGTGCTGACGGCCATTGGCACAGCCCTGGGGCTCAAGAGGCTCACTCCGGAAACCATCCCCCGGGCCGCCCTTCTTACCGCGGCGGCCTTTGTGGCCTCTTTGATCCACCTCCCCCTGGGGCCGAGCTCCGTACATCTGGTGTTTAATGGGCTCCTTGGTCTGATGCTGGGGGTAGCAGCGTTTCCGGCCTTTCTGATCTGTCTCTTTCTGCAGGCGGTCCTCTTTCAGTTTGGAGGGCTCACCACCCTCGGGGTCAACACCTTCAACCTGGCTTTTTCCGGGCTGCTAGGGGCGTCTTTAGGGAAGATGTTTTTCCGTTTTGGCCTGAAAGGGGTGGCGCTGGGCGGTTTCATCGCCGGGGCGGTGGCGATCCTTGTGGCCGGGCTTTTGGTGGCTCTCGAGCTCTCGCTGGCAGGGGAGAACTTTCAGACGGCGGCCAGACTCATCCTTGCCACCCATCTGCCGCTAGCGGCCATAGAGGGCCTGGTTTCCTCTTTTGTTTGTCTTTATCTCCAAAGAGTACGACCGGAGATCTTCCAATGAGATACCTGGCCTTTTTTCTGCTGATTTTCTGGGCGCTACCCGCTCAAGCCCATCGTATCAACATCTTTGCCACTTACCAGGAGGGGTGTGTGCGAGGGGAGGTCTTCTTCAACGACGGGAAACCCGTGAGAAACGCAAAAGTGGAGATCGTCACCCCCGAGGGTATCTTTCGCACTCAAACCAACGAAGAAGGCCAATTTGTGGTGGAAATTCCTCGAGATGTGAAGGAAATCAAGATAATAGCTTACGCTGGTATGGGGCACCGGGCAGAGACGATTATTAGGCCGGTTTCCGAAACAGAATCGGAAAAGTCGGTCCCCCCAAAAACCGGTTCTGTCCCTTGGCGAGACGTTTTTAGCGGCCTGGGATGCATCGTGGGCATCTTTGGCCTTTTGGCCTATTTCAAAGGGAGGGCGGCCCGTGGCAAGTCCTGATCCCAGGCTCAAGATCCTCTTTTGCTTCTGCTATGCCATTTTGGTAGCCACGGCGAAGAGCTGGGAGGCGGTCCTGTGGGCCCTTGTTTCCTCCCTTTTCTTTGCCTTTCTGTTTCGGGCCTGGTCTTTCAAACTTTTGAAACGCCTCTTGCTGGCCGATTTCTTCCTCTTCTTCGTGGTGCTCACTCTTCCCTTCACCACCCCGGGGGAGAGTCTCGCCCGTTTCGGCCCCCTTTCTCTCTCCCGGGAAGGGTTGCTCCTGGCGGCCTTTATCTTCTGTAAATCGAACGCCATCCTGCTCACGACTTACGTTTTCCTGGCCCAGAACAACGCCTTCGAGCTGGCGCACGCCCTCCATCATTTGCGTTTGCCATCGGGGCTTGTGCAGTTGCTCTTTTTCACCCTGCGTTACCTGGAACTCCTTCAAAGGGAGTTCCGGCGCCTCCTTGAGGCGGCAAAGCTTCGCGGCTTCGTCCCCCGCACGGCCTTGAGGAGCTACCGGGGCTGGGCCTATCTCTTCGCGAGCCTTTTCTTGCGGAGCTATGATCGCTCAAAGCGCGTCTACGAGGCCATGCTTTTGCGGGGCTATCGAGGGTATTTCCCGGTGTGGCACCATTTTTCCTGGGCGCGCAGCGATCTTTTCTGGCTGCTCGGGGGTGGCATATATCTTGTTTCCATGGCAATCTTGGCTTACCGATGAAGCCTCTCCTCGAATTGAAAGACCTTTCGTTCGGTTATCCCGGGCGGCCTCTCTTTGAGGGCCTGAACTTTTCCTTGCAGGAGGGGGCCCGGATCGGTCTCATCGGGCCCAACGGGGCGGGCAAGAGCACCCTTCTGCGCCTCATGCTCGGCCTTGAAAGACCGCATGGCGGAAAAATCTATTTTCGCGGTCAGGAAGTAAAGAAAGAAAGTGATTTTTACCCGGTCCGCCGCGAGATAGGGCTTCTCTTCCAGGACCCGGAGGATCAGCTCTTTTGCCCCACCGTGGAAGAAGATCTGGCCTTTGGCCCGCTCAATCTCGGTCTCTCGCGTCAGGAGGTGGCAAGGCGGGTGGCAGAAGTGCTGCAAATGCTGGGTCTTGAGGGTTTCGAGAAGAGGCTCACTTACAGACTATCCGGGGGAGAGAAACGTCTGGTGGCCCTGGGGGCGGTGCTTACCATGGAGCCCAGGTTCTTGCTTCTCGATGAACCCACCGGAGATCTTGACTGGAAGAATTTTCAGAAGCTGGTTTCTCTGCTCCAGCACAAAATTCCTTCCTATCTCGTGATTTCCCACGATTTCGAGTTCCTGGAGCTCGTATGTGAGGAGATACTTTGGCTCGAAGAGGGCCGCTTGGAGCCGTTTCGAAGGGATCGACGACAAAGCCTCTACGCTGGAGTGAGACGGTTTCTTTAGAACTTTTCGCTGTTGCAAGCCGTTTCTAATTTGACCGAACTTTATTTGTTTAGTAGATTTTTGAATTAATCGCCAAAGTGACGAGGAGGTTTTATGGAAGAGAAAAGAGTAGCTCCCAATATGGTGGTCACCATCAGTTACCAGCTTGAAATCGAGGGGAAGAAGACCCCTTCCTGGTTTTCTCGTCCGATGCGGGTCAATTTCGTCTTCGGGCGAGATCCTCTCATGCCCGTCATCGAACAGGCCATTTCCGGGGCCAAAGAGGGTGATGAAATCACCGTTACCATTCCTCCGGAGCAGGCTTACGGTCCTTACGATAAAAATCTTATCCAGGAGATCCCGCTCGATCAGCTCAAGCATCCGGAGCAGGTAAAAGAAGGGGAATACTACCAGGAGGTTACCCCAACCGGCCGGCAAATCATGTTTTATGTCCTCAAAAAGGACGATGGCAAGGTGGTGGCGGATTTCAACCACCCTGCCGCCGGGCACAACGTCATCATGAAGATCAAAGTCGATGAGGTTCGTCGGGCCACGGCGATGGATTTTGCCGCCTGCGACATGCGTAATTGTGGCGGTGGGTGAAGTTGCTAAACAAGGGCGGTTCGCCCTTCCAAAAAAGGCCCCGCTTTTTTGAGCGGGGCCTTTTCATTTTTTAGGGTTGTTGGTGGGGTAAACCGGGTTCCCCTCTAAAACGGCGAGGGGTAGGATCGTACATCACCGAAGGCTGCTGCCTGACAGGCTGTGGAAAGAGATTCATGAGCTGGTAAATCTCCACCGGCATGTCTTTCCTTACAGGAAGTCCGAGTTTTTTGGCCTCTTCAAAGGTGATGGGATAATCGTGGGTCCATCGCCCCTGAGAAAGCACTTCAGCCAGCTCTTCTATCTTTTCCTTGGGATATTTGCCAGCTAGAAGCTCTCTCAATTGCTCCTTCATCTGTTTGAGGGCCTTTTCGGAAACATCTGCCAGAATGAGCGTCTGGTCGTCCACCTTTTCGATGGGTTTTTCCCTTGGCACGCGTACGATACTCGCAGCAGGATACTGCCCGAGCTGGGGATCGACTGGGCCCAGGACCGCATGCTCGTCCATGACGATCTCATCCGCCGCCAGCGCAATCAAGGTTCCGCCGCTCATGGCGTAATGAGGGACGAAGGCCGTGGTCTTGGCCTTGTGACGCTTCAGGGCCTTGGCGATCTGCAAGGCTGCCAGCACCAGACCACCCGGTGTGTGAAGGATGATGTCGATGGGGACGTCCGGATCGGTAAGATGGATGGCCCGGATGACCTGCTCGGAATCGTTGATGTCGATGTACCTCATCACCGGAAAACCAAAGAAACTCATGGTTTCCTGACGATGAACCAGGAGGATTACCCTCGAATTGCGTTTCTTTTCGATTTTTTCGATCATCTTCTGCCGAGCTGCCTCCAAAAAACGCTGTCGCATTAGAGGCTGAAGGGTCATCAAGATGAAGAAAATCCAGAAAATGTCGAATCCACTCATAGTCAACCTCCTTTAACGGTTTGTTTTCTCATAGACCAGGGCTTGAATACCCCAGGGAGAAAGTTCGTCCTGGTAGGATATTTGACGACGCCCCCAGCAGAAGAGACGACACAACACCAGCCCGGCGATGAATCCTCCGGCGTGGGCCCACCAGGCTACCCCGCCGACGATCTGACCCTGTACCACCGAGAGGGTGCCAGAGAAGACCTGCAGGAAGAACCACCAGGCGAGATAGAACACCGCCGGGATCTCGAAAAAGAAGGGAAAAATGAAGACCGGCACCATTACGATGATCCTGGCCAGGGGAAACAGCACGTAATATCCTCCCAAGACTCCAGAAATGGCCCCCGAAGCCCCTATCGTGGGCACGGTGGAGTTCGGGTGCATGTAGATGTGGAAGAGAGAAGCCGCAAAACCGCAGAGGAGATAGAAAATCACAAAACGCAAACTCCCCATGCGGTCTTCCACGTTGTCTCCGAAGATCCAGAGGGTCCACATGTTCCCGATGAGGTGGACCCAGCCTCCGTGAAGAAACATGCAGGTAAGGAAGGCCAGGTACTTGAGCCCGGGGAATAGGACTTGGCTTTCAAAATGAGGGTTGGTATAACGCGCAGGGACGACACCAAAGTAGTAGACTACTTTTTCGAGTACCGGTGGAGGAAGCGAGATCTCAACCAGAAAAACCGCCACGTTGAGAGCAATGATGAGATACGTAGCCAGTGGCACTCCTCGCCTTGGAGCATCGTCTTGGATAGGGAACATAACTTCTTCCTCCTCCTTACCCTTGGGATAGTTAGAAGTTGTGGTTAGGAAGGGGAAAGTCAAGAGAGGAATTTGCAAAAAAGTAAAATTTGCATGACACAATTGTTAGAAGTTAGCGATCTGAAAATTTCCTACCAGCAAGGCCCCGCCATCGTGGAAGACCTGTCTTTTTCTCTTGCAGGGGGAGAAATTCTGGCCCTGGTGGGGGAATCCGGCTGTGGCAAATCTCTGAGCGGGCTTGCCATCTTGAGGCTTCTTCCGCGAGGAATCGTGATAGAGAAAGGAAATATCCTCTTTCGAGAGAAGGAGCTCACTTCTCTTCCCGAAGAAGGAATCCGCCGAATACGGGGGCGAGAGCTTGCCATCGTCTTCCAGGATCCCATGGCAAGTCTCAACCCCGTCTTTACCGTGGGGGATCAGGTCGCAGAGGTGCTCGAGTGGCACTTTGGTTACCCGAAGGAGAAGGCCCTTCAAAGGGCGGCAGAGCTCTTCAAAGAGGTGGGTATCCCGGCGCCGCGTGAAAGGCTCAGGGCCTATCCTCACGAACTCTCGGGCGGGATGCGCCAGCGGGTGATGATCGCCATGGCTCTGGCCGGGGAGCCGGCCCTCCTCATTGCCGACGAGCCCACCACGGCACTCGATGTCACGATCCAGGCCCAGATACTCGAGCTTCTGGCCGGTTTGCGCAAGAGCCGTGGGCTTTCCATCCTCCTCATCACTCACGACTTGGGTGTGGTGGCAGAGCTAGCCGACCGGGTGGCGGTCATGTACGCCGGCCGTCTGGTGGAGGTGGCTCCCTGCGAGACGCTCTACGAAGAGCCTGCCCACCCCTATACCAGGGCGCTTTTGGCGGCCCTCCCTCGGCCGGGGCAGCGCAAACTCTATTCCCTTCCGGGAAGTGTGCCTCCTCCGGGGAAGCGACCTGCGGGGTGTAAATTTGTGGATCGCTGTCCGCAGGCCAGGCCCCTCTGCCGAAAGGAAGAACCTCCTCTTGAACTCTGGGCTCCAGACCACTGGGTAAGGTGTTTTTATGCCGGAGATACTTAAGCTCGAAGCCGTCTCCAAAATCTACACCCTGCGCCGGGGCTTTTTCGCCAGAGGCAGGCCCTTTTACGCCTTGAGAAGGGTGAGTCTCTCTCTCTCTGAGGACGAAGTCCTTGGCATCCTGGGGGAATCCGGGTGTGGCAAGAGCACCCTGGCACGGGTGGCGCTGGGCCTTGAAAGACCCGACGAAGGCCAGGTCCTGGTGGCGGGGAAGGACTTTTTCTCCCTTCCCAAGAGGGAGCAGCGCCGGCTGCGCCGCTACGTGCAGATCGTCTTTCAGGACCCTTACGCCTCTTTGAACCCCCGCAAGAAGATCTTTGACCTCCTGGCCGAACCGCTGATCATCCACAAGCTTTGCCCTCCAGAGGAAAGGCGTGCCAGGGTGGCGGAGGCCCTGCAGCAGGTGGGGCTTTCCCCCGAAGACATGGAGAAATATCCTCACCAGTTCAGCGGTGGCCAGCGGCAGCGTCTGGCCCTGGCCCGGGCCCTGATCCTGGCCCCCAAGGCCCTCATTCTGGACGAACCCACTTCGGCGCTCGACGTCTCCGTGCAGGCCCAGATCCTCAATCTCCTCCTCGAATTCAAGGAGCGTCTGCGACTCTCCTATCTTTTCATCTCGCACGATCTGCCTCTGGTCCTCTTTTTGAGCGACCGGGTGGCGGTCATGTACCTGGGGCTGGTGGTGGAGATTTCCCCTGCCCGGAACTTCTTTGAGCTTTCCCACCATCCCTATACCGAGGTCCTGCTGGAATCCGTCCCCGAGCCTGATCCCCGGCGACGAAAGAAGAGAAGAGCGGTGCGGGGTGAGCCCCCGGATCCCAGCCAGGCGTTTTCAGGGTGCCCTTTCTACACGCGCTGTCAGGAGGCCTTATCTTTATGTGAGAAAGAAAGTCCGCCTTTGCGTGAGATCTCTCCCGGGCAGTGGGTGGCATGTCATCGGCGCTGATCCGCATCGACGGTTCCTACGGTGAGGGCGGCGGGCAAATCCTCCGCACCTCCCTTACCCTTTCCATGCTTACGGGCAAGCCCTTTGAGCTCGTTAACATCCGTGC
>JAADDY010000076.1 GCA_013153725.1 Thermodesulfobacteriota bacterium
AGCTCTGGCGGGAGATCGCTGGAATACTCTCCTCCGAGGAGTTCCGGAGGCGCGTGGCCTCCCTCGGAGGCTACGACGTCTCCGAGATGGGAAAGATCCTTTACGAGAGCGGTTAGCCCTAAAGGGCCTCATCTCCTGCCCGGGGATTTTCAGAAGTAATGAACCGCAGATGAGGATCTGGTGGGCCTCTTCTGGCAAGGGGCTGAAGAGACGCAAATGTTCTTCGCCCACTTCTTCGAGGATGGCAAGCCCCAGGTGTCTCTTCCCGTCGCTTACTCCCAGGAGGAGCTGGGGAAGGAGCCTTCTCTTGCGCTGCCAGATGACTTTCTCTTTCGGAAGGGAGAGGCTTTGGGCTTCGGAGAAATATTTGCGGTAGGCCTCTTCCCGACGTTTGCGTCGTTCGGTGGGGTCCTTTCGGCCCACCTCTTGTGGTACGCGCAGCCTGAGGATCTTCAAGTGGCGAAACCCCTCCAGGATGGGGGCGAGTTCTTCTTCGCGTTCCAGGGCCACAATGAGATCCGGCGAGAGATTTTCGATCTGGAAGGTCTTGAGAGCCACTCCCGGGCCCTTGATGAGGCCGGTGGTGTTGACGATGGTGACCTCTGCCCGACTTTTCCTCGAAAGGAGCCCGGTTCCAACCACCAGAGGGAGGAGGTGCCCCACCGGGGTCACGGAGCCCACGAAGTACATTTCGTCTGCGGGAAGGGGTCTTTGAGAATGGAAGTCTTCGGCCTTCAGGTGACGCAGGCCGATGGTGGTGGGAGGGCCCACGTCCTTTTGCCCCACGTCGGCGTCAAGGAGGGCTACGGAGAGACCAGCTTCAAAAAGATGACGGGCGAGAAACAGGCAAAAGGTGCTTTTACCGGCGTCCACCCCTCCCAAGACCAGGACCTTTGGCGGGCGCTCCTGGCAAACTTTCTCGAAGGCCTCTTCCCAGACTTCAGGAACCTTCATGGCCACCGGAAAGCTCAAGCAGCAGGCACTGGACGTAACGTGGGTCTGGTGGCTCTGCGGGGTCGACGTAGGCCAGCTCTTCTTCCGCCCGAAAGAGGCAAAAATCGAGAAAGCTCCGGAGATAATCTTCTTCCACCGGCCCCTCTTCCGCTGCCAGGCGCTTGAAGTTTTCGAGAAGTTCTTCTCGCACGGCCTCTTGGACCACGTTTTTCTCGCCATCGGGCCCCTTGGTGAAAAATTTGGCCAGAAAAGAGGGCCAATGGGCTACAGGAAGGGCCTCGAAGCGAAATTCTTTCCGGGTGAGCCAGTTGGCCAAGCCAGTGAGGATGAGGGTGCTCCATTTGATGTCGCCTGGTTCCAGGAGGTTGGTGCGTTTGAGGGCAAGCTCTGCGATCCAGGCTGGTGGGGCCCCGAAGGCCTTCTGGATGAGAGGGGCCATGTAGGCGATTTCAGCGAGCACCCCTCGCACCCGCTCGATTTCATCAAGCCTCCTGAAGGGCCGGAACTCCTCGGCGGTGCCGATCTTTTCGGGGATGAAGAGCATGATGTGGTTGGCCTCTTTGGCCATGATTCCCTTGAGATAGGAGGCGTAAGGTTCGTCGAGGTGGCGAAAGAGACGAGGATCTACACCGGCGGAGGCTACGATCTCGCGGGCGTAGCGCCTGAGATCCACGATGAGGCGCTGGGCCACCCGGAAGATATCTTCCAGGAAGTAGGTTTCGAGTATCCTCCTGGCAGCCTCTACCTGGCCGCGTGAAAGATATTCGAGCCCAATGTTGAGGTAACCCGCCACTTTGTCGAACACCTGGCGGGCTTCGTCCACGTCATCGATGGTGCCGATGTCCACCATGAGGACCTTGTTTACCAGCCAGGCGAGTTCTCTTTTGAGGCGATCTATCTGGCGCCAGTCGGTGATGCGCGAAAGAGCCTGGGTGAAAAGGTCTACCCCTTCGGTGTGGATGGCGGGGAGAAAGGCGGGAGGTGGGGTATCTTCGCTCGGGGCCGGGGGAAGATAGATGGGCTCTATCTGCCGCATGCGATCCGGGGAGAGAGGGGCGTAAACGTCGAGCGCCTCGTAGTAATCGGGCACACCCCAATCTGCGAGACGAGCCCGGCGCCAGCGGTAGGCCATCTCCTCCACCTCTGCCGGAAGCTCCCAGATGACGGATTCCATGAGATCCCGGTAGCGCGCCGGATCGAGCTCCATGAGGATCTCGATCAGCCGGCGGGTGAGGGGTTCGAATTTGTCCAGACGGAAGTTGATGAAATAGGTGTCGTCAAGGGTGTAGGGAGGAAGCCAGTCTCGGGCTTCGGTGAGGTCAACCCCGGCGGGGCGTTTGTAGACCTCGATCAGACGTTTCATCAACGTGGTCAGGAAGTCGAAATCTACGGTTTTGAGCCAGCGGGCAACGGTGTCTTCCGTGGCCTCGAAAAGAAGTGTCAGCCAGGCAAGGGTCCTTTCCAGGACGAGGCGATCCTTGCGCCAGCAGTCCAGATCGAAGAGGAATTGGAGCTGGGGCCCGCTAGCCATGGAAAGAAGCGTTACGGACTCCTCCGGGCTTATGGCTTTGAGAGTCCAGAAGAGCTCCTGGGGCGGAAGGGCCTTGACCAGTTTTTCAGCCTGGGGGGAGAGCACGATGAGGCGTTCCCGGAGTTCCCAGGGGGTCGTGAGGACGAGTTCCAGCTGGTCGCGAAAGGGGAGGGCAGAAAGCTGGCTTTCCGCCTCCTTTGGCGGGGCCTCCAGGAGCTCGCGCACGTCGGGAAGCCTTTTTTCCACCCAGAGTGGGCGGCGCTTGAGGGCCTCTTTTTCTCTTTCCTTACGATCCTTCATCTTCGATGACTCCCTGGTAATGTTTAAGTTGTGGCAGTTTCTCTGAAAAATCAACTGCGACAAGGTCAAAACGGAAGGTTTCCGCCTCAGTGGGTTGGGCTGCCAGATAAGCTTCGGCAAGCCGATAGAGGCGCCTTTTCTTCTGCGGGGTGAGGGCCTCTTCGGGCCGGCCTCTGGTTTTGGTGCGGCGGGCCTTAACCTCGACGAAGACGATGTTTGTTCCCTTTTTGACGACGAGATCTATTTCGCCAGAACGCGTTCGCCAGTTTCGGGCCAGGATTTCGTAGCCCTTAAGGCGAAAATACCAGGCCGAAAGATCTTCGGCGAAGCGACCCAGCTTCTTCGGGTCTTTCGGTCTCCGAAATTGGCCTAAAAGAGCGACGATGGAGGGGACAAGGGCCATGGGCTTTCAGGGCTTCCAGGTGTTGTTTGGTGGCGTAACCTTTGTGTCTTTCAAAGGAATAGAGGGGGAATTGCTTGGCTGCTTCGGTCATGATCCGGTCTCGCGTTACTTTGGCGATGATGGAAGCAGCTGCGATGGAACGGCAGAGGGCGTCGCCATCGATGATGGCCTTTTGGAGCCCCACCCAGGGAGTGGTGAAGCGACCGTCTATGAGGGCGAGCTGAGGCTGGGGATCCAGATCTTGGAGGGCCTTGGCCATGGCGCGCAGACTGGCCTTGAGGATGCCGATCTGGTCGATGACGTCGTTTTCTATGCGGGCCACCGCCCAGGAGACGGCCTCTCGAACGATGATCTCGTAGAGCTCTTCTCTTTTCTCCGGAGAGAGACACTTGGAGTCCGCCAGTTCGGGATGGTCGAAGTCGGAGGGGAGGATGACCGCCGCCGCCACCACCGGGCCGGCAAGCGCCCCCCGCCCAACCTCGTCTACACCCGCCACGAAGCGATAAGTCCTTAAAAACTGTTTCTCCCGAACCCAGCGCTCTGGGGTGCCAAACAACTTATCTTCTCTCCTTGATGCGGGCGGCTTTTCCGGTGCGCCCACGCAGATAGTAAAGTCTTGCTCGGCGAACCTTTCCGCGTTTGACGACTTCGATCTTCTCAAGCCGGGGTGAATGAAGCGGAAACGTCCTCTCGACTCCGATCCCGTAAGAAACTTTGCGCACGGTAAAGGTGGCTCCGGTGCCAGAGCCCCGCTTCCTGATCACTACCCCCTGGAAGACTTGCGTCCGCTCTTTGTCTTCTCCTTCGACAATCCGGAAGTAAACCTTTACCGTGTCTCCCGGCCTGAAATCCGGCAGATCCTTCCTCAGGTATTCGTTTTCAATCTCTCTGATTACGGGAAGCATGATCTCCCTCCTTTAGACTTTTCCACCAGGGTTCACCCAGCAGGCGATCTAAAATAATAGCAGCCGCCGCGCGAACGGAAAGATGATTGTATCCGTCTTCGGCGCTTCCGTAAATAGGCTCAAGCACATATTGACAACGGTCGAGCAATTTGGGGGCAAGCCCCCAGGCCGTTCCCAAAAGGAGAAGTACGGGCCGCCCTGTATGGCAGAGTCTTCGCCCCTCCGCATAGGAGAGATTGGCAAACTCTTTGCGGGCATCAGTCCCTATGACGAGAGCTTCCCCCGCCTCTGCCTCTATTTTTTGGAGGCAAGTCTCGAAATTTGGCGTAACTTGCAGAATTTTAAGCGCCTCCTGCCGATCCGCGTTATATAACGCGCCGGAGCCCTTTTGCCAATATGTGAGCAGCTCTTCTATCAGTTCTCGCTGTTCTCGCAGGGGCTGGACCACAAAGTAGCGTTTCACCCCGTAAGTGCGGCAAATGCGAGAGATATCGTGCAGGTCGAGATTTGTAACAGAGGAGGCGATAAGCCGCCCCTCTTTGTTGATTACCGGGTAATGGATCAAAGCGACATAGACACAGGGTCTCTTCATTCTTCTTTCCACCCCAGCTTTTTGAGGAATTCTTTGTCTTCCGGGCTCAAAGGGGCCTTCTTGAGGAGGTCGGGCCTCCGCCTGAAGGTGATTTCCAGGGATTTCTGCCGTCTCCATCTGGCAATGGCGGCGTGATCGCCGGAAAGCAGGACCTCCGGCACCTCGTATCCCATAAATTCCCGGGGTCTGGTGTACTGGGGATATTTGAGAAGACCCTGGCTGAAGGTTTCCTTCTCGACGGAATCCTTTTTGCCCACCACCCCCGGCACGAGTCTCGAGACGGCCTCGATGACCACCAGGGCCGCCACCTCCCCTCCAAAGACCACGTAATCGCCGATGGAGATTTCATCGTCGATGAAGTGTTCCCGAATGCGTTCGTCTATCCCTTCGTAACGGCCACAAATGAGCACGAGATGCCCCTTTTCGAAGAGTTCTCTCACAATTTCTTGATTGAGGAGCCGCCCCTGGGGAGAAAGATAGACGACATGAGGATTTTTCCCTTCCTTGAGTTTGGTAATGGCCCGGTAGAGGGGCTCCGGTTTGAAGACCATCCCTTCTCCACCGCCAAAGGGGCGGTCGTCCACCATTTTGTGTTTGTCAAAAGCGAAATCTCGCAGGTTGACGAGATTTATCTCGACGAGCCCCCTTTCGCGGGCCTTCTTCAGGGCTCCCACTTCAAGAGGGCTCTCAAAATATTCCGGAAAGATTGTTATAACGTCGAATCGCATGCCCGTTGCCCAAAGTGTCGAATCGTGGTAAACGGCTAAAAAATTCGTTGCGTCTCTAAGATACCAAAACGGCAAGCCAAGTGAACGAAGAAGGTCGATCTTGCTACGAATTTATCGCACCGAGAAAGGCGTCCTCACCCTTGCGCCGCAAATTGAGCGGCATTGCTGGGTTTGTCTCACCTCTCCCACTGAAGAAGAGCTCGAATACGTCCAAGAATCCCTGAGAATCCTTCCAGAATTTCTGCGTTATCCCCTGGACGAAGAAGAGACTCCACGAGTGGAGCTCGAAGAAGACCAGCTCCTGATCATCCTGCGGGTGCCGGACCCTCGCCATGAGGAAGGCTACATCCGCTACGAGACGATTCCTGTGGGTATCATCCTCACCGGAGATGCCATCGTAACGATTTGCCTCAAAGACAACCCCGTTTTCGAAGATTTTCTGATGGCTGTCAACCGGGTGAGATATTTCACCCTAGAACATCCCATCCACTTCCTCTTTCACTTCTTCTTCTGTATTGCAAGCCTCTACCTGCGCTATCTCCGTCTGATTGACAAGCTCATCACGGAGTACGAGGCCGAACTCTACCGTTCCATGCGGAACAAAGAGCTCCTCAAGCTTCTCAATATCGAAAAGAGCCTGGTTTACTTTAATACGGCGCTTAGAGCTAACGATATCGTTTTGAGCCGCTTACAATCCGGTCGCTTCCTGCGCCTTACCGAGGAGGACCTGGAGCTTCTCGAAGACGTCCAGATTGAAAATCGTCAGGCCATAGAAATGGCCAAGATCTTCAGCGACATCTTGACCGGCACCATGGACGCTTATGCCTCGGTGATCTCCAACAACCTCAACACCGTGATGAAGTTTCTCACCGCGGTGACCATCGTACTCATGCTACCAAATCTTGTGGCGAGCATTTACGGCATGAACATCAAGCTTCCTCTCCAGGATTCTCCCCACGCCTTTTTTATCTTGATGAGCCTCTCCTTCGTCCTTTCCGCGGTGGTGGTGCTCCTCTTCATCAAAAAGAGGCTTTTCTGAATTGCTGGCAGGGGTTTTGTGTTTTAAATTCGGCTTCCATGACACATTTTGAGGCCCTGTTTCTCGGTGTCCTGCAAGGGGTTACCGAATTTTTACCCATCTCGAGTTCAGGCCATCTGGTACTGGCGGAAAAGTTTTTCGCCATCGAAGGAGGGGGGCTTGCCTTTGATGTTTTTCTCCATCTGGGTACTCTTTTGGCGGTGTTGATCTATTTCTGGAGAGATTGGCAAAAGATGCTTCTACCTCAAACGGATCCTCAGCATCGCAAACTCCTCTTTTATCTCATCGTCGCAACCATTCCCGGGGCTCTGGCGGGTTTTTTTCTGGAAGATCTGGTAGCGAACCATTTCCGCACCCCTCACCGGGTAGCCTTTCAGCTGGCCATAATGTCTTTACCTCTGCTGGTGGCTGAAATATTTTCGCGGAAGGATCGCACCCTGGCAGAGATAAATTTACCCCAGGCCCTGCTCATCGGTACGGCCCAGGGGCTTGCAGTGCTTCCCGGGACCTCGCGCAGTGGTATCACCATGGCCACGGGGCTCCTCCTGGGGTTTAAACGCGAGGCCGCGGCTCGCTTTTCCTTCTTGCTTTCTGCCCCCATCATCGCCGGGGCGGGGTGTTACGAGGCCCTTAAGGTTCTGAAAGAAGGAGCTTCTCTGAGCCTGCCATATCTTACAGGTTTCCTGGCGGCCTTTGTTTCGGGCTTCTTTGTTATTGCCTGGCTTTTGCGCTTCTTGCGGACGCACACTTTTTATCCTTTTGTGGTTTACCGTCTTCTTTTAGCCTGTGCGGTGTGGGGGTTTAGCTAATGTGGCGATATCTGTGGCTGATCCTGCTTTTGGTTCTCCTTTTTTGCTCCTCTGCGCCTGCGCAGAAACCGCTTCCTTCCCATCTGGTAGCCACGGTTCTCGTTAAGCCTTTGAAGCCAGACTTTCTGGCTCAAGGGGAGGTTCCCGAGGGAGTTGCTTCGGCTCTGGTAGTTTCTGCGAAAGAGGGCCTTCTTCTGGCTCCGGCCCATTTGGTTCAGGGGGCCCACTGGATAGACGTTTTCCTGTCAAACGGGAAGCAGCAAGGAGCTCGTCTGCTGGCGGTGGATTATCTTACAGGTCTCGCTGTCTTGCGGACGAAGCCCTTTGGTAAGGCCAAGGTCATCTTTCGCAGCAGGTTCCCGGGGGCCGGAGAAAAGATTTTCCTTTTGGGCCGGCCGCGTTTTGCCCCCAGTTTGCGGGAGGGCCAGGTTACGGAGTCTCCGGTGAGGGTTTCTCTTCAAGGTGTGACACTGGCGAGTTTTTTTGCGGCAGATTTGCCTCTGATAGGTATCGGGTCCGGGCCAGTTTTCGATCAGGAGGGGAGAGTTATAGGTTTCGCCTTGGATCTTCCAAATTTGAGTGCTGGTTTGCGGACGAAGGTCGTGCCAGCTTATCTCCTGAGTCTTCTGGTGAAAAAGGCGCAAGAAGACGGGCAAATAACCTGGGCCTGGCTGGGTTTGGAAGGCCTTGAACTGAATTCTGCCCTGAGACGGGAATTAAAGCTCCCGGTCTCGTACGGAATTCTATTGACCAAAGTTTACGCGGGCTCTCCAGCTGCCCGTGTTGGCCTCCGCGGGGCCCAGAAACTGGTCTCCTTTGGCAATCTATTGTTGCCCCTGGGAGGGGACGTCTTGCTCTCCTTCAATGGAAAGAACATTCGTTCTCAGGCTCAGCTTGAGAGGTTACTTTTTTCAACACCACCGGGTAAGCTGGCAGAGATGAAAGTCTGGCGAAAGAACAAGGTCAAAACCATAAAAATTTACTTGGGCAGGAGGAGTTTTTTGAGGCCATGATTTCCATACCAGAGGAAATAAAACCCCTTTACGAAAAACTTTCGCGCAAATATAGCCTTGAGGTAGAACCGCTAAACATCCGGGGCAAAACCATCCAGATCGTGAAACCGAGCAACATCGAGGAACTCCTCCCTGATGGTTCTCCTACGTCGGTGGAGAATTTCCCCTTCTGGGTAAAGATTTGGGAAGCGGCGGTGGTCTTGGCCGATTTCATGGCGAGCTTGAAGCCTGTCTCCCGTGTATTGGAAATAGGCGCCGGTTTGGGAGTAGTGGGGCTCACCGCCGCGGCCTTTGGCCACAGGGAAGTGGTCATCACGGATTACGAAGAAGAGTGTCTTGATTTTTTGCGCCTGAATGCTGCGATCAACAATTTAGACAACGTAATTGTGGAGAAACTCGACTGGCGGGAACCAAAAGATTTGGGCCAGTTCGACATCATCGTAGGGGCCGAGGTGGTCTTTAGCGGGCGCTATTTCGAACATCTCTATCGTCTTTTCCATAAATATCTGGCCCCGGGTGGGGTCGTTTACCTCGCCCACGACAAGGAACGTATGCGCACCCTGGCCCCCTTTCTTTATCTGGCAGAGAAGGAATTCGAACAGGCCGTAAGCCAGCGCAAATTGCGCGCGGCAGACGAAACCTACGAGATAGTAATCTCTCGTCTTATTCCCAGAGAACACACCCTGGAGACCAAGAATTCCGCTTAGTTTCGGAGGAGGTGGCGTCTGAGTCTCAAAACAATGAGACCCGCTCCGCCGAGCAAAATAAGTGTTGAAGGCTCAGGGACAGCACGGACGTTATCCAAAGCCCAGGTGGCTTCCTGACCTTCCGCAGCTATAGCTCCATAATGGAGTAGTCTATTATCATCACTCCAGGTGCAGTCTCCCCCATTAAAACAGTTTATATCGTCGGTATTGCTAGCCAGGTTGAAGCCAATTTGATCATAATTTCGCAAAACGTCTGCAAAGGTGTCATCGGGGGAACGTTGCCAATTTGGCCATTTAAAGAAATTCTCTTCCTTCAATTCTATAGAAAAAGTCCGCCAGCCCGTAAAAGAATTCAAATCTACTGAGACAGTAGAATAAGCAGCCCATGAATTCCATGTACCGTCATCAAAACGGTTGCCTATATAGAACCGTAACATTGGTGGATCTCCAGCAAGCGTCCTCCAGTTACCAGAACTGTATACGTCGAAAACAAGCGTTTTTCCTGTAAGATCGCCGAGGAAAGCCGTATCTCCCCTGTACCCCATCCACAATGGCCTATCTTCTGGCTGGTCGTTTCCCGTTTGGTAGATAACCCCATTTTTCCCTGCCAGTTCTGCCGTCCAGGAAGCAGGATAGTAGTCTCCCCACCCTTCCCTTGCTCCTCCATATTTTCCTACATTTATACCTTCCCACCCTTGGTTGTCTGTGTCGAAGGTGAAGTCGAGGGCATAAACGGTGCTTAGAGCAAGAAACAACAGAAAACAAACTATTAGCAGGCAGTAGACTT
>JAADDY010000089.1 GCA_013153725.1 Thermodesulfobacteriota bacterium
CTCAAGGTGGCCATCTCTTGCGCCATCTTGACCCTCATTCCCTATTTCCTCTGGCTGCTCTGGCTGCTGGCCTGCGAGGTCTTTGGCTTCCGCAAGCGGACGGGGTTTTGGTTTATCCTGGCAGGCGTGCTCCTCTTTTACGGAGGAGCCACTTTTTGCTATTTCGTGACCCTTCCTTACGGGGTCAAATTTCTGCTTTCCTTTCAGAAAGAAAACATCGTCCCCAAAATTGCCGTGGGGCACTTCGTCAATTTTGTGGGGCTCTTCCTCCTGGCCTTTGGTACCATCTTCGAACTTCCCTTGATCATGGTCACCCTCACCAAGGCCAGGCTCCTGAACCCCCATACCGCGGCCCGTTTCAGGCGCCACGCCATCCTCATCATCGTCATCCTGGCCGCCATCATCACCCCCACGCCAGACGCCTTCAACCTGGCTCTCATGGCCGTTCCCCTCTATCTCCTCTTTGAGGTGGGCCTCCTTTGCAGCAAACTCGCGGCAAAGGGCTAATTTCCGGATTTGTTACAGGCTCTTAACATTTTTTCTCTCCAGTCCGAAAAGAGAGAAAAACTGGGAAAGGGAGGGTGTCATGAATATTTTTGTATCCGGGAGGGGTGCGAGAATCTTCCTATTTTTTCTCTTTCTGGCCGGAGTAGCCTATGCCGGTGTGTGTCAGTCGATCTCGAAGGAGAAGGCCGAAGAGATCGCCCGCTACATCGCAGACGTCATCGTGGCTGGCCGTGGCATCGTGGCGGAACACCAGGATCTCATAAACGATCCCAACAAAGGGGAGAAGGGATTCACGCCGGAATACGTGGAAAAGCTGATCCGGGAGAGATTTAAGCAGATTACCGGTAAAGACGTCGAAGAGCTCGATCCGGAGGCCCGGGAGGTGGTGGAGCAGGTGATTGCCGCCGCCAAGATGAGTGTCCAGATGAATCAGAAGCGTATTAACCAGCCCGGCAAGGGTTTCAAAGGCTACATCCCGGCGGTCTTTGGTCGGGAGACCGGCCAGATCCTCAAGGCCCGCTGCAACATTCAGATCAAGCAGACCACCTTCAAATACCGCAACGCTTACAACCAGCCTGACCCCTTCGAAAGAAAGGTCCTCAAAAAGTTCGAAAGCCCGGATTGGCCGAAGGGTAAGGGTTACGGAGAGTTCGTAAACGGCAAGTACCGCTATCTTCAGCCCATCTATATCAGGAAGGCCTGCCTCAAGTGTCACGGAGAACCCAAGGGGGCCCGCGACATAGCTGGAAGGATCAAGGAAGGCTACAAGGAAGGAGACCTTCGCGGGGCCATCAGCGTGAGTTTTCCGGTGAAATAGGAGGAAGCCATGTGGGAAAAGGTTTCCTTGCGTTACAAGTTGATCCTTCCGGTGGTGCTGTTGTTTGTCCTTTCTACGTTTTTTACGTCGTTTTGGCTCTACCACTTCACCAAAGAACGCGGGATCGTGGAGATCAAAGAGGAGCTTGAGGCTCTCAAAAGGAGGCTTGCCAGAGAAGAGGAGGCTTCCTTTGCCATCGGAAGCCTTCTCCTTCAGAACCTCGCCAGCAGCACCGATCTTCAGTTCGGGCTGGCCCTGAAGGACGCCAACATCCTGGCCCAGCTGGCTGCCCCCTTCATGAAAGCCCTCCGCGAACAGGATCTTTTGAAGGCGGAAATGGCCTTCCTGGACCCGGAGGGAAAAGTTTTTTACGCCACTCGTGAGGGATTTTTGAAGCTGAAGCTTCACCCGAAAGCTCTTCTTTCGGGGGAACAAAAGGGGCTCTCTGTCATTGGTGGAAGGCTTTATTTCCAGCTTCTCCATCCGGTGGAATATAACGGGGAGCCAGCGGGATTTATCGCCCTTTTCATCGAGCCGGAAGGGATATTTGAAAAGGTGAAGAGTTCCTCGCGCCTGGTGGATCTTGCCTGGGTGGTGAGAGACGCCGGGGGCTACAGAATTGGAGGAGAAACCGACCCGGAAGTCTTCAGGGATCTTAAAATTCTGGCAAACACCGACGACCTTTTCGAAAAGGGGCATCATCTCTACGCCCTTTATCCCTTGGATGAAAAGGCCTATTTTTTGTTGGCCTATGATCAGGGCCCCAAACTTTCCGCTTTGAACGCCACGGTGTGGCGTCTGCTTGGTGTTTTTGGAGGTGGTTCTCTCCTCACCATTTTCGTTTTGGTGGCTATCTCCTGGTGGTTATCAAGGGAGATCCTTTTCGTGGTGGAGGGGATCACGGCCCTCAGCCGGGAGCTTGATCTCACCAAGGATTTGCAGGTGAAGGATCGGAGCGAAATAGGCCGTTTGGCCGGGGCCTTCAACGCCTTCTTGGCCCGTATCAGGGAATTGATCATCAGCAGCAAGGAGGAAGCCCGTCTCATAAGGGAGACTTCTTCTGATCTGGAACAGACCGGAAACCAGCTCCAGGAAAGGGCGACTCATCTCGAGGAAAAGAGCGAGATTATTTCTGAGACAGGGAAGGCCCTCTCTCAAGAGGCTCAAAAGGTGCATCATATGATCGAAGAGATGGAGAAGGCCATCACGGAAATCGCTTCGCACACCAGCAAGGCCGCGGAAATATCCCACCACGCGAGAGAACGGGTGGCCGGGGTGCACGATATCGTAAGAGAGCTGGGGGAAGCTTCTCAGGAGATAGGTGAAGTTTTGCGCTTCATCGGCCAGATCGCCGAGCAGACCAATCTCCTGGCGTTAAACGCCACCATCGAGGCCGCCAGGGCCGGGGAGGCGGGCAAAGGTTTTGCCGTGGTGGCGGAAGAAGTAAAAGAGCTGGCCCGGCAGACGGCCAAGGCCACCGAAGATATCGCCAAAAAGGTGCATGGAATCCAGGGTGCCGTCGGAAAGGTGATAACCTCGATGGAAGAAACAGCCTCTGTGATAGGGGAGATCAACGACGTTTCGAATATCATCGCAACTTCGGTGGAAGAGCAGAGGATCACCGTCTCCGGGATCAACGAAAGCATGTCTCAGGTAACAATGATTTCTTCGGAATTCTCTCGTATCGTGCCCGAACTTGAGGAAACGGTGCGCACCGTGGCAGAGAGCGTGGCGAAGTTGCGGGAGGACGGGGCGAGACTCAGTACCTGTGCCCACAAAATCGAAGAGCTGGTCTCCCGCTTCCGGACTTAAAGCCAGGGCAGGGCTCCAAGCCCTGTCCTGGCTTGGCCCAGGTCAAAGGGCCTATTTAAGCTCCGCACCCCAGCCCTGAGAGGGAAGAGACACCAACGGGCACCAAAAGTTGCAAAGAGGTACAGACGGAACTTTGTTTTAGACGATTCTGAAAATACCGGCGCGGCGCTCGTCGCCGGCACCTTCAAAATGATCGTCTACCAGATGCACCCCGCCGAAGTAGAGGTCTTTTACCGGCCAGAAATTTACGGGGTAAGGGAAATCAGAAAGGGTCTCTTCCGGGATTCCGGGCTCGACCTGAAGGACTTCTCCGTCAAAATGGAGCCTTGGGGCGGAAACCGCAGCCTCGCAGGGGAGAGAAAAGTGAGCCAAGGCCACCAGCACTTCGAAGATCGCCGAACGAATCCTTTTGCTCCCTCCACTTCCCAGGGCTATTTTGCGGTCTCTCACCTGGGCGATGGAAGGGGCCATCATGGAAGAGATCCGTTTTCCCGGAGGGTCGGCGAAAAAGCCCCTGGGATGGAGATCGTCTTCTCCCATGATGTTGTTCAGGATGATCCCGGTGCCGGGGACCACAAAGCCCGAAGCCTCCCCGAAGGTCATCGTCAGGGCTGCCAGGTTGCCTTCGGCATCCACGGTGCTGATGTGAGTGGTGCCCTTTTGGGCCACTTTTAGAAGTTCAAGCGCCCGGAAAGGGTCTTCCCGGACGATTCTCTCCCGCAGGTCGTGGACCTCCACGAGAGTGGTGGCCAGGGCCATTATGTGTTCGCGGGAGAGAAAATCTCCGCCGCTGAAATGCTCTTCAAAGAGTTTGAGGGAAAGACAGACCATGGGCCCGCCGAAAGAAGGAGGCGGGTTGGTGAAAAGCGCCCCTCTTGAAAATTCGAAATGCAGGGGCTCTCTTTTGTAAACCTGATAGGAGTTGAGGTCTTCGGCGGTCAAAAGCCCGCCGGAAGAGGCCATAATTTCGGCTATCCTTTGGGCGAGCTCACCGTGGTAAAAATCTTCGATACTTTCTGGAATGGCTTCCAGAAAAGAAGCAAGGTCAGGGTTCTTGAGGATTTCACCCTCCTGTGGGGGGCGGCCTTTCGGGCAGAAGATGGCAGCGGTTTCCGGGCGGAGAGAAAAGATGGGAAAGAGCAATTTGAAGCAGTAGGCCTGAAAGGCGTCGACCTCAAAGCCTTCCTTTGCGAAACGAATCGCCGGAGAAACAATTTCTTTAAGGGGGAGTCTTCCTTTCTCCTGGTGAAGGAGGAGGATTCCTTTTAAGGTGCCGGGAACCGCCACCGAAGCCAGACCCACGTGAAAATCCTGCGAAGACCCGGGAAATTCCACGGTTACGGTGCGAAAGTCAAGCTCGCGGGGCCTTTTTGAAAGCCCTTTCCCCGGAGTGTCCACGAAAAAGTCGTAAACTAAGGGGCTCTCCTGGGAGGGAAAGATCGTGGCAAAGCCTCCGCCTCCCAGGCTCGTGAGGGCAGCTTCACAGACCCCCGCCGCAAAGGCCGCCGCACAGATGGCGTCAAAGGCGTTTCCACCCGCTTCGAAGGCTTCACAGGCTGCCTGGGCGGTATATCTGTTGCCACAGGCCACGGCTCCCTTTTTCACGACCAGAAATCCTCCCTGAGAGACTCTATGATCTCGCGAAAGGTAGCGCCCTTTTCAAAAAGCGCAAGCATGCGAAAGGAAGCGGGTCTTTCCTCCAAAAGTAAGGGGAGAGATTTCAGGGCTCCTTCGCTTCCGAGCTTTCGGGCGGGGCCTTGGAGCTTTTCAAGGAGTTCTTTGGTGGCGGCCCGGAAGTTTTTTCGTTTCAGGCCCTCCGGCTCCACAAAAGAGCCGTTGAGACCGTGGCGGGCCGCCTGCCACTTCCCGAAAGAGATGATTTCATGTGGAAGCCCTGGAGGAGGCTTTTTCTCCGAGACGAAACAGGCCAGGGCCTGAATGAAGGCCACCAGGGCCAGGAGGTCCCGAAAGCGCCCCGGAACATCGCAAATCCTGATCTCAACCGTGCCCAGTTCGGGCTTCAGACGGATGTCCCACCAGAGATCTCTCAAGGAGGAAATGATTTTGAGCCGCAGGAGGATATCCACCAGCGCTTCGTATTCCGCCCAAGAACCAAAGCTTCTGGGAAGGCCGGCAAGCGGAAGCACCTCGAAGAGCTTGCTGCGGTAGGAGTGAAAGCCCGTTTTTTCCCCCTCATAGAAAGGCGAAGAGGTGCTCAGAGCAAGGAGGAGGGGCAGATAAGGTCGCAGAAGGTTGTAGACCTTGAGGGCCGTTTCTTTATCGGGCATGCCGAGATGGACGTGGAGCCCCTGGGCGATAAACCGTCTCCCCACCAGCTGCAGTTCTTCGAAAATCTTGAGATAACGTTTTTTGCCCCAGATTTTCTGCTCTTTTGCGCGGGAAAAGGGGTGGAGGCTCAGGGGAAGGAGAAGAGCTCCCTCGTTTTGGGCTATTTTTTCAAGGGTTTGGAGGCCTTCTCGCAGAAATTTTTCTACCTCGGAAAGTGTTTTGCAGACCGGGGTGATGATTTCGATCATGGACTGGTAGGCCTCCGGTTTGACGAAGGGGCGGAGCTCAGGTGGGGTTTTTCTCAGGATCTCGGGGCCCAGAGGGGTGAGGTTCAAGCTTGAGGCCGAAAGGACCTGTAACTCGACTTCTACCCCCAGGGTGAAGGGGTCACTCTTCTGAAAGCGAATGGTCTTTTTGTTTGTTTTTGAGGTATGCAATGGCAAGCCTTGCTACTTCGGCAAAAAACCGGGCTCCAAGCGACAATACCCGCTCATCAAAATCAAATTTTGGACTATGAGCTGGGATATTTTCAAGTCCTTTTTTGACCGCGCCCAAACGCACGAAACATCCCGGCACTTTCTGAAGATAAAAGGCGAAATCTTCCCCACCGAGGCTTGGGTGAGGTTGCCTTACGAGGCCCTCAGGCCCCACTGTCTTGAGGGCCGCTTGCTGGGCTATTTGGGCCGCTTCCGGGTGGTTTATTACCGGGGGATAGCCCTCTTTGATTTCGAGCTTGATTGCGGCCCGGTGGACTTCGGCCAGACCGCGGCTCATGCGTTTGAGGCTTTCCATGATACGCCTGCGGGTCTCGGGGTCGGTACTCCGAATGGTTCCCTCCAGATGGGCCCTTTCAGCGATCACATTATGGGCGCTTCCTCCTTCAAACTTGCCCACGGTGATGACACAGGGGTGCGCAGGATTTATCTCCCGGGAAATGATGGTCTGGATGTTCATCACCAGGAGTGATCCTATCACCACGGCGTCTACCGCTTCGTGTGGCCAGGCGGCATGCCCCCCCTTGCCGTTTATGGTGACGTTGAAAGCATCGGTAAAGGCGCAAATGAGCCCTTCGTTGACGGCGATTTCGCCTATCCGGAAGTGCCGGTCGATGTGCCCTCCGAAAATGAAGGAAACTCCCTCCAGCACCCCTTCTTCTATCATCGCCCGGGCCCCGGCGCCGTGTTCCTCGGCAGGCTGAAAGATGAGCCTCACTCGCCCTCCTTCGGGCGGGTTTTCCGCCAGGAGAGCTGCGGCCCCCAAAAGTATGGCGACGTGACCGTCGTGGCCGCAGGCGTGCATAATTCCAGGCCTTCTGGAAGCGAAGGGAAGCCCCGTCTCCTCCTGTAGAGGAAGGGCATCCATGTCGGCCCGCAGAGCCACCATGGGACCTTCCTTGCCAATGTCGGCCACGACTCCGGTGCGGGCTATTCCGGTGCGTGGTGTGAGACCCAAGGCGTTGAGTTCTCGACTGATAAGGGTGGCGGTGCGTTCTTCTTTGTAAGCGAGCTCTGGCCAGGCGTGAATTTCACGCCTGATTTCCCGAAGCCAGGCCTCGAAATCTTTTCTCGGAAACATGCCTTCAGCCTAAAAAGGAAGAAGATTTTTGCAAGTTCCCAAACGGTGGCAAATTTGATCTCTCTAAATTTGATGATGCATCCTTAAAAATTTCAAAAAATTTTAATAACCATTCGTGTTAAATTTCTCTTGCCGCCATTTCCTAGCAATTTCCTCTAAAAGGAGATTTCAGACTTTTCTTTCCTATTTGCTCTCGTTTTTGGAATTTAGTAAAGACGTATTTAAATTCAGCTTCCAATTTGCGGGAGGGGCGAAAAAGATGAAAAAAGTTTTGATTGTTGAAGACGAAATTGACGTTCTTGAAATTTTGGGAGAATTCTTTCGTTTGATGCATTTTGGGGTGCAGAAGGCGGTTGACGGGGAAGAGGCCCTGGAAGCTTTGAAAGAGGGGCCTTTCCATCTTTACGTTTTGGATGTGAGGCTCCCGAAGATAGACGGTTTTGAGCTTGCTAACAGGATCCGTGAAAAAGATCCCCAAACCCCTATAATTTTTCTCACCGGTCTGATAAATTCAGAAACTCAGGCAAAGGTTGAAGGGATATCGAAAGCCTATTATTTACGGAAACCGGTAACTTTTGAAAAATTGCAAGAGATACTACAAAAACTTGGGGTGTTAAATGAGACGTAGGTTACTGCTGTTTTCTCTTTTTTGGTTGCTGGGAAGTTTCTGCTGGGCTTCGGAATTTGCTCCCCTCATCTCCTACCTTAAAGAGAAGGGCTTCTCGGAAAGCTATCTCAAGGAGCTCTTCTCGAGGCCGGAAGTGCGTTTCCTGCCTCAAATCATGCCACGCAAACTTCTGCACGACGAATACAAGCTCAATTACGCCCAGTTTTTGGCCCCCCAAAGGATTTCCCGGGCTCAAAAGTTTCTCGAGGAGCATCGCGAATTGTTGCAAGCTCTCGAGAGGCACTTTGGGGTTCCCAAAGAGATCCTGGTGGCCATCTTCCTGGTGGAGACGGACCTGGGCCATTATACCGGCAAATACCGGACCTTTAACGTCCTGGCAAGCCTTGCTCTTTCGGAAGACTGGGAAAGGGTGAAGAAGCACCTTCCGGCAGGGCTTTCTCCTGAAGAGGAAGCTCGCCTCAAAAATTTTATGCTTCGCCGGGCCCGGTGGGCCAAGAGGGAGCTTGTGGCCCTCTTGCGCTACGCGCAGCAAAACGAGCTTGATCCGCTTGCCATCAAAGGTTCCATCTTTGGCGCTTTCGGGCTTCCTCAGTTCGTCCCTTCAAGCGTGCTCCAGTATGGTTACGACTGGGACGGAGACGGAAAAGTCAATCTCTTCGAGCTTGAAGATGCCCTGGCCAGCATGGCCAATTATCTGGCCCGCCACGGCTGGGCTAAGGCCTCTTCCAGAGAAGCCCAGCTGCGAGTCATCAAGACTTACAACAAGAGCCAACCTTACGCCGAAACGGTGCTCAAGATAGCCGAAAGGCTCTCTCATGCCGCCTCCTGAAGAAGAGCTTCGTGCGAGAGTCTCGAAACTTGCGAAGGCGCTGGAAGCCACAGGCTTTGAAGCTGCCCTTCTGCGCCATCCTTTGAACATCTTCTACCTTACGGGGTTTTTCGTTGATGGCCATCTGGTCGTTACCAAGGAGGGCGAGCCCCATCTCCTGGTGTACCGCACCATGGGACGACCGGAAAAAAGCCCTCTTGTGGCCCCGCGTCCTTTCAGGAGTCTCAAAGAGCTTCCCCGTTTTCTGGAGGACTTGTCTATCAAGAGACTTGCCCTGGAAGAAGATCGCTTGCCAGTCAACATTTACGCGCGCTATCGCAAGCTTCTCGCCTCTTTTGAGCTTGGAGACGTCGGCCCACTTTTAAGAAAATTGCGGGCCATCAAAAGTGCCTACGAGATATCTTGTCTGAAAGAGGCTGCCAGGATGCTTTCTGAAGCTTTAGAGGCCTTTTTGCCCCGTTTGCGGCCTGGGATGACGGAACTTGAAGCCGCCGGGCTTTTTGAGGCGGAGCTCAGAAGGCGAGGGCATCCAGCCTATACGCGCACTTACGGTTTCGGACAGGAGCTTGCTTATGGCCATTTTCTTTCGGGAGTTTCCGCCGTGGTGCCCTCTTATGTCACTACGGGGCAGGGAGGAGCCGGGGTTTTCGGTTTTCCCCAGGGGCCTTCGTTCAAAGAGATCCGCCCGGATGAGCCCATTCTCATCGATTACGCGGGCTGGTACGAGGGTTACATGGTGGATCAAAGCAGGCTTTTTTATTTTGGCGAACTTCCACAAGAAGCTGTCAGCCTTTACGAGAAGGTCTCCATCCTCCTGAGAGAACTCGAGGGGCTTTTGCGCCCCGGGGTTTCGGCCCGTCAAATCTATGAAACGGCCCTTTCTCTGGCGGAGGAGCTCGGTCTTTCCTCCTGCTTTATGGCTCACGGCCCGGAAAGGGTGCCCTTTGTGGGGCACGGGGTAGGGCTTGAGATTGACGAATGGCCCCCCATCGCCGGGGTCGATGTCCCTCTTGAAGAGGGTATGGTGGTGGCCCTCGAACCAAAATGTCACGTGCCGGATTTGGGGGTTATCGGGATAGAAGACACTTACCT
>JAADDY010000021.1 GCA_013153725.1 Thermodesulfobacteriota bacterium
GAGACCCGCACCTCACCCTCGTAACCCGCAAGCCTCGCCCGCAGGGGATAAACTTTGGCCTCCTCGATGAGCCGCCTCACCTGCGAAAAATAATCGCTCCCGGCTTCCTTCCGCGGGGCAGAGGCCGGCTTCACACCGCTTTGGGGAAGGGCCGGGATTTCTTCCGCAGAAAAACCACCCCGCAGAAGGAGGTCTTTTTCGATCTTGATTTCTCTTACCATAGAAAGGGCCTGCGTAGCCTTACGGGGCAAGGTCTTTGCGACAGGTGTCACCCTCTCCACCGCAGGGATTTCAGAAGGCCGGGGAAGCGGCTCCGGGCTCAAAGAGGGCCTTGCCATGGGAGGGAGGCTTGTTTCTTCGGCACTTACAAGTTCAAAAGAGACCTCGGTGTTTTGGGGAAGCGAAGTTTCCTTCCAGGAGAGAAAGGCCAAAAATAGGAAGTGGAGGAGAAAGGACCCCAACAAAAAATAGAAAAAAGGAGGCTCACCTTGCCGAATCCTCAAAGCTACCTCGTCACCCTTACGGTTTTCACCAAAACGTTCTTGAGCCCCGCCTCTTTGGCGGCTTCCATGGCTCTCACCAGCCATTGCACCCTGGCCTCCCGGTCCGCCTCAAGGTGAACACGCGAGATGGCCCTCTCCGCGGCAATCCGCTTAAGCTCCTCCTCCAAAAGAGCGGGCGAGACCTTTCTCTGATTGACGAAAAAATCTCCCTCCCTGGTAATGGTGATGGTCAAGGCCTCCTCCACCACCTGCCCTCGGGAGGTGGTTTCAGGAAGCCTTACCTTGAAGGCCTCCTGCTCCACGAAGTGGCTGGTGAGCAGAAAATAGATGAGGAGCAGAAAGACGATATCGATGAGAGGTGTGACGGGGATCTCGACCCCTTTTCCTTTAAGGCGTTTTCTTCTCATCGGTCTCGCTAAAGAGGGCCTTTATGAGGCGAAGGGCAAGAAGCTCAAGTGATTCCTCGTAGTTTTCAAGGGAGCTCAGAAGATAGCGATGCCCTACGATCAGGGGAATGGCCACCGCAAGCCCCACCGCGGTGGTCAGCATGGCCTCCCAGATGCCACCGGCCAGCATGGCGGCGTTTACCTTTCCGCCGGCTCTTTCCACCACCATGAAGGCCTTGATGAGTCCCGTAACCGTCCCCAAAAGGCCCAGCAAAGGTGCAATGGAGGCGAGTGTTGCCAGGTGGTCGAGATAGCGGGAGACCTTGGCGATCTGCTGGTCGATGAGGTGGCCCAGGAGAGATTCGAGAAAGGCCCGGTCCTTACAGCAAACCGGGGCGATCTCTCGGGCCATGCGGGCAAGAATCCCGTCTCCCGCAGCCAGCCGGGACAGATCCTCCGGCCCCAGCCTCTTCCACGGAAAATGGTAGAGGGCCTCTTCTTTTTTGAGGTTCCGTAAGACCACGAGACGATTCAGGAAGATGGCAAGCCCCAGGACCGAACAAAAGAGAAGAGGCCAGATGAGAAAACCGCCCTTTTGGAGGAAAGCCCAGATAGCCATCATGGAAGACACCGTTTGCGAAGGGATTCGAGACTCAGCGGGGGAGACAACGACCCCCAGGATTTAGCTTTAAAATCATATTCTCTTTCAAATTTTTGGTCTCCGTCGGCATCCTCAAAGCCCTTAAGCAAAATTCCATCCTGGTAGAGGAAGGCCTCCGTCTTCTTCGGGCCCTTCTTTATCAGGAGGCAGCGCTTGCCGGCCTTCAATATTTCCTCCATTTCAAAAAGGCCGTCTCCGTCCTCATCCACCAGTCTTTTGAAGGGCACCTTTTCGCGGTAGTAGATTCTGGACCAAACTCTCGGGGATCGGCAATTTTTGGGCTCTCCAAACTTCTTGAGAAGGACGATCCGCTGCCCACCATCAAGCCTTTCTTCCTGCTCCAAACACCCGTCGTGGTCGAGATCGCGCTTCACGAGACGCGGGCGGGCGTGAGGGCCAAGCTCTGCTTCGAGATCCACCCGGCCGTCGAAATTTTCGTCCTCCCGCAGGAGATAAGGCCTTCCCTCACGATAGAACTGCCACTTATCGGGTCTCCCGTCTCCGTTCCGGTCCAGACGCAGCTCCCGGGGCCTTCCCTTCTCGTCAAAGAGGAGCTCTTCTTCCGAAGCCCCGTCCCCGTCAGCGTCCCTGAGCTGCAAATAAGCCTGGCCATCCCTGTAGAGCACCCTGGTCTCAAAACGACCGTCGCCATCGGCATCCTTCAACAACTCCAGGGGTTTGCCCCTGGCGTCGAAAAAGAGGACCTTCCGCGCCCCTGCCGGGACCCGAACCTCTCTGGCCCAGGAAGGAGAGAATAACCCGCCCAGAAGCACCAACAGCAAAACGAAACGCATGGAAAATGCATAACACTTAAAAATAATTTGTGCTACCCCAAACATTTTTCAAAAGATTGCATTTGATACGGAGAAAAATTCGCAGGTTGCAGAAAATTTTTGCCTCTATGCCGCAGTTTTTGGAGATAAGTCCTTGATTTAGGTTTTAACCTTCATACTTTAAAAGAAAAAGAGGAGGAGTATCATGGCCTGGCAGATTCAAAAAATTTTGTTCCCGTATGACGGCTCCGAAGATTCGGCTCTGGCCTTGGAGCCGGCCCTTCACCTGGCCCAGAAGGAAGGGGCCGAAGTCCTCTGCCTCTATGTGATCCATCTTCCCACCATCTGGGCGACTCCCATCGACATTTCGCGCGAAGACCTGGTAGAAAGCCTCAAGCCCGAGGCCGAAAGAGTGCTCAACGAAGTGGCGCAAAAATTCGAAGCCGCCGGGGTGAAGACGAGAAAGATCATCCGCGAGGGCTCGCCGGTCTCCGAGATCGTGAGAACGGCTTCCGAAGAAGACGTCGATCTCATCGTGATGTCCAGCCACGGAAGCCACAGCACCAAAGATTATCTCGGAAGCGTGACCAGGGGTGTGCTCGACCGCACCAACAAGACCGTCCTCATCGTAAAACCACCCGAACTTCCCGATCCTTTTGCTGTTCCCTAAAAACCAGGGGGCGCAAGCCCCCTTTTGCTTCTTAACCTGTTCTTTTTCTCCCCATTGGTGTTAGAATACGCCCAGCTTATTTAAATTCGTTCGCAATTAGTGACGGCGGAAAGGAGGAGTCCATGCCCACAGAAAAGGAAATCATGGAGGCCCTGAAAGGGGTAAAAGACCCGGAGCTTAACCGCAGCCTGGTGGACCTCGGGATGATTCGCAAGGTCGAGATCCAGGACGGCAAGGTGAAGGTGGTGGTGGCCCTTACCATCGCCGGCTGCCCCATGAAAAAGCGCATTGCCGAAGACGTAAAACAGGCCGTGGCCAAGGTTCCCGGGGTCGAGGAGGTAGAAGTGGAGCTCACCACCATGACACCCGAGGAGCGCGAAAAGATCTTTGGCAAGAAAAAGAAGGTGGGGGAGAAAAAGGCCCTCAAGGATGTTCGCCACATCATCGCCGTGGCAAGCGGCAAGGGGGGCGTTGGCAAGACCACGGTGGCGGTAAATCTCGCGGTGGCCCTTGCCAAGAAGGGGTACAAGGTGGGAATTCTCGATGCTGACATCTACGGCCCCAACGTCCACATCCTGATGGGGCTTGAAGGCGAAAGGCCTTTCTCCCGCGACCAGAAACTCATCCCCCTTGAAAGATGGGGAATCAAAGTCATGTCCTTTGGTTTCCTGGCCCCTGAGGGGCAGCCCATCATCTGGCGTGGCCCTCTCGTACACCGGGCGCTTTCCGAGCTGGCCGAGGTGATAGACTGGGGTGTTCTCGACTTTCTGATCATAGATCTCCCCCCTGGCACCGGAGACGCCCCCCTCACCGTAGCCCAGGTCTTCCCTCTGAGAGGGGTGATCGTGGTCACCACACCGCAAAAGATCTCCGTGGCCGACGTGGTGCGCTCCATAAACATGTTTCAGGAGCTCGGCACCCGCATCATGGGCATCATCGAAAACATGTCCTATTTCAAGACCATCGGCCCCGATGGCAAGGAACAGATCATCCCCGTCTTTGGCGAAGGGGGAGGAGAGAAACTTGCCAGAGACCTGAGAGTTCCCTTCCTGGGGAAGATCCCTCTTGATCCCAATCTCTCCAAGAGCGGCGAGACCGGAAAGCCCGCGGCCCTTGATCCCGAAAGTGAGATCGGCAAGGTCTTTGCCGAAATAGCGGACAAGGTGGTGGAAAAGGCCATAGAACTCGAGAAACTTGGTAGCTGCGGCCTCAAAAAGGCATGAAGGTCTACGAAAGGCTCCTAGAGAAGGCTCTTTCCCGGGGGCGCGGGCGCCTGGTGGAAGACGCAAGGATCGGGCTCGGCTATACCGCCGTCAAGTTGAGCGACGGCCGGCTCGGCCTGGCCTACACCGTGCTCGAAGAAAAAAAGACCTGCAACCTTCTGGAGCCGGAAGTGTATTTCGCCAACCGCCCGGCGGATCTCGTGGCGCGCGGGTTCCTCTCTTCCAATCTCCTCGAAGCCGGAGTCGGCCTTGCCACCATCAACGCCATCCTGAACCAGCCCCGGGAAGACTTTTTGCGGGAAGATCCGCTGGAGCTGATTTCCCTTGAACCCGAAGACCGGGTGGCCATGATCGGTTACTTCGAACCCCTGGCCCGCAAGTTGAGAGGCCGGGTGGCAGAGCTCTGGGTCTTTGAGCGGACCGAGGGGCGTCTGGCCGAAGCCTTGAGTGAAACCGAAATGTTCACCCATCTTCCAGAAGCGACCGTTGCCATCGTGACCGCCGTCACCCTCATCAACAAAACTTTCGAAGAGATAATCTCTCTCCTGGAAGGGGCCCGGGAGATAATCCTCCTCGGCCCCAGCACCCCTCTCGAACCCGAGGTCTTTGAAGGCTACCCGGTAAGCCTTCTTTCGGGAGTCCTGGTCAAAGATGAGGGCATCTTGCAGCCGGTAAGCGAGGCCAAGGGGATGCGGGCTTTCGGGCCTTTCATCGAGAAGGTAAGTTTAAGGCTGAAATGAACTGGCCCAATTTCACTCTCAAAGAGAAGCTACAGCTCCTCCTCGCGGTCTTCCTCTGTATCCTTTTCAGCATCCGCTATTATCCTGGAAACCTCGAAAAGACCCTTCTGGATTCCGCCCGCTGGATATTCAGCTTCTTCTTCTACAGCGGAGTCTTCACCTATATGCTGAGAGGACTCTCTCGAAAGGTGTTTAAGCGGACCTTTTCCTTGAAAACAGCCATCAAGATGACCGTCTGGCTGGCCCTTCTCTCCTCAATTACCCAGTCTCTTCACGAAGCCTTCAAGATCCAGCAAGGCCCTTAGTCTGCAAGAGGCCCTACGGTTACCAACACATAGGCCTTGCTCTCAAGATATTTCTTGGCCACCGTTTGCACATCCTGAAGAGTTACGTCCTGGATCTTCTGAATGTAACGCAGACCGTAGTTGTAGCCGAGACCGAGGACCTCGTTTACGGCCTGTTCCATGGCCTGAGAGCTGTTAGTTTGTAGCCCGGTAAGATAACGCCCCACGAGCCAGTGCTTGGCCCTCTTTAGTTCCTTGTCTTTCACCCCTTCCCGGTTGACCCGCAAGATCTCGCGCCAGAGGCCGGAGAGGGCCTGTTTCCGCTTGGAAGGCTCGGTGGCGATGTAAAAGCCGATTCCTCCCACGTCCACCCCGATGGTGAGAAAGGAGGTCACGGTATAGGCCAGGGCCTCCTGATCTCTCAGGGTTTTGAAGAGCCTGCCGCCCTGCCCTGCCAGAATGGCGTTCAGCACTTCCATGCCGTACCGGTCTTCGGAAAAGAGATGCGGCCCTCGGAAACCCAAAATCAGATGCACCTGCTCGCGGTCCACGTTGATGGTGGAAAGACGGGGTTCCAAAAGTTCGGCCGGGGCCTTTTCTTCCGGTGGCGGTGCTCCAGGTTTTTGCCAGTTTCCAAACCATCTCTCGACGAGGGAAAAGATCTTTTCTTCGTCTACGTCTCCCACGATAGCGAGAACAGCCCTACCGGGAACGGCAAAACTGTTGTAGGCGGCACGCACGTCCGTGGCTTTTAGCCGCTCAATGACCTCACGGGAGCCCAGGATGTTCAACCCGTAAGGATGAGGCTCGAAAAGCAGGCGATAATATTCTCGGATGGCGAGCTGCAAGGGGTCGTCTTCTTGACGAGCAATGGCTGAGAGGAGCTCGGGCTTCAGTTTGGCAAGCTCTTCTTCCTGAAGAGCTGGTTTCAGAGCGATTTCGGCAAAGAGGTCGAAAGCCCTCTCAAGGCCATCCGAAAGGAAAGTGGCCTTGAGACCAAAGGTGTTCCGCCCAGAAAAACCCTCGATCTCGCCTCCGAGAGATTCGATGAGGGCTGCCACGAGGTCCGCCGATTTTTCTTCGGTGCCCTTGGTCCACAAGGCGGCGAGAGTTCGGAAGAGACCATTGGTCTCTTTGGTCTCGTAACGCAAGCCTCCGGGGAAGATGAGGACCATAGAAAAAGAGGGAACATCTTTCTGAGGCGTCACCAGCACGGTGAGCCCGTTAGGAAGGACCTTCTTGATGGTGGGGCTCACCCAGCCTTCCTCCTCAGAGGAGACTCCGGACGCCTCGAGCTCGGCTTCCTCCACCAGGGCCTTCAGCTCTTCAGGAGAGATGATCTCCCCTGCCCCGCGGGCCAGAAGCCCCGCCACCACCGCCTTCGGGGTGAAGTACTTCCGGGCCACGTCTCTTACAGCTTCTGCGGTTACGGACTTGACCGCCTTCAAATATTCTTCAGCCTTCAGAGGGTCGCCGGTTAGCATCTCAAAGGTGCCCAGCTTCCGGGCCTCTCCCTGCATCGTTTCACGGCTGTAGACGAAGCTCGCCGCCACCATGGTCCTGGCTTTGGAGAGCTCTTCGGGAAGAACCATTTCATATTTCAGCCGAAAGAGTTCTACCAGGGCCTCTTTCAAGGTCTCTCGCAAATTTTCCGGAGAAGCCGTGCCCGCAACCTCGAAAAGCCCCGGCCCCATGGGGGTAAAGGTGTAGGCGTAAATCGTGTGCACGATTCCTTTCTCGCGGCGAAGGCTGCGATAGAGACGGGAAGACTCTCCCTGCCCCAGGAGGGCGGCCATGACGTCTACCACCGGGGCCTCGGGCTCCAGGAGACTGGGCCCGGGAAGGGCGAGGTGGAAGTATCCTTCCTGGACGTCTTTTTGGAGAGCTACCAGAACGGGTTCCTTTTTGGGAGGTTCCTCAGGAAACTTGACCTTCTCCGGGGGCTTTTTGGGGGCCTTACCAAACGCAGCCGCGGCCTTGGAGAGCGCGGTCTCAGCCTTTATGTCCCCCACGATGACCACCGCCATGTGGGGAGGCCGATAGCGACGAGCCATATAGTTGAGGATGTCCTGCCGGGTGATGGCCTTTACCGTTTCTTCGTAGCCGATGATGGGGCGGCGATAGGGATATTTGACATAGGCCTTGGACATCACCGCTTCGGCCAGGGCCAGAGCGGGTTTGTCACGCCGCATCCGCATCTCTTCCAGCACCACCTGTTTTTCCCGCTCAAGCTCTGTCGGATCGAAAACGGAGTGGAAGACGGCGTCGGAGAGCACGTCAAGCGCCGTTTCCAGGATCTCCAGGGGGCCGGTAACGTAGTAACAGGTGTAATCGTAGGAGGTAAAAGCGTTGATGGTGCCCCCGAAACTCTCGATGATGGCCGCGATCTCTCCGGGCTTGTACTTCTCGGTCCCTTTAAAGATCATGTGCTCAATGAGATGCGTGATGCCTGCTTCGCGGTCCTTTTCGTAAACGCTTCCAGCTTTTACCCAGACCTGGACCGCTACCACCGGAGCACGGTGATTCTCTTCCACGATGACAGTGAGCCCGTTGTCAAGCTTCGTCTTGTGAAGACCGGGGGCTATTTCCATGGCTTGCACTCCTCTCAAAAGAACGTAAAAAAGGAAAAATATCAAAAGAAGATACCCTCTTTTCATGGCTCCCTCCTTGCTTCGCCTAAAAAACTGCACCTCGCAGAGGTTGACAAGTTCTCCTCCCAAAAATCTTAATTGTTATCGTTGGGAGTACGACAATCTGTCATACTAACAAGGTTTCACTCAAATAGATAATCATCGGAGAGGGAATATTTCAGGGCTCATTTGAGGGGATAAACCCCTTTAAAAGCCCCTTTGAGGGGTTTAATTGTCCATTTTTTCGTAAAAATGTTTTTTTCGTCTCTTCAATATGTTTGACACTTACATTCAGTTTTGTTAGAGCCAGCCTACTGGAAAAGGACTAATTCAACCTTTGAAGGAGGGGTAAATGTCAGAGTTCAAAGAGTCCGTCTCAAGATGTTGGAAGAGTTTTGCCCTTTCCAACTGGTCCCCGATGATGGGTGGCGTGATGCTAGCCTTTTTCGCCATCCTTCTGGAGACCTGGTATCGCCCCTGGGGTATCGTGGGTGGTATCAGAAACTGGGCAGATTGGCTCTTCTACGCCATCGGTTTTTATGAAGATGCTCCCCCGCATCCTCTGGAATTTTCATCTTCTGTTCTGGATATCGGCTTTATCTGGGGAGCCGCCATTTCTGCCTTTCTGGCCCGGGAATTCGGCCTGCGATTCCCTCCCAAGATCGAATACATCAAGGCCATCGTGGCCGGCATCCTCATGGGGATCGGTTCGGCGCTTGCCATCGGGTGTAACGTAGGCGGCTTCTACGTTGCCCTTCACAATCTGGCTGCCAACGGGCTGGCCATGATGGTGGGGCTCATCTTCGGCGTAATCGTTGGGATCAAATATCTCTACTGGGAGCTTGAACACTTCCCCAGCGCTGGTGGCTTTGAAATAAGTCTTCGTAAGGTGGGGCCCTATATTGGCTTTCTTCTCCTGGTAGGTCTGATCGTGGCCACCTACGCCTACTTTGGAAACGAGGAGATCGAAAACGCCGAAGTCTTGGGAGGCTGTCTCATCATCACGGCTGGCATCGGCTACATCATGCACCGGAGCCGTTTCTGCATGGTCAACGCCCTCCGGGAGCCCTTCATGACCGGTGAAGCTGCCATGGGGAAGGCTCTCATGGTGAGCATCATCCTGGGGGCAATTGGCGTGGCCATCCTGAAATATCAGGAGATACAGCCTGAAATGGCCTACGTTGTCCCGGCCTTCGGCTGGGGAGCCCTGGTGGGTGGTTTCATCTTCGGAGCAGCGATGGTCGTCGCCGGTGGGTGAGGGTCCGGCAGCCTTTGGCGGGTCGCCGAAGGACAGATCAAGCTCGTAGTGGTAACCATCGTCTTTGCCCTCACCAACTCCATCATCCGCTACTATTTCTCCGAGTACGACGTCATTGAAGAAGGCTATCTGGGGAAAGCGGTCTTTCTCCCGGAATATCTCGGATACGGCGGAGCGCTTTTCCTGATCACCTTGATCGCGGTAGTGTGGTATGTAATCATTGACTGGAACGAAGAATCTAATAAGCTGGTGATCGAGATGTAACCTGACCTTGGTCAGGAAAATTTAATTTGTTTGAAGGAGGTTTTAATATGTCCGACATCAAAATCGCACCAGAAGGTATCAAGCCCGACATGACCATCGATTGTAAAGGTCTGTCTTGCCCCATGCCCCTTCTCAAGACCAAGAAGGCCATCCAGAAGCTTCAAAGTGGGCAAATCCTGGAAGTTCTGGGCACAGATCCTGGTTCCCGTAACGACATCCCGGGATGGTGTGAACGCGCTGGTCACGAGTACCTCGGTGAGCGCGAAGATTCTGGTTTCATCCGTTTCTACGTAAAGAAAGGCTAATTTCCTGACTGGAGGTGTATCATGGCTAAAGATCCGGACAAGCTTGGCATTTTCGTAACCAACCCCCAGTACATGGGGCATTTGATGAAAATCGTGGAGGCTGCCCAGCGGGCAGGCAAGAAAGTCAAAATCTTCTTCACCTTTAAGGCCGTTCATCTCACCAAACAGCCTGATTTCCCCAAACTCGTCAAAATGATCCCCGAACCTGATCTGGCTATCTGTGCCGACTCCTACACCTGTGAAGGTTTTGACGTCGAAACCGATATCCCCGGTGGTCTCACTCCCAAGCAGATGCGTACCCAGGCTTATCATGGTGAGATCCTGGACGAGTGCGGCAAATATTTCGTGCTTTAAAAAATAAAGGAGGTCCGTTATGGCTGAATCTTTGAAGGTATACTTCCTGGTAGCCAATCGCATCTATATCGGCGACTGTATCCGCTCCACCCTGGGGCTCTCTGTAGAAAACCACTACTCCCATTGCTGCGTCTTCTACAACAAGATGCCCCGTCTTACCGAATACGTCAAAGAAAATATCGACTGGATCCGCGACATGGAAGGAGACGTCTTTTGTGTCGTGGATACCATCGAAGACGAAGAAGCCAAAAAGTACAATCTGGAAGAAGCTGGGCTTACGCCCATCACTCTGGAGGAGCTCGCCCAGAAGCTCAGAGAAGCTGATGTCATCATCGGTTACGGGCTTCCCAAACAGAAGCATGCTCCTCCACCAGCCTGTGCTGACTAATCCAAATCGACGAGAGGAGGCCTAAAATGAAGCTTCTCCACGTATATCGAACCGAACCCAACGAAGAAGTAAAAAAGCTCGTCCAAATCCTGAACGAAGGCAACGAAGCGATGGAATTCAAGCTCTACGAAGCCAAAGAGGACGCTGATTACGACAAACTGATCCAGATGATCTTCGAAGCCGATAAGACCATTAGCTGGTGGTAAAGAGAAGGGGAGGTCCTGGCCTCCCCTTTTTCATTTCTGTGGTAGATTCTCAAGCATCCTGGACCACAAGAAAAGCTTGAAGAGCAACAAAGCCAACCCTATCCTCAAAACCCACATGTACCACGGGCTGTTCCTGAAATAGTGCCAGACAAATCTCAAAAAATTCTTCATTTCTCCCTCACAATCTCGTAAATTCCCGGAAGATGGCGATATTTCTCCGCAAAATCGAGCCCGTAGCCCACCAGGAACCCTTTGGGAATCTCGAAGCCGCAATAATCTATTTTGATCTTCGCCTTTCTCCTCTCTCCCTTATCCACCAAGCAGCAAATCTTCACAGAGCGGGGCTCGTGGAGTTTTAGTACTTCCTGGAAGTACTCCAGGGTGTAGCCGGTATCAACGATGTCTTCCACCACGATGACGTCCTTACCCTTGATGGTGAGCTCGATATCTTTGGTGATCTGGATCTCTCCACTCGAAGTATCGCTTCTGCCATAACTTGCCAGGCGGACGAAATCTATCTCCAGATCGGGTATCTCCACAGCCCTGATGAGATCTGCCAGAAAAACAAAAGCGCCCTTCAAAATTCCGATGAAAACGACCTCTTTGCCGGTGTAATCTTTTGTGATCCGGGCGCCTATTTCTTTCACCCGGGCGGCGATTTCCTCGGGAGAAACAACTAACCTGAGCTCCGCCATAAGACCTCCTCGCTCTTTTGCCTATGCTTTAACAAAAAAACTCTTCCAACCCAACTCTTTCTTCGTCAGTTCCTTTGCAAAGAGGGGCAAAACTGGCTAAGATTTGAGCCGAAATCACGACTTCTCAGCAGAGGTGATCTTATGGCGGGACATTCCCACTGGGCCCAAATAAAACGTAAAAAAGCAGCTCAAGACGCCAAGAGAGGAAAGCTCTTCACGAAACTCATCCGGGAAATCATGGTAGCAGCCCGCCTGGGGGGAGGAGACCCCAGCACCAATCCACGGCTTAGGGCGGCCATCCAGGCGGCCAAAGCCGCCAATATGCCCAAGGAAAACATCGAACGCGCCATCCGCAAAGGAACCGGTCAGGAGCCCGGGACCACCTGGGAAGAGGCGGTCTACGAGGGCTATGGCCCGGGTGGAGTGGCGGTCCTCATAAAAAGCGTTACGGACAACAAACGTCGGACGGTCTCCGAGCTGCGCCATATCTTTGGCAAATGTGGTGGCAACCTTGCCGAGCCCGGAGCGGTCTCCTGGATATTCGAACAGAAGGGGCTCATCATCGTCTCCCGCGATGGGATAGACGAGGAAAAGCTGCTCGAGGTGGCCCTCGAAGCCGGGGCCGAAGATATTCGTGAATACGAAAGCGAATTCGAGGTCATCACGGCTCCGCAAGACCTGGAACCGGTACAAAGCGCCCTAAAAGAGGCGGGGTTTGACATCCAGTCCTCAAAGGTGACGATGGTCCCCAAGACCACGGTAAAGCTCGAAGACGAGAAAACCGTTCAACAAATGCTACGCCTGATGGAGGCCCTGGAAGACCACGACGATGTCCAGCAAATCTATGCCAACTTTGATATTCCCGACGAAATCATGGAACGCGTAAGCGCCAAAATGTAATGCGAGTCTTGGGAATTGATCCGGGCTCCCGGGTCATGGGATACGGCATCATCGAAGCTCCTCAAAAGCCTCTTGCCTGGGGAGCTCTTCGACTAAAGGAAAGCCCTCTTCCCCTGCGCCTGCGCACCATTTTCCACGAAATCACAGCCCTCATTGCCGAGTACAATCCGGAAGCCGTGGCCCTGGAAGATGTCATTCCACAAAGCTTTCCCCATGCCGCTCTGAAACTGGGCCAAGCCCAGGGGGCAGCCATCTTAGCCGCTGTCACCGCGGAAAAACCGGTCTTTTTCTATCACCCTCTGGAGGTCAAAAAGGCCCTCACCGGTTACGGGAGCGCCCCCAAGGAACAGCTCCGTTTCATGGTCTGCACTCTGCTCGAGATTTCTTCCGATTTGCCCACCGACGCCTCCGACGCCCTGGCGGTGGCCCTTTATCACTTGCAGAGGTCCAAATATGCTGGCCCAAGTTGAAGGCCTGCTCCAGAACAAAGAGCCCGGAAAGGTGTTCCTCAAATGCGGGCCCTTTGTTCTGGAGATTCTTACCCCTTTTTCTCTCGCAGAAAGGCTCCCTCCGAAGGGAGAAAGATGCTCCCTCTACGTCTCATTGAGAATCAGAAACGAAACACCGGAACTCTACGGCTTTCTGGATCTGGAAGCGCGGGAGCTCTTTGAGAGATTACAGCAAGTTTCACGCCTTGGGCCCCGTCTGGCCCTCAACATTCTGGGGGTCTTCGAACCCAAGGAATTTCTGGAAATCATTGCCCAGAACGATGTCAAAAGTCTGGCGAAGGTCCCGGGGATCGGGCCTCGTCGGGCAGAACGTCTCTGCGTGGAACTGCGTTCCCGCCTGGGGCTCCGCAAGACCTCTCCAAGCCCGCTTTTTGAAGAGGCCCTTTCCGCCCTCCTCAATCTGGGATTTTCTCCGGAAGAGGCCCGATCTGCCCTTGAAAAAAGCTTCCAAGAGGGAGAAGATCTCTCAGAGATCATCAAAAAGGCCCTTAAAAAGCTTTCAGCATCCTCATGAACACCCATGAGATCCGCCCCAAAAGGCTGGCTGATTACGTAGGGCAAGAGGAAGTCCGGAAGGAGCTTTCCGTCTATCTTTCCGCCGCCGCCACCCGGGGAGAGGCTCTGGATCACGTCTTGCTCACCGGCTACCCGGGGCTTGGAAAGACCACCCTGGCCCATATCATTGCCGAGGAGTTGGGTAGCAAAATCCACGTCACTTCTGGAGCGGTCCTTGAAAGGCCGGGGGATCTCGCCGCCATTCTCACCAATCTCTCCGAAAGAGATGTCCTCTTCATCGACGAGATACACCGTCTCCCCGCCGCCGTGGAGGAGATCCTCTACCCTGCCATGGAAGACTTTCGGCTCGACCTGGTGGTGGGGAAAGGTCCCGGGGCAAGGCTTCTCAAGCTCTCTCTCCCGCGGTTCACCCTGGTGGGAGCCACCACCAGAAGCGGTCTCCTCTCTGCTCCTCTGCGGGATCGCTTCGGCATCACCTTTAAGCTCGACTTCTATCGCGAAGAGGAGCTCCAGGAGATCCTCCTCCGCACCGCCAAAGTTCTCCAGATCGAGCTGGAACCAGAAGGCGCGCTTGAAATAGCCAAAAGGGCTCGCGGCACCCCGCGCATAGCCAATCGCCTCTTGCGACGCATCTGGGATTTCGCCCTGGTTGAAGGGAAGAGCACCATCGATGCTTCTCTGGCACAAAAAGCCCTGTGCTTGATGGATCTCGACGACTGGGGGCTCGGCCCCTTCGATCGCCTTCTCATTCAAACTATTATGGAAAAGTTCGACGGTGGTCCGGTCGGGCTCGACACCCTGGCCACCGCCCTTTGTGAAGATCCGCGTACGCTCGAAGACGTTTACGAGCCCTTTCTTATCCGCTGTGGTTTCTTACGGCGCACCCGAAGAGGGCGTGTAATAACCAGCAAAGCTTACGAATATCTCGGTAAAAGGAGCCTCAAAGATGGCCGCTTACTCTAGACTCACAATTCCAGACATCCAGGTCAAAAAAGGTCGTGAAAAGATAACCGCCCTGACCGCTTACGATGTCCTCTGGGCCCGACTGCTTGACGAAGCCGGGATCGATCTCATCCTCGTGGGAGATTCTGCCGCCATGCTGGTGCTGGGGTACGAAGACACCATCCCCATCACCATGGAAGAGATGCTCGTCTTTGCGAAGGCCGTCTCTCGTGGTGCCAAGAGGGCCCTGATTGTGGCGGACATGCCTTTCCTCTCTTACCAGACCAGTATCGAAGAGGCCATCCGCAACGCCGGCCGGTTTCTGAAGGAGGGAGGCTGTCAGGCGGTCAAAATCGAAGGCGGCAAAGAGGTGTGCGACATCATAAAGGCCATCGTGAGGGCCGGTATCCCCGTGATGGCCCACATCGGGCTCACGCCCCAAAGGGCAAGCTCTCTGGGAGGGTTCAAAGTGCAGGGGCGCGACATCACCTCCGCCCGCAAAGTTCTTGCCGATGCGCAAGCGGTAGCGGAAGCAGGGGCCTTTGCCGTGGTCCTGGAATGTGTGCCCAAGGAACTTGCCGCCCGTATTACCTCCACGCTTTCCATCCCCACCATCGGCATCGGCGCCGGGCCAAGTTGTGACGGGCAAATCCTCGTCTTGCCGGATCTTTTAGGGCTCTTTGAAGGCTTTCGTCCCCGATTCGTCAAAAGGTATGCCAACTTCGCGGAGGAAGGGCGAAAAGCCATCCAAAAATTCATTAGCGAGGTAAAAGAGGGCATCTTCCCGGGGGAAGAACACTCCTTCAACCTTTCAGAAGAAATAAGAAAGGCTCTTGGCCTTTGAGTTGAGACTCAAGGGTCACCATTTGAGCTCCCAGGAGAACCTCTTGAACCCCCTGGGTATCACCAGGGTGGGCTTACGGGGATCTTCGACGAAGTTTACGGTTTCAAAAACCAGTCTTCCCCTGGAACGAACCGGGGGCACCTCCCAGAGGACTTCTTTTGATCCCCTGTAAGAGAGACGCAGAAGGGTCCTCTCTTTCTTGACGGTTACCTCCTTGAGAACGCCTTCTTTGCTAAACTTTGCCAGAATTCGAAAGGCACCCGCCTCCTTTTTGAGGAGATAGAAATTTTTCGTCTCGAAGAGGAGGGCCTCCTGGAGGAAAGAAGCGGGGAGTCTCCCCAAGAGGAGCTCGCCCCAGGCCCCGGCAACTTCTTCCGGAAGATGGAATCTCAAAAGGTAGGCTTCTCTCTTTGGAAAGAGCACCAGTTGCGCTTCCTGGTCTTCGAGTAAGCCCTGAAAAAGCGCAAACCCAAAGGGAGAGAGCCCTTCGAGGTAAAAAAAGCTGCGCCCTGCCACAAAGAAACTCTCCCCCTCAAATTTCCCTCTAGGGGTCGAAACTTCAAAGAAAAGGCGCCCCTTGGCCCCGGAGAAGGGGCTCAGAGATGGTTGCCACTTCGTAGGATGTGGAAGAGCACAACCCGCAATTATCAGGAAGAGGAGCAGGAAAGTTTGGCGCACAGTTTCTGGATCTTCTCCTGAAGACGTTTTCGATCCCGCTCTTTTTTGGCCAGAGAAAGCGCTTTACGATAGGCGGAAAGGGCTTCTTTTTCTTTCCCCAGAGCCAGAAGGATATCACCGTGGTGTTCGTGAATGATGGGATCATCGGGAGAAAGCTTGAGGGCCTTCTTGATCTCCTGGAGGGCCTTTTCGTACTGGCCTTTACGGTAGTAGACCCAGGCCAGGCTATCGATGATGTAGCCGTCATCGGGCTTGAGGGCCAGAGCACGGCGGATGTATTCTTCGGCTTTGGCAAGGTTCTCATTAAGATCGGCATAGGTGTAGCCGACGAAATTGAGAAGAGTGGGGTTTTGAGGATACTTCTCAAGTAAGGGCTCAAGAAGCTTTACCGCTTCCCTCTCTTTGCCCTGACAAATCAACAAAAGGCCAAGCGTGACCGCCAAATCGGGATCATCCGGGAATCTCTTGAGACCTTTCTTGAGGATGGTTTCTCCGAGATCGCAGGCGTCGAGTTCTTCGAAGATGGTACCGGCCAGAAGATAAAGATTTTTGTCGTCTGGCCTTTGAGAAAGGGCCTGGTTGATGAGGCTGTAAATCTCCTGCGGATCCTCAAGGAGCTGGGCCAAGCGCCGCACCGCCAGCGGGAAGAGTTCATCCTGGGGAGGAATGGCCTTGAAGGCCCGGATGGCTTCCTTTTTCTTTTCGAGCTTCTCATAAGCCAGCCCGAGATAAAAATAGGCGGCGTAGTTCTGAGGATCTTGCTTGATCAGATCTTGGAGGATTTTCACCGCCTCTTCGGTGCGGTTGAGATCCAGGTAGATGAGGGCCTTCCGCAACAACAGACGCGGATTGGGCCCGGTCTCTTTCTCTATTTCCTCCAGGATCGAGAGAGCCTTTTCGAATTGTTCCTGGCGAAGGTAGAGCCTCAGGAGGGCCTCGTAAAGATGGAAGGCATGGGGAGCTTCTTTCAAACCCCGGCGATAGACCTCCTCGGCTTTGGCAAAGGCCCCGATCTTTTCGAGAAATTCCCCGTACTCCAGATAGAGATCCTGTTTTTGAGGGGCCAGCGAGAGGGCCTTCTCGTAATATTCTCTGGCCTTTTCGAAATCTCCCTGGCGTCGATAAAGGCGGGCAAGCTCCAGAAATATGGCCGCATTCTTGGGATTTTTAGCTGCCAAGCGTTCAAGGGCTTCGATGGCGCCCTTTAAATCCTTTTGCTGAAGATAGAGACTTGCCAATACCGAAAGCGCCTCTTCGTAATCCGGGTATTTCTCGAGGAGGGCCTCCAGGGTCTCGATGGCACGGGCGTAGCGTTTTTGGGCCCAATAGAGCTTGGCCAGGATGAACAACACTTCTTTGTCGTCAGGGGCCTGCTTCAGGATCTCTTTTGCCAGGGAAATGGCCTTTTCGTAATCTCCGCTTTCGGCGTAAACCTTCATTAACTCTTTGCGGGGATAGAGGGCCTTCGGGTCACATTCTATGGTCTTTTCAAGCTCTTTGCGGGCCTCCTGGAGGCGCCCCTTGGCGAGCAAATACTCTGCCACCAGGAAATGGAAATAACTTTCGCCTCGTGAACAAGCCGCCCACACACCCGTCTGTAGAACTATCCCGAAGAGAACGCTGAGACTAAGAAGCTTCAATGGCCAGAGGGTAGTTTTCCGCATCTGGAAGCCTTTCTTTGAGATACTTGCGAAGTTTTTTGAGGAGCCGTTCCTCTATCTGACGAACCCTTTCACGGGAAATCCCAAAACGCTGGCCAATTTGCTGCAGGGTCAAGGGCTCCTCCGAAAGGAGGCGCTCGTAAAATATTACCCGCTCCTTGTCCTTCAAGTCTTTGCCAAACTCTTCCAGGATGGAACGCAGCTTGTCCAGGACCTCTCTTCTGGCCACCTGGTCTTCCACCTTGGGGCCGGGGTCCGCCAGGAAGTCGCGGTGCAGTTCGTCGGAATCGTCTTTGATGGGAGCGTCAAGGCTGATTTCCCCACCGCTCAGACGCTGCTCCATCTCGATGACGTCTTCTTCCCGCACGTTCAGACGCTCGGAGATCAACTTTGGTGCGGGCTCAAACCCCATGGCGTCCAGGCGCTCCTTTTCCTTGCGCAAATTATAGAAGAGCTTGCGCTGGGCCTGGGTGGTCCCGATCTTGACGAGCCGCCAGTTGTCCATGATGAACTTGAGGATGTACGCCTTTATCCAAAAGGACGCGTAATAAGAGAATTTCACCCCCCGATACGGGTCGAACTTCTTCACCGCCTGCATGAGACCGACGTTCCCTTCCTGGATGAGGTCCAAAAAGTTTTGCATCCAGAACTTCTGAAAATCAAGGGCTATCTTCACCACCAGACGAAGATTCGAGGTCACGAGACGATAAGCGATCTTCGGATCTTTGGTCTTGTAATACTCCTTGGTGAGCTTTTCCTCCTCCTCGCGTGTAAGGAGGGGATATTTGCTGATCTCTTTCAAGTATTGCTGAAGGGGATCAAGAAGAACCGGGGCCTTTTCCTCTTCCGGAAGGGCGGGAAGCTTGGGTTCTTCTTTTTTCTCTTCCTTCTTCCCCTTGGCCTCGGCCTTTTTCTTCCGGGGACGCCCCCTTTTGCGCTTCTCCTCCTGTTTGAGGGGTCTTTCTTCAGAAGTTTCCGGAGGGAGATCTACGGGTACGGCCAGTGTCGGTTCTTCAACCTTTTCAGGTTTCACCTCTTCAATTATTTCTTTGGCTTCTTCGCGAACTCTTGTTTCCTGTGCCATTTTACACCTTCCCTCAACTTATGCGGCCTCTTTTACCGGCCGCCAACCCCGTTTCTTCAGATATACTTGAATGGCTGTAATTGCCGCCGGAGTAACGCCAGAAATCCTTAAAGCCTGCCCCAAAGACCTCGGCCGCACCGCGGAAAGCTTCTCACGAATTTCCGTGGAAAGGCCGGGAATCTCCCAGTAATTGAGGTCTTCGGGCAGAAGCATCTCTTCCCAGCGCTTGAACCTCTCTATTTCTTGACGCTGCCGATTGACATAACCGGCATACTTGGTCTCTATTTCGATCTGCTCCAGAATCTCTTCTGGCAACCGGTCCAAAAAACTAAATAATTTTTTCATCTCCTCAAGGGGGACTTCCGGCCGTTTCAAAAGATCAAAAAGACTCTGCGCCTGCTTGAGTGGCGTGGAACCCAACCGCAAAAGGAGCGGGTTAACCTCCTCCGGCCGAACCCTTATCTTGCGGAGTTCCTCAAGGGTCTTCGAAAGGAGCTCCTTTTTAGCCAAAAACCGCCTGTAACGCTCCTCTGGAACCAACCCCAGACGGTAACCGAGCTCGGTGAGACGAAGATCAGCATTGTCCTCCCGCAAAAGGAGGCGGTATTCGGCCCGGGAAGTGAACATGCGATACGGTTCTTTGGTCCCCTTGGTGACCAGATCGTCGATGAGGACCCCGATGTAGGCCTGGGAACGGTCCAGAAGGAAGGGCTCCTCTCCCTGCACGTAGCGGGCGGCATTGATGCCCGCCATGAGCCCCTGGGCCGCGGCCTCTTCGTAACCCGAGGTGCCGTTTATCTGGCCTGCCAGAAAGAGCCCGGCGATCTTTTTGGTCTCAAGAGAAGGCTTGAGCTGAATGGGATTCACGTAGTCGTATTCGATGGCGTATCCCGGACGCATGATCTCGGCCCTCTCAAGCCCGGGGATGGACCTCACCATGGCCCACTGAACGTCGATGGGAAGGCTCGTACTGATCCCGTTGGGATAGACTTCCACCGTATCGAGGCCCTCGGGTTCCAGGAAGATCTGGTGACGGGGCTTGTCAGGGAAACGAAAGACCTTGTCCTCGATGGAGGGACAATACCTTGCCCCCACACCCTTGATGATCCCGGTAAAAAGCGGGGAACGATCCACCGCTCCGCGAATGATCTCGTGGGTCTTTTCGTTGGTATAGGTGATGTAACAGGGAACCTGGGGGAGAGGAGGTCTCTTGCCCTGGTTGTCGTAGGAAAAAAGCGGGGGAGGCACATCACCCCACTGCACCTCGAGACGGGAATAATCGATGGTGCGCCCGTCAAGCCGCGGGCAGGTACCGGTCTTCAGACGACCGATCTCAAAGCCGAGCTCTCGGAGGCAATCCGAAAGTTTGTTGGACGGAGGGTCTCCCATCCGCCCGGCAGGAAAGTTTTTGAGACCGATATGGATAAGGCCCTTGAGAAAAGTCCCGGTGGTGACCACCACCGCTCTGGCGTAGAAGATCTCACCGACAGAAGTCTCCACCCCTTCCACCCGCTCGTCTTTTACCAGGATGCGGTCCACCATGGCCTGCTTGAGGGTGAGGCGGGGGGCACGCTCGAGCAGCTGTTTCATGTAGGCCTGGTAACGCCAGCGATCAGCCTGGGCCCGGGTGGCCCTCACCGCTGGCCCCTTGCGGGTGTTCAACTTCCGGAACTGGATGCCCGTGGCGTCAATGGCCTTCGCCATCACCCCGCCCAGGGCGTCGATCTCCTTCACCAGATGCCCTTTGGCCAGCCCTCCGATGGCGGGGTTGCAACTCATGGCTCCGATGCGATCAAGGTTGATGGTCAGAACCAGAGTTCTGCAACCAAGTTTGACAGCCGCCATCGCAGCTTCGATCCCGGCGTGGCCGGCACCGATGACGATGACATCGAATTTTTCAGGATAGACCGCCATGGCCTTTGACTTCCAAAGAGAAATTTTTTACCTTGCTAAAGGAAATACTCAAAAATACCGAAGGCAATCCCAAAAGGGCAGGAGTAGCAAAATGAAAATCCATGAACGTATCATACAAGAAATTTCCACGCCTAGTCAAAACTTAAACCAAAACCCCAAAAAGGCAGATTTCAAGGCCCAGCTCGAAAAGGCGTTGCGCCTCCATCAGACCGAAGAGGCACCCTCTCCGCTTACCGAAGAGCTGGATAGAGCCCTTGGACTCGCCGAAGAAATCATGCGGCTCCTCGAAATGGTTAGCCAGGGGCAAAAAGAGGTCCTTTCAAGCCTCGGTGAAAAAGCACAATCACTTTCCGAGGCTTCCAAGAAATTCTCCGGCACCACCAGATATTTCCTGGAAGAGCTCTCTCTGGTGGCCGCTGTGAATGCCGCCAAAGCCCAAGAGGGTTTCATTTAGACGGCTCACTTTCATCTTTTGAGGGCCGCTTGACCCAGATCTCCAGTTCGTCGAGGCCCATTTGGGAAGCCCGACGTACGCGGATCTTTACCCCGTCGAATTCAAACTCTTCCCCCACCTTGGGAATACGCCCCGCAAGCTTCAGGACGAACCCACCGATGGTCTCATAGTCTCCCGGAGGAATGTTCAGCCCCAGCTCTTCGTTGGCACGCTCGATTTCGAGCCAGGCCTTCACCAAATAGTGGTCTTCTGAAAGCTTGACGTATGGCACAAGCTTTTGATCAAACTCGTCCCAGAACTCTCCCAGAACCTCTTCCACCAGGTCCTCGATGGTAACGATCCCTATGGCCTGCCCATATTCGTTAACCACCACACAGAGGGTCTGGCCACTTCGTTGCATCTCCGTCAAAAGCTCGGAGGCGGGCTTAAAGGCGGGAACGTAGCTCACCTCCCGCATAAAACGAGAAACCGGCTCCTTCCTGGTTTCCACTCCCAGGAGATCCAGGGCCAATACGACCCCGATGATATGGTAAGGATACTCGCGGTAAACCAAGAGCCTCGAATACCCCGTTTGAACGAAAAGCTTTAAGGCCTCCTCTACCGGAGCAAACTCCTCCAGGGCCTTCACCCAGGCCAGCGGAATCATCACCTGCGCCGCGGTCTTGTGGGTGAAGTCTATGAGTTTGGCAATGAGACGCCTTTCTCCAGGGTCAAGCATCTCATCAGAAGAAACCAAGAGCCTGATCTCCTCCCTGGTAATGGCTGGGAGCTTGCGACCTTCGCCTTCCTCCCGCGTAAAGAGGGAAATCAGCCCGGCCACGGCCCATATGAGAGGATAAAAGATGCGACTTACCAGGTAGACCAGGGGAGCCACCTTCGGAGCCCAGAAAAGGGCCCTCTGCTGAGCAATACTTTTGGGGATCATCTGGCCGAAAAGGAGCATCATCGGAGGCAACCCCAGGATGGCGACAATTCCGCCGTAGCGCGGAAAGGTCTCCAGCAAAAAGCCCGTGGTGAGGACGCTGTTTCCGATCACGGAGAGATTGAGCCCCAGGAGGGTGGTGGTAAGGAGCCACTCAGGATTGGCCAGGAGCTTGAGTGCCAGACGTGCTCCAAAACTGGTGCGAGCCATCTTCTTGAGTTTTGTTTCATCAGCTGCCACCAGCGCAATTTCTGCCCCGGCAAAGAAAGCCTCCGAAAACAGCAAAAACAGGAAGATTAAGAGTCCCTGCAGATAATTCATGAGAGCTTTTCCACCCTGATACTCACAAGCCTTGTACCCCTGATCTTTTCCACCACGAAGCGGAACCCAAAGGCTTCCAGGGCCTGACCTTCTTGAGGCAGTTCCCCGAAAAGATAGAGGACAAGCCCCCCGATGGTCTCGAAATCTTCCGAGGGGAGATCGGCCCCCGTGGCCCGGTTAAATTCTTCTATCCGCACCCGGGGAGAAACCCGCCAGACCCCCGGGGCGATCTCCTGTATTGGTTCGCGTCGGACGTCAAATTCATCGTAGATCTCACCGAAAAGCTCCTCCAGCACATCCTCCAGGGTCACCAACCCCACGATGGTGCCATACTCGTCCACCACCAGGGCGAACTTGAGGCGCCTCTTTTGAAATTCTTCCAGCAAGGTGCGAACCTTCATCATTTCGGGCACAAAAAAGGGCGGACGTACCAGGTCAGCCAGGCGCTTTGCTCGTCTTTCAAGCTGCCAGCGCAGAAGATCCTTCACGTGGAGAACGCCTATCACGTGGTCTAAGTCTCCACGATACACGGGGATACGGGAAAAGCGCCTCTTTTTGATGATGTGCAAGAGTTCCTCGGTGATGGGGCCGTCCTCCAGGGCAAAGATATCTCTGCGAGGGGTCATGATAGCGGACACGGGAACATTTTCGGATTCCAGGAGGCCATAAATGAAGCGCTTCTCTTGCTCCCCCAGGAGTCCGGAGCGATAGCTCTCCTCCACCAGATGGAGGAGGTCCTCCTCGGAAAGACCTGCTTCCTCCCGGGTAGGAAGCCCAAAAAGCCTTAGAAACGCGTTTGTAAAGGAAAGCATGAGGACCCTTATGGGAGAGAAAACGTAGATGAAGGTTTTCATGACCGGGGCCAGGAAGCAGGCCATCCTTTCCCGCTTGCGAAAACCGATCACTTTCGGAATCAAATCTCCGGCCAGGAAGAGAACAATCGTCATAAGAGGGTAAGCAATCAATTCACCGCGGGGGCCGAAAAGATCGACAAGAAGCATCGTGGCCACGGAGGAGGATATGATGTCGGAAAATTCGTTTCCGATGAGGATGGTTGCCAGAACTTGCCGGGGGCTTCTCAGGAGCTCCACTGCCAGCCGGCAGGACTTGCGGGGGTGTTCTTTCAAACGTAGCTGGTCAAGACGCGAAAGGGAAAAGAGAGCTGTTTCCGAGCAAGTGAAGAAAGCGGAAAAGACAATTAAAATACAGATCAAAAGGAGTTCGAGATAAATTTCTATTTCTGGGACTAAAAAACTCATGTAAAGTTAAGGCTCAAACGGTATTTTTGCCCGGAATAGAAAATATAATCCTTTGCGATTTAACATTTTACCTAGTAGGACAATTCTATGAATCTCAAACATCCGGACACCCAAAACAAGCTCTTTTTTGCCGTCTCGACAGAACGGGTCTGTTCCCCCGCGTGTCTCCAGAACCTCCTGGAAATCGCCGAAGAAAAAATAATCATCTGCAATGGTGAGGGAGATGTTCTCCTTGCCAATATCTTCCCTTCCAAGCCAAACATTTTTACCTGGTTTGTCTCCCCTGATGAAGGGAAAAAATTTAAAGAACTTTTGAAAAAACACAAACGGTTGAAAGGCTTTCAAACCACGCTTGTCTACGATTCTTCTCCTCAAAGGGTCTCTCTGAACGCTGTTCTCCTTCCTGAAACCGATGAGCTTATCATTACTTTCAGTGAATCGGAAATCCTTTCCAGGCTGGCAGAGCAACTTTCTCACTCGGAAAAACTGGCTGCCATAGGCCAGATGGCCGCGGGAATCGCTCACGAACTTAATACTCCCCTGGGCATCATCCTGGGGTACACCCAGCTTCTGGAGGAGGACCTAGAGGGCCAGGAAGAAGTGTATGAGATGCTCAAGAAGATCGAAAGTCAGGCCCGGCTCTGCAAACGCATCGTAAAGGGGCTGCTGAAGTTTGCGAGGGAAGAAGAGAAAAAGACCCTGACGGAGATAGACCTCAACCAGCTCATCGACGAAGTGCTTTCGCTTGTGGAACATACCCTGGCCATGGACTTCATCGAGGTGGTGCGTCGTTACGACCCGAATCTTCCCAAGATAAAGGGAGATCCGGAAAAGTTAAAACAGGTCTTCATGAACCTCATAACCAACGCCCAACATGCCATCGGCGAGAAAGGGAAAATCTACATCACCACCCGTTATGATCCTGAAAAAGGCGAGATCATCGCCGCGGTGGCGGATACCGGTTGTGGCATTCCCCCGGAAATTCAAGACAAGATTTTCGAACCCTTCTTTACCACCAAGGGAGAAGGAAAGGGAACAGGCCTCGGGCTCGCCGTAGTAAAGGCCATCCTTGAAGAACACGGAGCCAGCATTGAATTCCAGTCTCCGGTGGAAGATGAAACCCTTGGAGAGGCGGGCAAGGGCACTGTTTTCATCATAAGATTTCCCGTCAAAAATACATCCAAAGGAGGAGAGAAAGATGGCTAACATTTTGGTACTCGACGACGTAGAGGACGCTGTAGAACTCATCAAGCGCATTTTGAGGAGAAAGAAGCACCAGGTCTTCGATTTTACAGAAGAAGACGAAGCTATCGAATTTGCCAAGCAAAATCCCATTGATCTTGCGATTTTAGACATTAAACTCAAAAAAATGAGTGGCGTTGAGGTCTTGAGAGAACTGAAAAAGATCAATCCCGATATCAAGGCCATTATGCTGACAGGTTACCCTACCGTAGAAACGGCCAAGGAATCTCTTGAGCTCGGCGCCTCGGAATATTGCATCAAGCCCATCGACAAGGACGAACTGGAAGAAAAAGTGGCCAAAGTACTGGGTATCAACTAACAGAGATCATGCACAGTAAGGAAAAGACTTATTTAGATCTATTCCTGGAAGTAGCCCGGACCATATCGTCAACCCTTGAAATCGACAAAGTCCTCGATCTGATCGTCAAGAAAGTGGCAGAGGTGGTAGGTGTAGAGGCTGCCACCATCCGTCTTCTCGACCCCACAGGGAAAAAGCTCTACTTGGCAGCTGCTTACGGTCTATCCCAGGAATACCTGAACCGCGGCCCGGTGGACGCAGAGAAGAGCATTGCGGAAGCCCTGGCCGGAAACCCCGTGGCCATCTTCGACGCCGTTCATGATCCACGGGTGGCCTATTCGGAAGCGGTCCGAAAAGAAGGGATCAAGAGCATTCTGGCTGTTCCCATCCAGATCCGGGGGCGAGTGATCGGTGTCTTGCGCCTCCTCTCCCGTAAACCTCGTCTCTTCACCGACGATGAAATCGAATTCGCCGCGGCCCTGGCGGAACAGTGCGGGATCGCCATCGAAAATGCCCGCATGTACGAAGCCCAGCGAAAACAGCTGCGCTACTTCGAAACCCTCAACGAAATCGGAAAGGCTCTGAACTCTATCAGGGATCTCAAAGAGATCCTCAACCTCATCGTCACCAAGCTTCCAGAGGTGATGAACCTCAAAGGCTGTACCATCAGGCTTCTGGATCTTTCCGGGCAAAAGCTGGAACTGGTGGCTTCACACGGCCTGAGTGAAGAATATCTTTCCCGGGGCTCCATTGATGACGAGCTCAGCACTCATCAGGCCCTCAAGGGAGAACCCGTGGTCATCTATGACGCCACCACCGACCCCCGGGTGCGCTATCAAGAGGAAGCCCGAAGAGAGGGTATTGCCAGCATCCTGGCCGTACCAATCATCGTTCACAACCGCATCATCGGGGTCCTGCGGCTCCATTCCGCCGAGCCAAGGCACTTTGACGAAGCTGAGATCAACTTCGTGATGGCGGTAGCCGAACAAAGCGGCATCGCTATCCAGAACGCCCTCTACTACAAAAAGATCAACAACATCCTCACCCAGCTCGAAGAGGAGCACAAGTTCCTGGGCACGGTAATAGACTCCCTTGCAGCGGGGCTCGCGGTCATCGACCGAAAGAAACACCTCGCCATGGTAAACAAACGCATTCTGGAGGAACATGGCCTCAAATACGAGGAAACCGTGGGCCGAAAATGCTACGAAGTGCTGGAAACCTGCCGGCGTGACCTTTGCCCCATGGAAAGTGTACGCCAGAAAAAAGAAGCCCTCTCCTACACCACCACCCTGAAAAGAGACGGTGAGGAGCGACACTACGAGGTCACTCTATCGCCGGTAATCGGCGCCTCAGGTGAGGTGGAACACATCATCGAAATCGTGAGAGACGTTACCGCCCAGATGAAACTTCAGCAGGAACAGATGGAAAGGGAACGCCTCGAAGGGGTCCTCCAGCTCGCCCGCACCGTAGCCCACGAGCTCAACACCCCCATGTTTGCCGCCCTCGGAACCGCCCAGCTCGCCCTTTCAGATCTCGAAGAAGATGATCCTCTCCACGAAGACCTGGAAATCATCGTCCGCAACCTCAAGAAAATGTCTGAACTCACCAAAAAGATGGCCCAAATTACCCATTACGAAACGAAAGAATACGTGGGAGACGTGCAAATCCTGGATTTAGAGAAGGCTTCAGACGGCGGAAAGAAATCATAATTCATGCAACGACACTTTATTTCCACCATCATAGGTTTTCTCCTCGCCGCAACCGTCATTTTCCTTACTCTGCGCCTCTACCTTCCTTTCTTTCAACCCATCGCCTGGGCCGCGGTGATAGCCCTTTTCCTTCACCCCCTGAACCGGCTCCTGAGAAAGGGACTCGGAGGAAGAAAGGGGCTCGCCGCCCTCATAATGTGCCTTCTCTTCGTGTTGCTGGTCTTCGTGCCCCTGGTCTTTGCCCTCACCAACCTCACTTCTCAGGCGGTAGAAATTCTCACAAATCTCAAAACCCAACTCGAAAAGGAAAGCCTGACTTCCATCCTTACACCAGACCCGGAAAAATACCCCCGCCTTTACGCCCTGGGAAAGATCTTTTTCGAAAGACTCGCCGTCTATGAAAAAGAAATCCAATCCGCTCTGCTCTCTATAGCCTCTTCTGCCGGGCAGTTCCTCCTCTCCCGGGGGACCACCATCTTCCGCAACACCGTAAACCTCATTCTCCAGGTGGTCTTCATGCTCTTTACCCTCTTCTATCTCTTTCGCGACGGAGATTACTTCGTGGAAGGCATCAAGGGGCTCCTGCCCGTACATCCAGAAGAGGCCAACCGCATCATAGAGAAAGTCCAGCAGGTTATCGAAGCCACCCTTTACGGCTCCATACTCACCGCGCTGGCGCAGGGCGGCCTTGCCCTGATCATCTACCTCATTCTGGGAGTGAAATCCCCCTTCCTCCTGGGGCTCCTCACCGCTCTTGCTTCTTTCATTCCCCTGGTGGGAACGGCCATCGTCTGGCTCCCGGTGGTGCTCTATTTCGCCTTTTCGGGAGCATATATCAAAGCCGTCATCCTTCTGGCTTATGGGTCTCTCTTCATCAGCCAGATAGACTCCCTCATTCGCCCCTATTTCATTGGCGGGCGCACCGAGATCCACAATCTTTTCATCTTCTTCAGTATCCTCGGAGGGCTCAAATTTTTCGGGTTCCTGGGGGTATTTTTGGGGCCGATCCTGGTGGCCCTTACGATTTCCATCATCGAAATCTATCACACCAAGCTGGCCGAGGAGATCTATGCCGGAACTCCCGGAAGTGGAGACTATTAAGCGGACCCTTTCCAAACATCTTCCCAGCCGCCAAATAAAGGGTTGCGAAATAAGGCTCCCCAAGCTCGTTCTCCCAGCCCCCGAGGAGTTCTCCCGAACCGTCGTGGGGCAGAAGGTCCTGGAGCTTGAAAGGCGCGGAAAGTTCCTCCTGCTCCATCTTTCCGGGAACCTCTCTCTCCTCTGCCATTTTCGCCTCACCGGCCAGCTTATTTATCTCCCGGATGGCCAGGAAGAACCACCGCACACTCACCTGCGCTTCATCCTGGATCAGGGAAACCTCCTCTACGCCGATCTGCGCCAGTTCGGAAAACTCGAGCTGCTGAAGCGGGAAGAGATCTCCAGGCATCCGAGCCTTCTCAAGCTGGGCCCCGAACCCTGGGAACTCACGCCCGAGACCTTCTGTCAACTCCTTCAAAGAAGTCATCGCCAACTGAAAGCCCTCCTCCTCGACCAGAGTGTCATCGCCGGCCTGGGAAACATCTACGTGGACGAATCGCTCTTTCGCGCGGGCCTTCATCCCACCCGCAAGGCCTCCTCTCTTTCCCCAGAAGAGGCCGTCAAACTCCACCATATCATCTGTGAAGTTCTAAAAGAGGCCATCGCCACCGGAGGATCTTCGGTGAGAAACTACGTGGATGGAGAGGGAAAGAGCGGAACATTCCAGGAAAGGCATCTGGTTTACGGCAGGAGGGGGCAGCCTTGCCCCCGTTGCAAAACCCCCATCGCTTACACCACGGTGGCCAGCCGTGGCACCCACTTTTGCCCTGTTTGCCAGAAATAAACTTTGCTTTGGCCCTAAAAGTGTTACTCTTTTGATTATAGAATAATTTTTCTTTCTTAAGCCATGGAAAAAACTTACATTGTTCGCTTGAGCGATATCTTAGATCAAATCCAATCCTATCTTCCCGGGGCCGATACCCGCCTCGTGGAGAAAGCCTATGTTTATGCCGCAAGGGCCCACGCCGGCCAGGTAAGACGCTCGGGAGAACCCTATCTCTCACACCCCCTTTCGGTGGCCTACATCCTGGCCCAGATGAAGCTTGATCTTCCCACCATCGCTGCGGGGCTTCTTCACGATACGGTGGAAGACACCAACGTCACCATCGATGAAATCCGGCACATCTTTGGCGACGCCGTGGCAGACATCGTGGATGGGGTCACCAAGATCAGCCATCTTCCGGTGAAGAGTAAGGTCCACAAACAGGCCGAAAACTTTCGCAAGATGCTGCTTGCCATGGCGGAAGACCTGCGGGTGATCCTGGTGAAGCTGGCGGATCGGCTCCACAACATGCGCACCCTGGAATTCATGCCAGAGCACAAACGGCAGCGCATCGCCCGGGAAACTCTGGAAATCTATACTCCTCTTGCCAGCCGCCTGGGGATCGACTGGCTCAAGAGGGAGCTCGAAGACCTCTCCTTCATGTATCTCTATCCTGAGGAATACCGCCGGTTGAGAGAAGAAGTAGAAAAAGTGGTCGCCGCCAGGCAGGACTTCATCGAGGAAGTGAAGAAGATCATCGCAGAAAAACTGGAGGAAGAAGGCATCGAAGGCCGGGTGCTGGGCAGAAGAAAACACCTCTACAGCATCTTCCGTAAACTCCAGCGAAACAATCTCACCATAGATCAACTCTATCTCATTTACGACATCATCGGTTTGCGTGTGATCGTGAAACAGATCAAGGAGTGCTACCAGGTCCTCGGTATCATTCACTCTCTATGGAAGCCCATCCCAGGGCGTTTCAAAGATTACATTAACCTGCCCAAACCCAACATGTATCAATCCCTCCACACCACGGTCATAGGCCCCGGTGGTCGGCAGATGGAAATCCAGATTCGTACCGAAGAGATGGACCGGGTGGCAAACGAAGGTATCGCCGCCCACTGGCTCTACAAGGAAGACAAGATCATCTCATCCACTTCCGTCAAAAGCGGGCAACTGGAATGGCTCGAACGCTTGATCGAACTCCAGAAAGAGCTTCAAAACCCCCGGGATTTCATCGAGTCCCTTCGTATGGATCTCTTCCCCGACGAAGTCTACGTCTTCACTCCTCAGGGCGACATCAAAGTTCTCCCCAAAGGCGCCACACCCATCGACTTCGCCTATGCCATCCACACGGAAGTGGGGCACCACTGTGCCCGGGCCAAGGTAAACGGTCGCCTCGTACCCCTCGACTACGAGCTGCAAACCGGAGACATCGTCGAAATCGTCACCGCTTCCAACCAGAAACCCAGCCGCGATTGGCTCAAGTTCGTCAAGACGAGCAGGGCCAAGAGCCGCATCAAACAGTGGCTCAAACAGGAGGAAAAGCAACGCATCATTGCTGCCGGTCGTGAAATCTTGGACCGCGAGCTTCGGAAGGCCAAACTCACCCTTTCCAGTTTCCTGGACGACGAAAAGGCCGAAGAAATCGCCAGGAGCCTTTCCTTCAAAGACGTTGAAGAACTGATCATAGCGGTGGGTTACGGAAAGGTCACCCCCCAGCAGGTGGTAAAACGCTATCTCCTGGAACAGAAAAAAGAAGAGGACATCGAGGATGAAGAGCAGGAGCTCCTCCAGCGCAAACGCATCCATCACCAGAAGGGGCCGGAGTCTCTTTCCGTTGAAGGAACCGAAGACGTCTTATTCCATCTGAGTGGTTGCTGCAAACCCTTGCCAGGAGACGAAGTGGTAGGCTACATCACCCGCGGGCGGGGTATCACAGTCCACCGGGCGGACTGCCCCAACCTAGAAAATCTGGACCCTGAGCGCCTCATCGACGTGAAATGGGAGGCCGGGGACGGCGCAAGTTACACCGCCAAAATTTGGGTCCTCACCATAGACAAGAAGGGGATGCTTGCCTCGATCTCTGGAGCTATCAGCGCCACCGAGGCCAACATCCTTCAGGCAGAACTCAAGACCACCCAGGACAAACGGGCCCTTTTCAATTTTGTCCTGGAGGTTTCCAACAAGGCCCATCTGGACCGGATTATAAACAACGTCCGCCAGATAGACGGGGTGATTCGCGTGGAAAGAAAACTCGCCTAGTGAACTGCCTTCTGGACCTTCCCGGCCTTAAGGCACCGTGTACAGATCTTCATGCGGCGCACCTGGCCGTTGGGAAGCCTGACACGCACCTTTTGAATGTTGGGGTACCACCATCTACCGGATCTTTTGTTGGAGTGGCTTACCTTATGCCCAGTATTGGGTTTCTTGCCACATATCTCACAAATCTTGGACATTCTCTCGACCTCCTAGCTCCATGTGTCCGCACTTTATAACGGGAACTTCAAAGCTTAGCAAGGTCAAGAAAGGCAGACAGGGCCTTTCGCAGACCATCTTCCGCTTCCTGAGGAGAGGGATGATGGGGCACTTCAGCCACGAGCTCAAACTTTTTCCCCTCTCCTTTATCCTTGATCTGAGATACCAGAGGGTCCTCTTCGCGGATCCTGTTGAGCACCAGATAGACCCTGGCCTTGGGAGCGAGGAAAGAAACACGATCCAAGAGATAGAGGGCCGGCTCTTCGGGAGTTACCAAGAGAACAACTTCGCGGGCCTCTTCGAGAGCGGCGGCCAGAAACTCTCCATAGCGGGCAGGAACATCCAGAACGACATCTCCATCACCACGGTATCTTTCTCGCAGCGCTCGCAGGAGGCGGGGAGCTCCTCTCGCGCCGGAGAAGAGCTTCCCGGAGAAGAACTTCCTCTCACCAGCCTTGCCCTCGATTATTTCTCCGATCTGCATATTGGCGAGCTGAAGGGCCCTATTCGGACAATTTTTCACACACACCCCACAGCCTTCACAGAGAAAGGGATCGATCCAGAGATCCTCCTCCCAGATGGCCCCGAAAGGACAGCTTTTCTGACAGAGGGCACAGCCAGCACAGAGCATGAAGTTTCTAATGGGAACGGCGATTTTGAAAGGCTCTTTCTGGGTCTCGGCAAATCCGTGAGGAAGCGAAGGGAGCTCAAATTCGGCGCAGGCCCCTCCCACGGAAGGCCTTTCTTCCCAGAGAAGACGACAAAAGGTGGATTTACCACTCCCCGGGGTACCGACTACCACGATCTCGCGCATACTCTTATCCTCCCCACCCACCCTGAATTAAATTGGAAAAAACACTCTCGATCGCAGGATAGGCCTCCCGGAGCCCGCGGGAAAGATCGTCCAGTGGTGGCACCTCTCCCGCCCAAAAGAGCCCGGAAGATTCCGCCTGAGCCCGGATCTCTTCTCCCCTTTCCGTCGAGAAATTTAGAAGAACCGCCCCCGGAAGCCCTATTCCCTGCATGATCTCCGCAAAGAGGGGAATCTCCCCGGAAGCGTCCGGAGTGGTTAGCAAGACAAAGAACTCCGCCTCCTTTACCGCTTGGAGGCTTTCTCCGTTAAGACCTGTCGGGGCCTTCAAAATGGTCTTCTCTTCAAAGGGGTATTTTTCATACAGCCGGCGCCAGAGGACCCCTTCCACGGCTCCACCCCTCACGAACCTCGCGGCGTAAATCGGCCCCCATCCTTTCGTCTCTTTCGCGATTTCTCCGAGCTTCACCTCTTTCAGCAAAATGGCCCTGCGCGGGCATATCTCTTTGCACAACCCGCAGCCTCGACACCGATGGCCGCGATGTTTGATGACCTCCCCTTCTCTTACCAGGGCACCAAACTGGCAATTCTTGACGCATTCCTCACAGAGATCACATTTGCGGCGGTCGAACCTTGAAAGCCTCCAGTTAACGGGCTCCAGGTCTTCGGGTTCGGAAGGCCAAAGCTTGGGGAAGCCCAGTTCCAGCTCGTAGAGGGAAGCTCCCCAGAACTCGGCCAGAGCAAGTGCTATCGTGGTCTTCCCCACGCCACCCCTTTGTGACAAAATGGCAAGTCGCATCCACCCTCCTCCGTGGGCTATTTCTTAGAAGTTAGGGATTCAGAGAGGGAGGCACAAGAAGTTAATACAATTGCGCTACAGCAGCGTGTTCTTCGTCCAGATTGGCAAAGGTGGAATACTGGGAAAGGAAGGCCAGCTTCACCACGCCCGTAGGGCCATTTCGTTGCTTTCCGATGATGAGCTCCGCCACCCCCTTTTCAGGGCTATCCTTGCGGTAGACCTCGTCGCGGTAGATGAAGATGATGACGTCGGCATCCTGCTCTATGGCCCCTGATTCCCGCA
>JAADDY010000038.1 GCA_013153725.1 Thermodesulfobacteriota bacterium
AGTCTCGTTCAGGATTCGCAGGCGTTCCTCAGAGCGATGGCAGAGGAGTTTTTCCTTGAGTTCTGCCAGCAGGAGATAATACACCTGGTCGTCGTAAGGTTCTGGCCGGTTGAAATCGTCGGGATAGTCGTCGACGTCTTCTTTCTCAAAGGGGTAAATGGTCACCGGAGAGGTAGCCCTGGTCTGGATGTTGTAATTCTTTCCACCACTTACCAGGACGAAGGCCACGTTTTCGTGGCTGGCGCCGGCTTCCTGGTCCATCACCCGGAGAGAAGTGGTTCGCCTGGCACAGGCGCTGTAAACCTTGAGTTCCGGTGCCACCAAACAGAGAAAGGGCTTTCCGTAGGCGTCTTTAGGGTAGCGCAACACCGTGGTGCAATCACCCGGCAGGCGACCGCGGTGCTCCAGCGCGTATTGCACCAGAGTGGCGGCGTTTTCTTCGAGACGATTTTCGTTCTCACGATGTTTCTTCTGCTTTACCAGGATTCCAAAGAGGGAAGCTCCCATCCCGAGGAGCAACCCCACGATGACCAGCGTGATGGCCAGTTCTACGAGAGTAAAACCCCTGCGAGCATTCATATATTCTGTTTCGGTCGGGAAACTTGAAAAATAAATTTTTGAGCGCGCGAAGCAATGGCCGGATCTTCCAGCAATTTTCGTGCAAGGAAGAAAAGCCCCTGATAAAATCTCCTCAGCCCGCAAACTAAAGGAACCTTTAGCCAAAATGGTCATTTATCTTGATCACAACGCCACCACCCCCACTCTTCCGGAAGTAGCCGAAGTAGTGAATTTCTTCCTCACCGAAGAATACGGGAACCCTTCTTGCGGGCACACTCTTGGCCAGCGGGCTCGCAAGGCCCTTGAGGCGGCGCGGGAAGAGGTGGCCAGCCTCATCGAAGCCCGAAGAGAAGAAATCATCTTCCTGAGCGGGGGCACGGAGGCCAACAATCTGGCCCTTTTCGGCACGGTTCTGGCCCACCCGAAGGCCCACCTCATCACCTCCCGCATAGAGCACCCCTCCGTCCTGAACCCCTGCGTGCGTCTCCTTGAACTCGGCTACGACGTTACCTTCCTTCCGGTAGATGGCAGGGGGCTGGTGGACCCTGCCCAGGTCAAAAAGGCCCTCAAGCCTCACACCAGGCTGGTTTCCATCATGTGGGCCAACAATGAGACCGGCGTCATCCAGCCGGTGAAAGAAATTGGAGAGATATGCCAGGAAGCCGGTGTGCTCTTCCACACCGACGCCGCCCAGGCCGTGGGAAAGATCCGCGTCTCCGTGGAAGAGGTTCCCTGTGATCTCCTCACCATCGCCGGCCACAAACTTTACGCCCCCAAAGGGGTCGGGGCCCTCTATGTGCGCCGGGGTGTAAGGCTTCAGAATCTCCTTTACGGGGCCGGGCAGGAAAGAGGGCTGCGGCCGGGGACGGAACCCGTGGCCCTGGCCTGCGGGCTCGGGAAGGCCTGCAGCCTCGCCGCCCGGGACCTCAAGGCCGAAGCGAAAAGAGAAGAGGCCCTGCGAGAGAAGCTCTATGGCGGGCTCAAAGAGATCTTCCCCGCCCTCCTGCGCCACGGGCCACCTGAAAAGACCCTTCCAAACACGCTTAGCGTTTCCTTCCCGGGTTATAGCGGGGAGGAAATCCTGAGGGCCCTTCCTGAGATCTGCGCCTCCACCGGAGCAGCCTGCCACGACCGGGGCACCACCATCTCTCACGTGCTCTACGCCATGGGAGTCCCGCCTGAAATAGCCCGGGGGACCATCCGCCTCTCACTCGGGCGCCTTACCACCGTGAAGGACCTAGAAAGAGCCCTTTCACTTTTCCGTCGCTTCTTTTCGCGTTAAAGAAGGCGCATGCCCCTTTTCGAAGAAATTGCCAGCAATCTCCTTCTGCCGCTTCGCATCCGCAATTTCAGGCTCTTCTTCCTGGGGCAGAGCATCTCGCTCGTGGGCACCTGGATTCACACCACCGCGCAGCGCTGGCTCCTTTACGAGCTCACGGACTCGGCCTTTTACCTGGGGCTTCTGGGGGCCATAAGTAGCCTTCCGGTCTTGCTCTTCTCCTTGCCTGCGGGCTATCTTGCCGACCATCTTCCCAAAAAGAATCTCCTGCTCCTCTCCCAGACCGTCGCCTCGCTCCAGGCCGGTATTTTGGCGGCGCTGGTCTATTTGAACCTGGTTCAGGTCTGGCACGTGCTGGCTCTGGCCTTTGTCCTGGGGACCACCGTGGCGCTTGAATTTCCGGTGAGGCATTCTTTCATCTACGAACTGGTGGGGAAGGAGCCCCTTGTCACCGCCCTCTCTTTGCACTCCACGGCCTTCAACCTGGCCCGCTTCCTGGGGCCAGCGCTTGCGGGTTTTCTCATGGCCCGCTTCGGTCTCGGAAGCTGTTTCCTGGCGAACGCCCTCTCTTACTTGCCGGTGATCCTGGCCCTTTTGGCCATTCAGCTCCCAAACGCCCAAAAGGCACCGGTAAAAAAGCCGCTCGAGGGCCTGAGAGAAGGGCTCAAATTTGCCTGGAAGACGCTTCCCATCAGGGCCACGCTCTCTCTCATCGCGGTCACAAGCGTGTTCTTGCTTCCATACGCGGTCCTGCTTCCGGTCCTTACCCGGGAGCGCTTCGGGGGGGCGGCAGAGGAGTTCAGCTTCATGATGGCGGCCAACGGGCTCGGAGCTCTCTGCGGAGCCCTTTTCATGGCGGGTTTTGGGCGTGAGATAAGGCGGGATCGTTTCATCGTCTTCAATCTCCTCCTCCTTTCTGTCTGGCTGGCGGCCACGGTGATCACCCGGCATCTTTACGCGGCTTCTTTCTGCCTGCTGCTCGCCGGTTTTCACATGGTGTGCATGTTTACCTCCGCCAACGCCCACCTCCAGCTAAACGCCACCGATGAGCTCCGCGGGCGGGTTCTGAGCATTTTCAGTCTTTGCTTCCTGGGGCTTTTCCCCCTGGGAAGCCTCCTGGCAGGAACGCTCGCCGAAAAATTCGGCACCGAAAACGTCTTGCTCCTGGGATCGTCTGTAAGTTTTTTGGCCGGGGCTTTTGTGTATTTTAAAGGTTTTTCTCGAAAATTCTGATTTTCAAAATTAGATTCTCTGGGTAAAGTCAGGAAAAATGGGTACGCTGAAGATAGACCCGGAAAAAATCCTAAGTCTCGCGGATCAAAAGCTCTTTTTGTGGCTCAATCACTTTCGTCATCCCCTGCTCGATCAAATAATGCCTTACCTCTCAGATGAGAGGTTCATCTACGCCTTCTTTGGCCTTTTTGCCCTGATATTCATCTTTTCCTTGCGCTTGAAGGGGCTCCTCATCATAGCCCTGGTCTGGCTCTTTATCATCGGAAGCGACGTCCTCTGCGGAAAGGTTTTGAAACCTTATTTCAAGCGCCCGCGGCCTTATCTCACTTTGAAGCAGGTCTATCTCTACAAGCGCCACCAGTGGCAATTGACCAAGGAGCCGCTTAAGGGGAGGTCCTATTCCCTGCCCTCCTGTCACGCCACCAACGTGGCCTGCGCGGCCTCACTCTTTGCCTTCCTCCTGCCCCGCTTGAGGGTTCTCTTTTGGCTCTTCGCTCTGGCCGTGGCCTACTCCCGCATCTATCTGGGCGTCCATTACCCCTTTGACGTGGTGTTTGGCTTCCTTGTGGGTTTCCTGGTGGGCCAACTGGGGCGCTTCCTGCTGATCCGCCTCAAGCTCCTATGAAAGGTCTCTTTTCCTCCCTTTATTCTGCGGCGGGGCTCGTCTTGCTGGCCCTTCTGGCGGCAAGACTTACCTTCATCCAGCAAATCGGGCTTGAGCTCACCCCTGACGAGGCCTATTACTGGGACTGGTCGCGCACGCTTGCCTGGGGTTACTACAGCAAGCCCCCTCTGGTGGCCTGGCTCATCCACATCTTCACCCTCAAACTGGGGCACACGGAGTACGGGGTACGGGTACCGGCGGCCCTCAGCCACACCTTTTATCTGACCCTGGTCTATTATCTGGGGCAGAGGCTCTTTGATCGCAGGGTGGGGCTCTGGGCGGCTCTCGCGGCAGCTGCCGGCCCGCTCTCTGCCGTCTACGGCTTCGTGATGACCATCGACCCCCCGCTCTTTGCCCTCTGGGCGGCAGCCCTCTGTTTTGCCTGGCAGGCGTCAGAAACACAGAAGACCTCCGACTTTTTGAAGCTGGGCCTGACCCTGGGGCTCGGCCTCCTTACCAAACAGACCATGGTGGCCTTTCCCGTGCTCTATCTTCTCTGGCTCTGGTGGACGCCCGAAAAGAGGCCCCTTTTGCGCAGCCCCAAGCCTTATCTCGCCTTCTTCACCGCCTTTCTGCTCTTTCTTCCCAATCTCTGGTGGAACGCCACCCACGGCTGGATCACCTTCAGGCACACTGAAGAACACTTTCAGCGGCAGGGGATCTTCCTTTCAGGGCCAATCAAATTCTTGCTGGAGCAGGCCGGAGTCATCACACCGGTGATTTTCTTCCTCCTGCTCTATGTTTTTGCGGTTTTTGTCTCCCGTCCCAAACTCCGGCAAAACCCGAAGCTTAGTTTTCTCTTCGCCTTTTCAGCCGTGCCCCTGGCCCTGGTGCTACCCCTTTCCCTCTTGCGCCAGGTTAACGCCAACTGGCCGCATCCCTTCTACGCGGCGGGGTTCATCCTCCTGAGCGCCCTCATCCTGCGGGGCAATTGGCCTGCTACGAAAGGGGCCTTGCTGCGCAAGGTCTTCCTCCTCGGGGTCCTTCTCGGGATGTTTGTGATGGTGGCGGTCTATCAGCTCCCTCGCACGCCGGAGAAGTTTCCCCCCAAGGTCCAGCGCTTGCTCTACAAATTTTCCGGCTGGAAAGACCTTGCGCGCTGGGTGGCTTTCCACCGGAAGAAAAACGAGATCCTCATCACCACGCGGCGCGATTACGCTGCGGAGATGGCCTTTTATCTTCCTGGAAAACCACGCCCCTACACCTTCTGGGAGGGATATCCCCGGAGCCAGTACGACATCTGGGACGGTCTTCCACAAAGAATCGGCGAAGATGCCCTGCTCCTCCTCAAAAGGACGGCCCAGGCCGCCCGCTATGGCGTGTGTTTCGAAAAAATGGAATACTTGGGGAAGTGGGAGCGAAATATTTACGGAAAGACCCGCCGCATCCTGCTCTATCGTGGCCAGAAATTGAAAATCTGCCCCTATCTGGGCCCGGGAAATGGCTAAATTCGTCTGCCAAAATTGCGGCTACCAGAGCTTGAAATGGCTGGGGCGCTGCCCCGGCTGCGGAGAATGGGGAAGCCTCGTGGAAGAGGCTCCCAAAGTGCGGAAATCTCCCAAAGTTCGCGAAGCTCGGGTCTTTTCCCTGAAGGAAGTGCGCGAAGAGACCCACCAGCGCCTCAGGACCGGTCTTTCGGAGCTCGATCTGGTCCTGGGAGGGGGGCTCGTGCCGGCTTCTCTCGTCCTCCTGGGTGGCGACCCGGGAATCGGCAAATCCACCCTCCTCCTCCAGATTGCCCAGCATCTCGCCCGGAACTACGGGAAGATCCTCTATCTCTCCGGCGAGGAATCTCTGGCCCAGATAAAGCTGCGTGCCGAAAGGCTCGGGGTGGACGCCGGAGAGATTCTCCTCCTCTCTGAGACCGATCTTTCCGCGGCCCTGGAGACGGCCAAGGCCGAAAAACCCGTCTTTTTCTTCGTGGATTCCATCCAGACCGTCTTTTGGCCCGAGATTTCCTCGGCCCCGGGGAGCGTCTCCCAGGTGAGGGAGTGCGCCTCCCGGCTCCTGGAATTCGCCAAGGGCGAAGGAATCGGGGTTATCCTGGTGGGGCACGTGACGAAAGAAGGGGCACTTGCCGGCCCGCGGGTGCTCGAACACCTGGTTGATACCGTCCTCTACTTCGAGGGAGACCGGGGGCTCAGTTTTCGCGTCTTAAGGGCGGTGAAGAATCGGTTCGGTTCCACCAACGAGATCGGGGTCTTCGAGATGACAGGGGCGGGGCTCGTGCCGGTTGCAAATCCTTCTTCGTTTTTCCTTTCGGAAAAGACCACCCGGGCCCCGGGGGCGGTGGTCTGTGCCACCCTTGAGGGTACACGCCCCCTTCTCGTGGAAGTGCAGGCCCTGGTAACCCGCACCCCCTGGGGGACACCACGGCGCACCAGCGTGGGGTTCGATCCTCAAAGGCTTGCCATGCTGGCTGCCATCCTTGAGAAAAAGGCCGGCCTCGGCTTTTACGACCAGGATATCTACCTCAACGTGGTGGGGGGCTTACGTCTGGCAGAGCCCGGGGTGGATCTGGCTGTGATCCTGGCTCTGGCTTCCAGCCGTCTCGAGAAAGAGCTTCCACCCGCCACGGTGGTCTTTGGAGAAGTTGGACTTACCGGAGAAGTACGGCCGGTGATGCAGGCGGAGACCCGTCTCAAGGAGGCCTTCAAGCTGGGCTTTGAAAGGGCTTGCCTTCCTTACGGAAACCTGCGAAACTTCCCGAACAAAAGCTCTAGCAAAATCATAGAGGTTTCTAACGTCCAGGAAGCCCTAGAAACGCTGATTTTATAAATTTATTTTTCCTTGCACCCCTTGTATCGGCGCATTATGATGCCTCAAAATTCCTAAAATTTTTCATCAGGAGGCATGATATGGCAGTCTGCCACGTAACGGACCAGGACTTCGAGGAGAAGGTTCTGAAGTCTGATATACCAGTCTTGGTGGATTTCTGGGCGGCCTGGTGTGGGCCCTGCCGGGCCATAGCCCCGGTCATCGAGGAGCTGGCTGAAGAATACGCCGGAAAACTCAAAGTCTGCAAGATGAACGTGGACGAAAACCCCATTACTCCGGGCAAGTTCGGCATTCGTGCCATTCCCACCCTCATTTTCTTCAAGGGTGGCCAGCCGGTAGACCAAATTACCGGAGCGGTAGCCAAATCCACCATTGAGAGTGTGATCAAGCGCATTTTAGACTAGCCTCATGGCAGAAGTTCACGACCTGGCAATCATAGGCGGGGGGCCGGCGGGTCTTACAGCCTACCTTTACGCCGCCCGGGCCCGCCTCGATACCATCCTCATCGAAAAACTCTCCCCTGGCGGGCAAGTCTTAGTCACCGACTTTGTGGAAAATTATCCGGGGTTCCCGGAGGGGCTCCCGGGCTGGGAGCTAATGGAGAAGTTCGTTGCCCACGTCAAAAAACTGGGGTTCAACCAGAAGCTTGGCGAAGTGGTGGGGATCGAACTAGAAGGCCAGATCAAGAAGATCAAGCTGGCTGGCGGCGAAGAGCTCCGGGCCCGCGCCGTGATCGTGGCCACCGGAGCCTCCCCTAACAAGCTCGGAGTCCCTGGCGAAAAGGAACTCACCGGAAAGGGCGTTTCCTACTGCGCCACCTGCGACGGCCCCTTTTTCCGCGACCAGGTAATAGCCGTGGTGGGAGGCGGGAACACCGCTGTCCAGGAAGCTATTTTCCTTACAAAGTTCGCCAAGAAGGTCTTTCTCATTCACCGGCGAGATCAGCTCCGGGCCCAGAAGATCCTCCAGGAGAGGGCTTTTGCCAACCCGAAGATCGAATTCATCTGGAACACGGTGGTGGAAGAGATCCTAGGGAAAGACAAGGTTGAAGCCCTGAAACTCAAGAATCGCCAGACCGGTGAGACAAGTATCCTCAAGGTGGACGGAGTATTCATCTTCATCGGAACCAGACCTCAGTCCGACTTTGTAAAAGGGCTTCTCCCTACCAACGAGCGGGGTTTTATCATTACCGATTGCGAGATGCGTACTGAAGTTCCCGGCATCTTTGCCGCGGGAGACGTGCGGGCCAAAGCCTGCCGGCAAATTATCACCGCTGCGGGAGACGGAGCCACCGCCGCTTACATGGCAGAACACTATCTCTCTTCAGAATCATGAAACGGTTTTTCGCCCTTTTTCTCCTCATCTTTCTTCTCTGTTCCTGCGGGGGGTCTCATCAGGGAGGGCTTCTTTCCTGGTTCAAAGGAGGCCAGGAGGTCGAAAGCCCGGATCCCGAACTTGCCCAGCTAATAGAGAAAGCCCTCAAGTATTATCGCAAAGGGCACTGGGAACTTGCCGAAGAGGCCTTCCGGGCCATCAGAGACCGCTACCCGGACACTCCCTATGCCCTCTGGGCGGAGCTCAAACTGGCGGACTGTAAATTCTACGCCAAGCAATACCTGGAGGCCATCGTCCTCTACGAGGAGTTTGAGAAGCTTCACCCCACCAACGAGGCCATACCCTACGTGATCTATCAGATCGGAACCTGTTATTACAAACTGATGCTCTCCCCGGATCGAGACCAGACCTTTACCAAAAAAGCCATTGAAAACTACGAAAGACTCATCGAACGCTTTCCGGATTCCCCTTACGTGGCAGAAGCCCGCAAGCGGATTAAGGAGTGCCGCGAACGTCTTGGGGAACACGAACTCTACGTGGCCAGGTATTACTTTCGCACCAAACGTTACCGTGGGGCCTACTGGCGTCTCCTTTATCTCCTCCAGACTTACCCGGATACCCGGGCCGCCCAAAAAGCTCGTGCCCTGGCCCAGAAATATTATGTGAAAGCCCTTGAAGAGACCCGCGCTCTTACCGCGGGGACCCTAAAAGATTTCTGGGGCAAATCCGTTCGTTAAACCAGGAATTGAAGCGGGACTAATCCAAAACTTAAAGGGGAAGACTATTTTTCCTTGATCTCCTCGGGAAGGATCTCCTCCAGGCTCTCGATGTCCTCGAAAAGATCCAAGGTGTCGGTTTCTTCCTTTTCTACCAGGGTTTCCTGGATGGAACCCTCGAGATCCTCCGGCTTGAGCTCGATTTCGGGGAACTCCTCTATGGCTTCAAACTCCTCTTCATCCACTTCTGCCAGCGGGAACTCTTCCTCCAGTTCTTCGAGATCTGGAGCCTCGGCTACGGTGATGGTCTCTTCTTCCAAGGGTGGGAAGAGATCGTCTTCGGGTTGTTCGAGTTTATCAAAGAGGATTCCCTCCGGGCTTTCGGAGACTTCGCTCTCTTCCCAGAGACTTTCCAAAAACTCCGGATCGGGCTCGTAGAAGGGACCAAAGTAACGTGAAAGTTCCGAAAGATCCTCCTGGCATTCCGGACAAACCTGAAAATATTCTGCCACAATGTACTTGCATTTCGGGCAACGCATGCTTCCTCCTGGCCAATAGATCAAAAAAAATTTATAATGGCGCCATGAAACGGCTTCTTTATTTACTTATCGTAATTTTGGCCCTCAGCTTAACAAGTTGCAGCGGCGCTCCGGAAAGAAACCTGGCCTCTGAGGCCTGCCTCATCCGCAAGGGGCTCTCCACCCGGACCGAAGTCTACCAACTTCTGGGCCCTCCAGACAAAATCGCTCGCGGGCCCTCTGGCACCGAGGACTGGTATTATTATCATGTTAACAAGAGCACGCTCAAAAAGGTCCCTCTTCTCGGAGAAAAACTCGGAGAGGAAGAGATCGAGATCCTGAAGATCAGTTTCCGCGGAGACAAAGCCGTTGATTGCATCTATCTTGTGAGAAGGAAGAAATGACCTATCGCGAACCAGACATTTATCAAAGAGCGCGGGAACGCATGGTGGAGACGCAGATTGCCGCCCGTGGCATCAAAGACCCGCGGGTGCTGGCGGCCATGCGCAAGGTCCCGCGGCATCTCTTTGTGGACGAAGCCCTCAAGGACCAGGCCTACGGAGATTATCCCCTGCCCATCGGCGAGGGGCAGACCATCTCTCAGCCCTATATCGTGGCCCTCATGACAGAGGCCCTGGAGCTCAAAGGGCCGGAAAAGGTCCTGGAGGTTGGCACGGGCTCCGGTTACCAGGCCGCCATCCTGGGAGAGCTTGCCCGCTGGGTCTATTCCATCGAACGCTACCCCAGCCTGGCCCACCGGGCCAAACGCATCCTGGAGAAACTGGGCTACAACAACGTCATCATCAAAGTAGGCGACGGGACCAAGGGCTGGCCCGAAGCCGCCCCTTTCGATGCCATCATCGTGACCGCTGCGGGCCCGAAGATCCCCGAACCCCTCATCGAGCAGCTCAAGGATGGCGGACGCTTGGTCATGCCGGTGGGGGACGAATGGTCGCAGTATCTCATCAAGGTTACCAAAAAGGGCGACAAGTTGTACAAAAAAAACCTCGGAGCGGTGAGATTCGTCAAACTGGTGGGAGAACATGGATTTCCGGAATAAGAGACGCATCGCCATCTTCGGCGCAGGCATTTGTGACGAGGAAATCTACCAGCTGGCTTATGAGGTCGGGCGTCTGCTTGCCCCGAAGGCCATTGTCTACACCGGAGGGCTCGGAGGAGTAATGGAGGCGGCCAGCAAGGGCGCCCTTGAGGCCGGAGGGCTCACGGTGGGCATTCTCCCGGGCCACCGCGCAGAAGACGCCAACCCTTACGTCCAGGTGCCGGTTCTCACCGATATGGGCCACGCGCGCAACGTGATCCTGGTGCGCACGGCAGAAGCTGCTATCGCCATTTCCGGAGGCTACGGGACGCTCTCTGAGATCGCCCTCGCCCTCAAGACCTGGAAGCCGGTGGTGGGTCTGAGAACCTGGCCGCACATCGAAGGGGTGGTTTACGTGGAGACCCCGGAAGAGGCGGTGAGTAAGGTCTTCGAGCTGCTTGAGGTCACCCGCGAAGAGATCTAGCCCTTCTTGGTGAGGGCTCGCACCTCCCTGGCGATCTCGATCACCTGCCTGCGGGCCTCTTCTTCGTCGAAAGTAAGAATCTTTCCCCCTCGCAAAACGAACTCTCCTCCCACCATGACGTCGGTCACGTCTCCTCCTCTGGCACTGTAAACGAGAAGGGAGAAGGGATCGTAAAAAGGCGTGAGGTGTGGAGCAGCGAGGGAAACGACTGCCAGATCCGCCCGTGCCCCCGGTGCGATAAAGCCCAGCTCTTCAAAACCCAGGGCCCTGGCCCCAAAGGTCGTGGCCATCTCAAAGACCTTCTCCGCCGGAAGCCTGGTGGGATCGAAGGAAAGCCCCTTTTGCAGGAAGGCCGCGGTGCGCATTTCGCCGAAAAGATCGAGGTCGTTGTTGCTCGCCGGCCCGTCGGTGCCAAGTCCCACCAGGACCCCGGCCTCAAGCAGGGCCACCACCGGGGCCACCCCGGAGCCGAGCTTGAGGTTGCTCTCCGGGCAATGAGCCACGCGAACCCCGCGCCTGGCGAAGAGCTCTATTTCTTCGTCCGTGAGCTGGACCGCGTGCGCCACCAGGAGCCTTTCGTTCAAAAGGCCAAGCTTTTCCAGATGGAAGGGTGGGGTTTCCCCGTAGCGCGCCTTGATGAGGGCTACCTCGTCTCTGGTCTCGGAAAGATGGATATGAAGCAGGGTATTGAACTCCTCTGCCAAGGCCGCCGCCTTCTTCAAGGTCTCCGGTGAGCAGGTATAAGTGGCGTGGGGGCAAACGATGATCTTTAGGCGAGGGTGGGTGGCGTAACTTTCGAGAAGCTCCCTCGTAAGGGCAAGGCCCTTTTCTAGCGGTCCATAGCCTGGGGAGGGAAAATCAAAGAGCCCTTCCCCCAGCGCAGCCCGCACCCCGGTCTCCTCCACGGCGCGGATGACCTCGGGCTCGAAGAGATACATGTCCACGAAGGTGGTGATGCCGGAGCGCAGCATCTCCGCAATGGCAAGCTTCGCCCCCCAGTAGACCCATTCCCTCCGCAGGTGTTGCTCCACGGGAAAGATGTAGTTCTCAAGCCAGGTCATGAGGGGAAGATCATCTGCCAGCCCGCGGAAGATGGTCATGGAGGCGTGGGTGTGGAGATTCACAAACCCTGGAAAGAGGATGCTCTCCCCGAAATCCACGATTTCGGCCTCCGGGAAGCGTTGTTTCAGCTCTTCGAAAGCCCCCAGGGCCTCGATGCGCTCCCCCTCTACCAGAACCGCACCCCCTGAGAGGGGAGGATTGTTCGGCGACGTGATGACCACCCTCGCTTTGAGAAGCTTTGCCATCTTCCCTCCTTGACGCCCCCTTCCTTGCGGCTTAGATGAGGGCATGTGGTTCTTTCTGGCCTTGGCCACCGCCTTTTTCACCGCTTCGGGCGACGCCTTTAGTAAACATTATTTGCGCCGCTTTGGAAGCCCCAACATGGCCCTTGCAAGGGCCCTTGGCCCCACCTTTTGCCTCCTGCCCTTCCTCCTCTGGTGGCCCTGGCCCGAGATTTCTTCGAAATTCTGGCTCACCCTTGCGCTCCTCTACCCGCTGGAGACCCTGGCCATGCTCTGTTACATGGAGGCCCTGCGGGTCTCACCTCTCTCGGTTACTGTACCATACCTGGCCTTCACCCCGGCCTTCATCATCCTCACTGGGCGTCTCATTTTGGGAGAGAAGCTTTCCCCGGCGGGGATACTCGGGATCTTCCTCATCGTAGCGGGGAGCTATTTTCTGCACCTGGGGGAGATACGGAAGGGCATCCTTGCCCCCTTCCGGGCCACTTTTCGCGAAAAGGGCTCCTGGCTCATGCTGCTAGTGGCCTTCATCTACTCCATCACCTCGGTTTTCCTGAAGGTGGGCATCCAGCAGTCCGAAAGGTTCTTCTTCGCCTTTTTTTACTACTCTTTTCTGGGGCTTTTCATGGGGTTCTTCCTGAAGGCGTTTTTCGGCGCGGATCCGAGGCCTCTCCTCCGGTCCTGCCCGAAGGGTTTCTTTCTCGTGGCGGCCTCCCAAAGTGCGGCGGTGGTGTGCCACGTCTGGGCCTTGAGTCTTGCCCCCACCGCTTATATGATCGCCATCAAGAGGTTGAGCGTCCTGTTCGGGGTCCTGATCGGCGGCTTGTTCTTTAAAGAAGCGGCCTTCCGGGCGCGGCTCTTTGGGGCCGCCCTGATGGTGAGTGGCGTGTTCTTGATCGCGGTCAAAGGATGAGGGAAAGGGAAATACTTCGCGAAATTTACGAAAGGCTCTACCGGCACTTCGGCCCGCAAGGGTGGTGGCCGGGAGAGACGCCTTTCGAGGTCTGCGTGGGGGCCATCCTCACCCAGAACACGAACTGGCAAAACGTGGAGAAGGCCATCGCTCGCCTGAAGGAGCGCAACCTCCTGGACCCCAGAAAACTTTATGAATTGTCTCCCGCCGAACTTGCCGAACTCATCCGTCCGGCGGGGTACTTCCGGGTCAAGGCCAAGAGGCTCCGAAACTTCTTGCGCCTCCTGAACGAAGAGTACCAGGGAGATCTCGGACGCCTCTTTGCGGAGGGGTTGGCCCGGGCACGCGAGAAGCTCCTTTCCGTCTCCGGTATCGGCCCGGAGACCGCGGATTCCATCCTCCTTTACGCCGGAGGGCTTCCCGTCTTCGTCATCGACGCCTACACCAGGAGGATCCTCCTCCGCCACGGTCTGGCCACCGAAGAGATGGATTACCACGAACTCCAGGAACTCTTTCAGAAAAACCTTCCGGAAGACCCTGCACTCTTCAACGAATATCACGCCCTTCTGGTGGCGTGCGGGAAGCACTACTGCCGCCCTCGCAGGCCCCTTTGTGAGGATTGCCCCCTTTATCGGGTTGAAGAACGTTGAAGGCCAGAGCCCTGAGGCCCTCCTTGAGGTCGTTTCCGGTGGGCATCTGGTAGACCCGCAAATCGAACTCTCCCGCCGTGGAAAGGATGTGATCGAAGATATCGGCCTGGACCCTTTCGTAGGGGATCCAGCGGGTATCTGCCACGAAGCAATAGACCTCCAGGGGGAGCCCCTGAGGGGTGGGAGCCAGTTGCCGCACCATGAGTGTCATGTCTTTGCGGATCTTGGGATGATGGCGGAGGTACTCTTCGATATAGATGCGGAAGGTCCCGAGATTGGTGAGACGGCGGCCGTTGAGCGGCGAGGCCGTGGTATCTATCCCATGAGCCTGGTTGTAGGCCTCGATCTCTTCCAGCTTGTTCTTGAGATAATCCCGGAGGAGATGGACTTTTTTCAGGCGTCCGAGGAGTTCTTCGTCCAGGAGTTTTACCGTGGCCTGGTCCACCAGGATGGCGCGCTTGATCCGCCGTCCACCGGCAAGCTCCATCCCGCGCCAATTCTTGAAGGATTCCTCGAGAAACTTGTAGGTGGGGATGACCACGATGGTCTTGTCCCAGTTCTGGACCTTTACGGTGTGAAGGGCGATATCGATTACCTCTCCGTCTGCCCCGAACTTGGGCATCTCGATCCAGTCTCCGATGCGGAAGAGATCCTGGGAGACGATCTGAAAACTGGCCACGAAAGAAAGGAGGGTGTGCCGGAAGATGAGAAGGAGGACGGCGCTCAAGGCCCCGAGCCCGCTCAAGAACACCCAGGGAGAGCGATTGAAGAGGGAGGAAAGGCCGATGATTATACCGGCAGCGTATACAAAGAGTTTTACGATCTGGACGTAACCTTTGATGGGATGTTCCCGGGAGATAGGGTGCCTCTCGTAAGCGGTAACCCCCACCGAGAGCAAGCGATCTATCAGGAGGACGGCCACCGCCGTCCAGCCCACGTCTACCAGCCGATTGATGACCCCCTCGAACCGAGGCACGAAATGGGCCCCAAAATGGAGGACCAGAAGCACCGCGGCGTAAGCGGCCACGTTGTAGACCTTGTGCTGGGAGAGGAGATCGTCCCACGGGTTGGCGGAACGTTTCGAGAGACGATGGGCCGTTTTGACAACGGTTTTGTAAGCCAGGAAATAAGAAAGAAGCGAGACGAAGAGGAGGACCAAGAGCCTCAGAAGCTCATTTTCAAGAAGATGGTGATAGAGGGTGTTAAAATAGTCCATGGTGTCACCCAATATAACAACTTTTTGCGATGAGAACCCATGCCTTCAAAGTTTTTGCCAAAAGTAAAAGATGCTCTTGGTCTGGTCAAAGAGGGAGAAATAGTCTCGGCCAACGAGGCTTTCTTGAGACTCTTCCATCTCGAAAGTCTCCCGATCACGCTCGGGGAACTCTTCGAAGACCACTTCGAAGATTTTGGCCTCTTTGAAACCCGCGCCAAAAGGCCCGATGGAAGTATGTTCGAGGCCGAGGTAGTCCTCCTGCCATACCGGGAAGGCTTATACCAGCTCCTGGTACGGGATGTGAGCGAGAGACGGGCCACCGAGAAAATGTGGCTCAAAGCCGAACGCCTCACCGCCATGGGTAAACTGGCCGGAGAGATCGCCCATGAAATCAACAATCCGCTGGGAGGAATCCTCCTTTACGCCAACCTCTTACGAGAAGACCTTCCGGTCGAAAGCCCACTCCTCTCGCACGTGGACAAGATCATCAAACTGGCCACCCGCTGCCGCATCATCGCCAAGGCGTTGCTGAACTTTGGGCACCCTGAAGACAGCCTGGAAGAATGGGTAAACGTCAACCAGGTTCTCCAGGAGATGTTCTCTTTGATCGAAGATCACCGGCTTTTCCGTGAAGTTCAGATCATCTGGGAGCTGGAAAAAGACCTCCCCTTCGTGCAGGGCAATCGCAGCCAGCTGGAACAGCTCGTTCTCAATCTCATCATCAATGCCGGGGAAGCCATGCAGGGACGCGGGAGCCTCTCCTTCCGTACGAAGTTTGACCCCGCCGAGGAGGAGATCATCCTTGAGATCGAAGACACCGGGCCGGGAATTCCCTCCGAAATCCAGGACAAGATCTTCGACCCCTTCTTCACCACCAAACCCGGCGGGAAGGGCACGGGCTTGGGGCTTGCCATTTGTCACGGTATAGTCAAGAGACATCGCGGCCAGATCGAATTCGAAAGCCGCCCGGGGAGGACCCTTTTCAGGGTAAAGTTGCCGAAGATCCACCTGGAAAATGAATAAAGAGAAGATCCTCATCATCGACGACGATCCCGCTATCCGGGACGCCTGTTTCCAGGTCCTGACCAGGCGGGGCTACGAAGTGGACCTCGCCGCCCGCCCGGAGGAGGCCCTGGATCTCCTGGGGCAATTCGAATTCGACGTCATCCTGCTGGATCTCAAGATGCCCGGCATGAACGGGCTTGATCTTCTGAGAAACATCAAAGAGATGGACCCGCACGCCGAGGTGGTCATCATCACGGCCTATGGCACGGTGAGCAACGCCGTGCAGGCCATGAAGAACGGGGCGAGCGACTTCCTCCAGAAACCTTTTGGCCCGGAAGAGCTCAAGCTGGCCGTGGAAAAGGCCCTCGAACGGCGCCGGCTCACCCTGGAAAACATCTACCTGCGCCGGGCACTGGCTGAAAAAGAGGGCCAGGTGGTGATCATTGGCCAGAGCCCTGCCATCCGCCAGGTGCTTGAGATGGCCAAAATGGTGGCCCCCACGGATTCTACCGTCCTTATCACCGGAGAGTCCGGCACGGGTAAAGGGCTTCTGGCCCGCAAGATCCACGAGCTGAGCCCCCGTGCCAAAGGCCCCTTTGTGGCGGTGGATTGCGGCACGCTGGTCCCCACACTTTTCGAGAGCGAGCTCTTCGGCCATGTCAAAGGGGCCTTCACCGGGGCAACCACCCACAAGATTGGCAAGTTCGAACTGGCCAACGGTGGCACCCTCTTCTTCGACGAGATCGGAAACATCTCCATCGATATCCAGGCCAAGCTCCTGAAGGCCGTGGAAGACAAAGAGATATCGCCGGTGGGAAGCCACCGGGTCACCAAGGTAGACGTGCGCATCATCGCCGCCACCAACAAGAACCTCGAAGAGGAAATCCGAAAGGGAACCTTCAGAGACGACCTCTTCTACCGCCTGAACGTCGTTTCCATTCACATCCCTCCCCTGCGGGAGAGGGCCGAAGATATTCCCCTCCTTGCGAGATATTTCCTGCAAAACTTTGCCCACAAATATCGCAAGAAGATCTACGACTTCGACAGAGAAGTCCTCGAAAAGCTCACCGCCTACTCCTGGCCGGGAAACGTCCGGGAGCTCGAAAACACCATCGAACGCCTGGTGATCTTCGCCAAGGGAGACCGCATCACCCTGGACGACTTGCGACTGGCAGGATTCAAGACCGAAGAGGCCGAACTCCTGGAAGATGACCTTCCGCTTGAAGAAATCGAAAAGCGCTACATTCTGCGCATCCTGAGGCGCTGTGAGGGAAACAAGAGCAAAGCCGCCAAAATTTTGGGCATCGATCGCAAGACCCTCCGCGAAAAACTCCGCCGCTGGGGATTCGACTAAATTTTGTCGCCGTCTCGCCGATATATGAAGATAAAAAATCTATGTTTCGCCTTCTGTACCGTTTACCAATTGGTCTGCGTATCATTTTGCCCTTTAGCATCCTGCTGGGGCTGGCCTTTGTCATTGCCAACTGGCTGGCCCTCAAGGAGATAAAGTCCTTTGAGGACTTTATCCTCAAAGAAGAACTCTCTTTGGCCGGAGAGGATATAAAGATATAAACTATTTCCGGGAAGTGGCCCAAAACAATTTCATTCTGGCCCAAATTCTCGCCAAGGCCACTTCCAGGCCGGCCCTGGAGAACACCCCCTTCCCTCGTTACGTAAGATATCTGAAAAGTACCTCTCAGGGGCCGGGCTGGGACCTGGGAGGTGAGGTTCCCACCGCTTTCGGAAGGGCCTTCCTCTCAGACGGACGGATGGTGGAAGTTTATACTCCCCTCAGGTCTCTGGTGGACTATCTGGCCCGGCGAAAAGACATCGAGAACGGGCTCTATCAACTGCAAGGGGGCAAAATTCTGGCCCTGAAAGAGCTCCTTCCGGAAAACGCCCTCGAGAATCAGCCCCGGGAAATGCCGTTCACCCTCTCCCTGGGAAAGAGACTCTTCTGTGTCGTACCCCTCAAGAACAATCTTGGAGAAACTTTTGGTTACTACGTTCGCGAAGCCCGCGTCTCCTATCTGAAAAATTTCGCCTACGCCCTCTTCAAACGCAACGCCCTTCCCACCATCTTCTTTCTGGGAGTGGCCCTGGTTATCGCCCTTATGCTGACCAGACATTTCGTCTGTATCCCGCTCAACAATCTTCACACTCAGCTAACACGCATTTCCCAGGGAATCGGGAAGAGGCTCCGGGAAGCGGTGAAAGAAAAGATCATCGAGGCCCCGGGGAACGACGAAATATCTGCCCTCGCCCGCACCATCAACCAGCTCGTGAAGGAACTAGACGAACTGGCCTCCTTCAGACAGGCCATCGAAATGGACGAAACCCCCCTTGAGATCTACCATCGTCTTCACCGCGTCCTGACCAGCAGATTCGGCCTCTCAAATTTTGTCATCTTCGAGATCTCCAACAGTCAGAACCGTATCACCCCGGTGGTTACCGAACCTCCCCACTTGCTGGAGGAGTGCTGCCTGCGTGATATAAACCAGAATCCGAAACTCTGCCGGGTCTATCGCAGTGCTTCACGGGCAAGCTCCCTCCACTTCACCGAAACCTGTGAATACTTCCGCCACAAAGAGCTGAACTATATTTGCCTCCCTCTCTGCGTGGGAGGGAAGGTCATCGGCATCATCCACTTCCTCTTGCCGATGGAATACGCCTTAAAGGAGATGCAGCAGGCCATCATGGACAAGGTCCTGGCCTACATCAAGGAGGCTGCCCCCATCATCGAGGCCAAAAGATTCGCCGAAAGCCTGCGAGAGATGTCTTTTCGAGACTCCCTCACCGGTCTTTACAACCGCCGCATCCTCGACGATCTCATCCCTCAGGTAGCAGCGGGGATCGTCAGACGAGAAAGCAACCTCGGCATTATCATGTTCGATATCGACCACTTCAAAATCTTGAACGACACTTACGGTCATTCTTTTGGCGACAAGGTCCTGGCCAAAATCGGCGACATCATTCGTTTCCAGCTTCGCAAGAGTGATTTTGCCATCCGCTTCGGTGGAGAAGAATTCCTGCTCTTGTTGGTAGATGCCAAACCGGGAAGCACCCTTCAGGTGGCGGAACGTCTTCGTCAACACATCGAGACCAGTGCTTTCGTCTTTGAAGGCAAAATGGCCACCGTGACCATCTCGGCAGGGGTGGCCGAATTCCCCCGGGATGATACCAACCTCTGGAACGTCATCAACTTTGCCGACGTGGCCCTTTACCGGGCCAAGGCCATGGGACGCAACCGGGTGGTAAGGTTTGAAAAGAGTTTCCTGAAGGAAGAATTAAAGCAAACGGATGAAAAGAAGTCTTAACTCAAAGTCTCCGTTTTCGCTTCCGATCCCGAAAAGCCCCTTGAGGATCCTGAAACGCCAGCCCTTGGGTTTGCGATGAAAAGAGAGAAGAAAGGCAAGCTCTACGATGTCTTCCTCATCGGTATGGTCGTGACGATAAAGCCCCCACAGAGCCTTGGAACGAGTAAAGCCGTTCGGATCCTGAACGTACTCGTAGAGTCGAAGAAGCGGGGCGATGGTGCGGTCTATCCCTTCGGAATGGAAAGGTAAAAGGGCCGGGAAGAAGAATATCTCGAAGCCGTCGTCGCGCTTTATTTGCTCTCCGAGAGGCCAGACCCGCGAGAACTGATATTTGAGACGGCCCTTTTCGTCTTTCACCTTCTCAAATTTGGTGAGCAACAGAAAAGTGCGGGTTTCCCGATGAAGCTCTCGCTCCTTGTGTCGAACAACGTCGTAGCGGTAAGTGTAGAGTGGCCAGAAGACAAAGTGAGAATACTCGTCTTTTGTTTTGCGGTAGCCCAGGAGGGGCCAGAAGCGTCTCTCACGGTAGGTGATTTTTTTGCCCTCGCCGTAACGGAAAATGGGCCATGGGAGATCCCAGGAGGTCACGTCGTTTTTATCGTGGCGGAAATAGCGAAAAAAGGGCCAGAAAAGGATGTAGCGTCGATGAAATTCGCTTTTCTCTTCCACCCAGAGAGGCCAGAACATATCCCGTGTTACCGTTCCATCCCCGAAGTAGAACTCCTCGTGCCAGAAGAAAGGCCACAGGAAAAAAGTGCGATCGTAAACCCCTTTCTTGATCTTGTGACTGTAAAAGGGCCAGAACTTGCGCTCGTAAAAGGTGGGGCCATCCGTGCGGTTGTAGATGGGCCAGAACCAGGTGCTGGAAACGTTACCATCAAAGCGGGATTTGACCCTGATAGGCCAGAAATAAAAACGCACTTCGTCTCTTCCGCCCCAGTTCAGGAGGCGACCATAGATGGGAAAAATGCCCCAAAAGGATTCGTCTTCCTTGGTTTTCCCCCAGAAGATGAGCCCAAAATTGTGGTATTTCTTGTTCTCGTTGATGTTTGAATTGCGGGCCCAGATAGGAACCAACCGGAGCCTGGTGTAATCCTGGCCTTCCTGGTAATGCCCCAGAGGAGGCAGAAAGTACACGTCGTGGCGTTCCTTGCGGTCCACCACCGCCAGGAAGGGCCTGAAGGCGGAGCCGCTTTCCGCCTTGGTTTCGTAAGCGTAATAAAGCGGCCCAAACAGCTCGAGCTCTCTCACGGAGCCGTCTTTTGATTCCTGAAAGAAGAGGAAGGGCCACCAGTTATGACGTACACGCCCCTCCTGCGCCGCCACAGACGACGCCCAGCAGAGAACCAGGAATAGGAGGAGATACTTGCGCGGCACCCCCGCCTCCTTACTGCAGGACCATGGTTCCTATCGTCCCCAGGATCGTCACGGGTACCTGTTCTTGGAGACCGGTGGCCGCCTGGTTTACGTTCCGCAGAGTCTTTTTGGCCTCCAGATAGAGACTGTCATCGTTGATAAGCCTCCCGAGGGTGCCTTCCCCGCGTTCGATCTTCTGCGCGATCTTGCTGAGAGAGTCGAAAGTGGCGTTGAGCTTGTTATAGAGCTCTTCATCACTGATCAACTTGCCAAGGGTGCCTTCGCCCTGCCCGATCTTCTTGGCCACCTCGCTCAGGGTGCTGGAGGCCTGGTTGATGGTGGAAATGGTCTGCTTGAGGTCCGCATAAAGCTCGTCATCGTTGATGAGTTTGCCCAGCGTGCCTTCACCTCGATTCAGCTTGGCAGCCACATCACTGAGATTAGCGGCCAGCCTTTCGATCTTGACGTAAAGGGTCTCGTCGGTGAGAAGTTTCCCGATGGTGCCTTCACCCTTTGCCAGCCTCTCCCCCACTTCTTTGAAGGCCGCGGCGGCGTCTTTTATGTTCGCCACCATTTGCCTGAAATTATTCAACCCTTCCTCGGAACCCAAGAGTTCTTTGAGCCCGGCAGTGATCTCCCGCAGGTTTTGAATGGCGGGCCCCACTTCTGCCAGGATCTGATCGAGATCCACGGGTGAGATGGTCTTGGCAATCATGGCCCCGGGGGGCAGATATTCCGGGCTCCTGCCCTGACGAATTTCCACGTAGCGATCCCCGAGAACCCCTTTGGTGCGTACCATGGCCACGGCGTCTTTGGCGATCTTCACTCCTTCGTAAATGCGCATCTCCACCAGAGCCTTGCCGTCGGTAAGAGAGATACGAGAAACCCGACCAATCTCCACTCCAGCCATTTCAACCCGCGCCCCTTCCACCAGACCGGAGACGTTTTCAAAAACGGCCTTGAGAGGATAAGTCTTCTTGGTGGAAATTTTCTCTTCCCCCAGTTGAAGGCTTAGATAAGCTAGAGCAAGAAGGGCTATCAAAACGAAAAGCCCAACTTTGATTTCCAGCCCTTTGTCAGTTCTTCTCATTTTTTTCCTCCTTACAACCTGTTGGCAAAGCGGTGATAAAACTCCTTACGAAAGGATGTTTTGAGGCCTTTATCTTTTCGGGAGGACCTTCCTCAATGATTACTCCCTCATGCAAGAAGGCGATCTTGTCTGCGATGGCAAAGGCTATCGGAACATCGTGGCTGATGACCACGCAGGTAAGACCGTGCTTTTCCTGGGTCTCTTCTATGAGTCGGGCAATGCTCTCCTGCATCAAAGGATCCAGCCCGGTAGTGGGCTCGTCAAAGAGAACGATCTCCGGGTCCAGAGCAAGGGCTCTGGCCAGAGCGGCCCTCTTTTTCATTCCTCCGGAAAGTTCTGAGGGCATCTTGTCTATCGCTTCGATCAAACCCACCTGGGCCAGCTTGACCTCGACCCGGGCCCAGATTTCCTTTTCCGAAAGGTTCGTATGCTCTCTCAGTGGAAAGGCGACATTCTCTCCCACCGTCAAGGAATCGAACAGGGCACCTTCCTGAAAGAGCATGCCAAAACGTTTGCGAATCTGCATGAGCTCTTTTTCACTCATCTGCGTGATATCCTGGCCGTCGATCAGGATCTGACCTTTGTCCGGGGGGATGAGCCCGATGATGTGCTTCAAGAGAACACTCTTTCCCGTACCGCTCCTGCCCATGATGAAAGTGATCTTCCCTTTCGGGATATCCAGATTCACTCCTCGGAGGACTTTCTGTTTCCCAAAAGATTTGTGGAGATCTACGATCTTTATCATTATTGGCCTCTAGAAAAGGAGAGAAGTAAGGATGTAATCGGCAATCAGAATGCTGATTGACGAAATAACCACCGCCTGTGTGGTAGCTTTCCCAACTCCTTCGGCTCCACCTCGGGCATTATAACCTTTAAAGCAACCCACTACAGCCAGGATGGCTCCAAACACGAAGGCCTTGTAAAGCCCGTTAATGATATCGACTAGCTCCACCAGCTCTTTCATTTTACTTACAAAGACCCCGGCATCGATGTGGAGCAAAATGACACCCACGAAGTATCCTCCGGCGATTCCTACCAGATCTGCCAGAACGGTGAGAAGAGGTACCATCAAAACTGCCGCCCAGAATCTCGGAACAACCAGATAGTGGATGGGGTTTACCGCCATCACCCGCAGAGCGTCTATCTGTTCTGTAACACGCATGGTGCCGATTTCAGCCGCCATGGCCGAACCGGCCCGCGCCGTTACCATCAGACCGGTGAGAACTGGCCCAAGCTCCCGCACCAGGGAAAGGGCCACCGTTGCCCCCAGGAGACTCTCTCCTCCGAATTTGCGGAAACCATAATATCCCTCTAGAGCCAGGACCATCCCCGAAAAAAGCCCTGTTAGCACCACTACGAGAGTAGACTTAACCCCCACAAATTCCATCTGCTTAATGAACAGCCGCAAACGAAAGGGGGGCTTGAAGGTGAGGCCCAGAGTTTGCAAGAACATAAGGGCCATGCCACCCATCTCTTCTAATATGCTGATAGTGAAGGCACCCAGAGCAGCTACCGGGTTATACACAAAAGACCTCCCAGCGCAAAAAGTGGAAAAACGTAAAAGAATTATCTTTGGTTTTTAATGTCATTTTTATATAGGCGTCAACCGATAGAAAACATTGATTTGGGTCAAAAGACATCTTAGCGCTCCAAAAGAGCAATTAAAAGGGCCTGCTTGTTTGTTATCCGACCATATCAAGAGATCCATAAAGGGTGGTATCGACGGCGCGCTCTACCCTAACTCTCACGAGTCTTCCTGTGAGCTTCGCTTTTCCGTGAAAAAATACCGTCACATAATGGCGCGAAAGGCCCTCCAGAAGGCCGGTGTTTTCGTCCTGGCGCAAGACCAGAACCTCGAAGTTTTTGCCTATCTGCCGGGCGTAAAAGCCTTTTTTCTTGGCCCGGGAGAGGTCGCGCAGCCGACGAGCCCTTTCGGCCACCACGTGGGGAGGGAGCTGGGGCCAGGAAGCAGCCCTGGTGCCAGGGCGAGGTGAATACGGAAAGACGTGGAAATAGGCCAGCGGAAGCCTCTCAAGGAGACGATAGGTCTCTTCAAAATCTTTCTCGGTCTCCGCAGGGAAGCCCGCGATGACATCAACCCCCAGAGCGGCCTCCGGAAAAAAGCGGAGGATCTCTTCCACGACTCGCAGGAAATCTTCCCTCCGGTATCGACGCCCCATCTTCCGCAAGACCTCGTTGCTGGCACTCTGAAGAGACAGATGAAAATGCGGACAAAAGCCCGAGGAGGCCCTGAGAAAAGAGAGCATCTCAAGATCAATCTCGCGGGGCTCAAGAGAGCTGAGACGAAACCGTGGAACCTCGAGTTCGTCAAGAAGCCTCAGTAGATCCAGAAGTTTTTTCGGTGGATCCAGATCACGACCCCAGAGCCCCAGATGGACACCGGACACGACCATTTCCTGGTATCCCGCGGCAAGGTAGCGTTTGGCCTGCTCTGCTATGAGCTCCAAAGGAAGGCTGCGCGAAGGTCCCCTGGCGTAGGGCACGATACAGTAGGTGCAAAAGAGACTGCAGCCGTCCTGCACCCGCAAAAACGCCCGTTGATGCCCCCGAAACCGGTGTAGAGGAAAAGGTTCACAGCGTTTGAGCTTCCTCACATCGGAGAGCAAAGCCTGTGTCTCCTCAAGGGGAAGAGGAAGTCCCTCGACGATCTCCGGGATTCGCGGTTTGAACTCCTGCCCCACGATGAGGAGGGGGCCTTCTACCTGTTCCCTTATTTCCTCAACCCCCACCTGGGCGTAACAGCCCGTGGCTATCACCAGAAGAGGGGAGTGTTTGAGGGCCCGCCGCAGGAGCTGACGGCTCTCATAAGCGGCCTTGGCCGTTACCGCGCAGGTGTTTACCAGGTAGATGTCGGCCTCTTCCTTGAAATCTACGATTTCGTAACCCCTGGAAGAGAACTCCTCCAGCAGGGAGGCGGTTTCCACCTGATTAACCTTACAACCCAGGGTAAAGGCAGCGAGCGTCTTCTTGGGCATCAAACACTAAACCGGAAGATGATGACGTCTCCGTCCTGGACTTCGTAATCCTTCCCTTCAAGCCTTACTTTGCCGGCCTTTTGGGCGGCCTGATAGGAACCAAGGGCCACGAGTTCCTCAAACGGGATCACCTCCGCCCGGATGAACCCTCTCTCCATGTCGGAGTGGATGGTGCCCGCGGCCTGCTGGGCCCTGGTACCCCGGGGAATGGGCCAGGCCCGGGCTTCCTTCTCACCACCGGTAAAGAAGCAGATGAGATCGAGTATTTCAAAGCTCTTGCGCACCAGAAGCGGAAGCGCCGCCTCTTTGAGGCCGTATTCCTCTCGAAAGACCTCCGCCTCCTCGGGAGGCATCTCCGCCAGATCCGCCTCAAGCCGCCCTCTGATCACCACGAGAGAAGTTTCCTCCGGGAGCCTGAGTTCGACGGGCTCGTTTTCCTCCCCGGTGTTCAACACCACTAAAAGGGGCTTGATGGAAAGAAAGGTATACCCGCGGAGGATGGGGCTTTGGCGCAGTCGAGGTTCTACCCGAAGGGGGCGGCCGGCTTCGAGCAGCGCACGAGCCAGGCGCAATTCTTCTATCTCTTGTTCGTTCACGTCGCCGCCCTTGCGGGCCTCTTTTTCCAGGCGCTCAAGCCGCCTTTCCACGATGGCAAGATCGGAGAGAATGAATTCCTCGTGCATGGTGTCGAGCTCGGCCTGGGGGTCTGGAGGAAGACCTGCCAGTTCGAAGTTGCGCACCACCAGGACGAGAGCGTCGGCGGGTCTGAGTTCGTTGAGGAGCCTTTCCGTCTCCTTCTGGCGGCTCTCCCGCTCCCGCAGGTCGAAAGAAAGATCGAGGTATTGCACGGTAGCCGGGGTAATCTTTGCCGAGCCGAAGATCTTTTGAAGCACCGGAAGCCTTTCATCAGGCACCTTGACCACGGCGCGGGCAACACCCGCCTTTTCCTCCTGGTGACCGGCGAATTGCCCTGCCGCCGCCCGAAAGATGGTACTCTTGCCAGATTGGGGAAGCCCGACGATACCTATCTTCATTGGGTATGTCTTTGGCTAAAGGAGATAAGTTCTTCGAGTTTGTCGAGGGCCTTTCCGGAGGAGAGGATCTCAAGGGCCTTCTTTACCCCGGCCTTGAGATCAATGGCCCTCTCCGCGGCGTAAATGGCCGCTCCGGCGTTCAAGGCCACCATGTCTCGCCGGGGACCTTCTTCCTTCCCGGCCAGGATGTCCCTGATGATGCGAGCGTTTTCCTGGGCGTCTCCTCCGCGTAGTTCTTCCGGCTCTTCGCAGAATTCCAGGCCCACGTCTTCCGGATCTACGTAATAGGTGGTGATGCGGCCCTCTCGAAGCTCGGAGACCTTGGTGGAACCGGTAACGACGAATTCGTCGTAGCCTTCTTCGCCAAAGACGACAAGCGCCCGGCGGCATCCCAGAGCGTCAAGGGCAAAGGCCATTTTCTCCGTGAGACGAAAGTCAGAAACACCCAGGACCTGGGTGTTGGCTCCCGCAGGATTGAGGAGGGGCCCCAGGAGATTGAAGATGGTCCGAATCCCCAGGGCCTTTCTTACCGGAGCAACCTCCTTGAGCGCGGGGTGATAAAGGGGAGCAAAGAGGAAGCAAAGCCCCAGACGCTCCAGACACTCCGCCGCCATCTCCGGTGGCATATCTACTTTTACGTTCAAGGCTTCCAGGACGTCGGCGCTCCCGCATTTACTGGAAACGGAGCGGTTCCCGTGTTTGGCCACCTTGACGCCTGCCGCGGCCACCACAAAGGCCGCCGCCGTGGACACGTTGAAGGTGCCTTTTTGATCCCCCCCTGTACCGCAGGTGTCGACGAGAGGTTCCTCCGGAGGTAAACGATGCGGAACCTTCAAGGCCGCTTCTCTCAAAACTCTCGCCGCGGCGGCTATCTCCTCCCAGCTCTCTCCTTTGGCCCGCAGGGCCACCAGGAAACCCGCAAGCTGGGGCTCGTTTACCTCGCCTTCCAAGAGTGCCTGAAAGACCTCCTGCATTTCCTGGGGGCCAAGGTCTTTCTTTGCTATGAGCTTTTCAAGTACGGCCTTGAGATCCTTCATTAGAAAACCTCGCGAAGAATTCAGTAAAAAACGCCCCTTGAAGGGGGCGTTTTAGCTTTAACCCTTTTTGGAAGGGCTTACAAGTTCGGGCTAGACGTACATTTTGGCGGCGAGCTCCACGATGCGCTCGGCCTCGAGCCAATCGTCCAGGGCCTTGCCAGGCTCCTTACCACGTCTTTCATAGAGTTGATAGGCGATCTTTTCGATAAGTTCTCTCTTTACCCGTTGAGCCTCTTCCGGCGGCCCGATAAATTCTACAACCAGGTTGTCGTCTTTAGCGGACTGGACTTCGATACCACGCACCTCGCCATTTTCTCTCAAGACGTAGATGGCCCTCGGAGAACTCAGGGTATGGATCAGGTGGGCGGTGTGCTCGATATCGATACCCCCCACGATGACTTCCACGTCGTTTTTCTTCGGCTCGTAAACCAAACCCAAAAAGGGCATATCCCGGCACACTTCATGCCCTCCCACCAGAACACACACCGGCCGGAACTGCTGTTCGGCATTGAACTTTTTGAGAAACTCCTGCCAGTCTTTCTTGAGGATCCTTTCTTTCTTCATGCCATTACCCTCCTTCTATGTCTTTGCCACGAGTTTTGCTCTCATCCTTAAAAATAAGCATTAAAATGGAGTTTTCTGTCTTTTTTGCCCTTGTCTTCCCGGGCCTAAATTGCTACCCCAGAGATAAATCCTCCCAAGGGGGTCAAAAATGGCCGAAAGAGTAGTAGTCATTGGTGCGGTAGCAGCCGGGCCACGGGCGGCTTCGCGTTTCAAAAGATTGAGACCAGAAGCCGAAGTCATCATGATAGACAAAGACGACCTTATCTCTTATGGCGGGTGCGGGATCCCTTATTACATTTCCGGAGACATCCCGGATGAAACAGAGCTCCGCAAGACCGCCTTTCACATGGTGCGAAACGAAGCCTTCTTCGAAAATGCCAAAGGGGTCCACACCCTCACCAAAACCCTGGCTACCAAGATAGATCGGGAGAAGAAAGTTGTCCACGTAAAATATCTCGAAAACGGCAAGGAAGACGCTATCCCTTACGACAAGCTGGTGCTTGCCACCGGAGCCTCCCCTTTCATCCTGCCCTTACCGGGTCGGGATCTCGACGGTGTCTTTGCGGTTTCCAATCTCCATTCTGCGGTAGAGATCAAAGAGCGCATCGCCAAGGGGCTGGTGGAGAAGGTCGTCATCATCGGGGCCGGGCCCATTGGTCTCGAAATGGCCGAGGCCTTTCGCGATCTCTGGGGGCTTGAGGTCACGGTGCTGGAATATTTCGATCAGCCGCTTCCCCGCATTATAGACAAACCCATGGCCCGGATCGTGGCCCATCATCTGGAAGAGAAAGGGGTCAAACTCGTGGTAAACGCCCGCACCAAAGAAATCGAGGGCAGGGATGGCAAAGTCGCCGCCGTTGTCACCGAAGATGGTCGCTACGAGTGTGATCTGGTGCTCATGGCCACCGGGGTGCGGCCCAACAGTCAACTGGCCCGAGAAGCAGGGCTCCTCGTCTCCCCGCTCACCGGGGGGATCGTGGTAAACGAAAGGCTCCAGACCTCGGACCCCAACATTTACGCCGGGGGAGACTGCATCGAGGTCACCCATCTCATCACGGGCAAAAGGCTGGTCTTGCCCCTGGGGTCTCTTGCCAATCGTCACGGACGCATCATCGGAACCAACCTGGCCGGAGGCACCGAGACCTTCCGCGGGGCCGTAGGAGCCTTCGTGATGAAATGTTTCGACATTTCCATTGCGGCCTGCGGAATCTCCTATACCGTCGCTAAAACCGAAGGATTCCCCGCCCTCTACGCCCTTCACAACCAGACCGAACGGGCCCACTACTACCCGGGGGCGGAATTCATCTTCGTCGAAATCGTGGCAGACCAGCGCGACCGTCGGGTACTGGGGTTTCAGGCCGTAGGTCCGATGACAGACGGCGCCATGGCCCGGGTCAACTCCCTTGCCAAACTTCTCGAATTCAAACCACGCCTTGAAGACACCGCTTACATGGAACTCGCTTATGCCCCGCCTTTCAACACCGCCCTGGATCCCCTGAACGTCGTCTCCATGGTGGCCAACAACCTGGCAGACGGGCTCTTTAAGCCCATCACCTGGGACGAGGTCAAGAAGCGACTCGAAGAAAACGACCCCAACACCATCTTCGTGGACGTAAGGCACCCTAAAGAAGCGGCTCCTTTCATGGAGAAGTACCCGGGGCGCTGGATAAACGTCGTCTACGACCAGGTGCGGCACAATCTCGACAAAATCCCGAGGGACAAGGACGTCATCCTCATCTGTAATTCCTCCATGCGCTCGTACGAAGCCGCGCGCGTCCTATACGCCGCCGGTTACGAACGGGTCTTTGTGCCCCTAGGAGGGCTCAACTTTCCTCGCCGCTGGGGTTGGGAACTCTAGCAATGCCGAAACTGATGTGGGTGGGCCTCGGAGGGTTCTTCGGGGCCCTCACCCGCTACCTCATCTCCGGCCTCGTGGCACGGTGGTGTGTCTCTTTCCCCTGTGGGACACTCTTTGTCAACGTCACGGGCTCCTTCTTCCTGGGCTTCCTCATGACGCTTGCCGCGGAAACCCTGGTCATTTCGCCGAACCTGAGGCTTCTCCTGGCCATCGGCTTCCTGGGTTCTTACACCACCTTTTCCACCTTCGCCTATGAGACCAACTCCCTCCTTGAGAGCAACAAAATCCTTGAAGCCACCTTAAATGTAGGGCTAAGTGTATTCTTGGGGCTGGCGGGAATTCGCTTGGGCGTGTGGCTGGCCCGCAATCTACTGTAGGTGAATCTATGGCTTACAAACTCCTCAACATTTATGTCGACGAAGACGACAAAATTGGCAAACAACCCCTTTACGAGGCGGTTATTCACTTCCTGCGTGACAGGGGCATCAAAGGAGCCACGGTCTTCAAAGGTGTCTTTGGCTGGGGTCCCGACGGTGTAATCCACACGGTGCGACTGTTGCGTGTAAGCGGAAACCTTCCACTCAAGATCGAAGTCATCGAGGAGGAGGAAAAGATCAAGGCCCTTCTCCCGGAGCTTCAAAAGTTGCTCTCCAAGGGTCTGATTACCATCTCCCCCCTGGAGTACTATTTTACCCCCCAGAACGAGGCCCATTGACGAGACGGCCTCCCTGTGAAAAGGTCTATCCAAGTGTTGCGATAAAGGAGGTCAAAATGCTCGCCAAGATCGAAGTCGCCCAGAAACCCGAGTTGCGGGATGCTTTGGGAGAAAAAGTCGCCCGCCGGATGCGAGAGGACTTGGGGCTTGCGGTGTCTTCCTGCCGCACCATTCGCGTCTACCTGGTAGAAGCTGATATCAGCGAAGAGGAGCTTTTGGCCTTTGCCTCCGGACCCTTGTGTGATCCGGTAACCCAGATTTACGCCGTAAGGAAACCCCTGGCCCCGCTTTTCGGCTTCGACTGGCTCATTCAGGTGGGCTTTCGCCCCGGCGTAACGGACAACGAAGGCCGGGTAGCCCGGGAAGCCCTGGAGCTCCTTGTGGGGCGCAAGCTCTCTGAGGAGGAAAACGTCTACTCTCTCATGCAATATCTGGTAAAGGGCGAGCTTACCCGCGAGGATGCCGAGCGGGCGGCAAGAGAGCTCTTGGCCAACGAACTCATCGAACGTTTCTGGGTGGTTTCGCCGGCGGAATTCGACAAGGAAAAGGGCCTTGAAATCCCCCCTCCCAAGGTCACCGAGGAGCACGAGATCCGGGTGGAACTCTTCGACCTTTCTCAGCTCTCCGATGAGGAACTTCTGAAACTATCCCGTGAAAGGGTACTGGCCCTCAACCTTCGGGAAATGCAAACCATAAGGGACTTTTTCAAGCGGCCGGAATTCGTGGAAGTGAGACGCCGGTATGGACTGGATCACCGCATCACCGACGTGGAGCTCGAGTGTCTGGCCCAAACCTGGTCTGAACATTGCAAACACAAGATTTTCAACGCCAAAATCACCTATACCGACGAAAGCACCGGTGAGACCGAAATCATCGACAGTCTCTTCAAGACCTATATCCGCCGTGCTACCGAAGAAATCCGGAAGGCGAAGGGGGAGCGCGATTTCTGCCTTTCGGTCTTTGTGGACAACGCCGGCGTCATTCGTCTCAACGAGAAATGGAACGTGGCCATGAAGGTGGAAACCCACAACAGCCCCTCTGCCCTTGACCCTTATGGCGGAGCGCTCACCGGCATCGTGGGTGTCAACCGCGACCCTTTCGGGACCGGGAAGGGGGCCCTTCTCGTCTTCAACACCGACGTCTTCTGTTTTGCTCCCCCTGACTGGGACAAACCGCTGCCCCCGCGACTCCTCCACCCGAAGCGCATTTTTGAGGGGGTGCGGGAGGGCGTAGAGCACGGAGGCAACAAAAGCGGTATTCCCACGGTGAACGGCTCCATCTTCTTCGACCCGCGCTACCTCGGGAAACCCCTGGTTTTCTGCGGTACCGGTGGCATCATGCCGGCAGAGGTCTGCGGAGAGCCGAGCTGGAAGAAAGGCGCCCGCCCCGGAGACCTGGTGGTGATGGTGGGAGGCCGCATCGGAAAGGATGGCATCCACGGGGCCACTTTCTCTTCGGAGGAGCTCCACGAGGGAAGCCCGGCCACCGCCGTCCAAATTGGGGACCCCATCACGCAGAAAAAGATGTTCGATTTCCTGCTCGTCGCCCGCGACGAATGCCTCTACACCTCCATCACCGACAACGGTGCCGGAGGGCTTTCTTCCTCGGTGGGAGAGATGGCACGGGAATCCGGCGGGGCCGAACTTGACCTGGAAAAGGCCCCTCTCAAGTACCATGGGCTTCAGCCCTGGGAAATTCTGGTCTCGGAGAGTCAGGAACGCATGACGGTGGCCGTTCCCCCCGAGCATATAGATCGCTTTCTTGAACTGGCGCAAAAGATGGACGTGGAGGCCACGGTACTCGGGAAATTCACAGATTCCGGCTATTTCCACGTGCGCTACGAAGGGAAAACAGTGGCCCTTCTGCCCCTGGATTTCCTCCATGAAGGGGTCCCGCAACTGGAACTCAAAGCGGTGTGGTCTCCTCCCAAACACGAGGAGCCTTCCCTTCCCGTGCCGGAAGATTGCGGAGAGATCCTCAAAAAGCTCCTTTCCCGGTACAACGTTTGTTCCAAGGAGTACGTGGTGCGCCAGTACGATCACGAGGTCCAGGGAGGAAGTGTGATCAAACCTCTGGTGGGGGCCAAGGACGACGGCCCCAGCGACGCCGCGGTGCTGCGGCCGGACCTCGAGCGCCAGGACGGTCTCGTGGTGGCCCACGGGATTTGCCCCAAATATTCCGATATCGATACTTACTGGATGGTGATGAACGCCGTGGACGAGGCGGTGCGAAACGCCGTCTGCGTGGGGGCGGACCTCGAACACATGGCAGGGCTCGATAACTTCTGCTGGTGCGACCCTATCCAGAGCGAGAAGACCCCTGACGGCTATTACAAACTGGCCCAGCTGGTGCGCGCCAACCAGGCCCTCTACGAAATCACCACCGCTTACGGGGTGCCCTGTATCTCCGGTAAGGATTCCATGAAAAACGACTACCTCGCCACCGGCCTTGGTCTCACCCCGGAAAACAACCCCTACGGGACAGGGGTGGTCCTCCCCGACGGCAGCCTCAAAATCTCCGTGCCACCCACCCTTCTCTTTTCGGTTCTCGCCCGCATTCCCGATGTGACCCGTGCCATGACCATGGACGTCAAGCGCCCCGGAGACCTGGTCTATATGCTGGGAATGACCCGCGACGAGCTGGGAGGATCAGAATATTTTGGATTTTCAGGATTTGTGGGCTCAAAAGTACCTCGGGTGAATCCCAAAGAAGCCAAAGATCGATATCTTCGGTTAAGGGAGGCTATTTATTACGAACTGGTCTCCGCGACCCACGATTGTTCGGACGGGGGTCTGGCGGTGACCCTGGCAGAGATGGCCTTTGCCGGAGGGCTCGGAATGATCATCGATCTTTCAGCGGTGCCCTATGAAGGGGAAAAGCGGGCAGATTATATCCTCTTTTCAGAGTCGGCGAGCCGGATTATCGTTACCGTCCC
>JAADDY010000058.1 GCA_013153725.1 Thermodesulfobacteriota bacterium
GGACCACCGCACAAAGATCTGCCGGGCAATCTTCGGGGAAAGTGGTATCAAAGCGGGTGAGGGCCTTCTTCAAAAGGGGCAGTCTTCCGGAGAACTCCTGGGCGGCCTTTTCCTCCGCATAGCGCCGGAGGGTTTGAACCTTGGAGAGGGAGCTCGGAAAACTCTCGAGCCCCACGAATTCCCCGCTCAAAGGCTCCGGGCGTGCCATGAGGAGATAGTTGTAGAGGAGGATCTGGTCTCGCGGATCAAGCTCCACGCCGTCTTTCCGGAAGGCCTTCTCGGGGGTGATGAGGACCTTTCCGTCGAGATAAGTAAGCTCAAGCCCCTGCGGGGTGAGCACCCCTCCGGTGATCTCCGGAAGCCCTTCCCAGGAAAGATCCCGGGCCCGGGCCTTGACCTCCTCAAGGATTCGCCAGTGATAATCTTCCTCCGGGCTTTCTTTCTTCCGGGGGAGTGCAAGGGAGCCAAGATCCGCCTCCGGGCACTTCTCTGGCGAGGTGCTCCCGGAGACGAGGGCCATGGCAAAGGCCAGGCAAGAGGGGTAACCACATTTTCCACAGTTGGTGCGCGGGAGCCTCTTGACTATTTCAAGGGGGTTCAATTGCGCCATCTAAAATACCTTGACAAAATTAAGGCCTGAGAGCAAGCAGGGAGGGAAAAGATGCCCATCTACGAGTTCCGCTGCGAGGTCTGCGGCCACATCTTCGAAAGAATCCAGAAGATGGACGACCCCTGGCCCCCCTGCCCCAGGTGCGGGGAGAAGAAAGTCTTCAAGCTTCCATCTGTCTTTGGTTTTACAGACGCCTCTTCTTTCCGGGCTGAAAGGGAGCAGGCCATTCTGAAGCGGGCCAGGGATTACCTTGTGGACGGAAAGGTGAAGGACGCCAAGCGCTTCCTCTCCAAGGCCCAGGAATACGTGAAGACGGATCGCCTACGCAAGCTCTCCGAGGCTCTGGACAAGAGAAAGCCTCTCAAAGGTGGTTACATCAGCCGCCCCGAACTGGTGGTGACTAAAAAGAAGGATTAGCCAAAAACCTTTTCGATTTCTTCCAGGAGTTGGCGGAAGGTAAAGGGCTTTTTGATGATCTTGAAGGAGGCTTCTTCAAAGCCGTATTTTTCCAGGATATGCTCGGCGTAACCGGAAATGAAGATAACCGGGATTTCCGGAGCAAGTTTTTGTAGCTCCCGGTAAAGCTGCACCCCATCCATCTTTGGCATCACCACGTCGGTAATGATGAGATCTACCTGAAAATCATTTTTCTTAAGCCATTCCAGGGCTTCCAGGCCGTTTTCCGCGACTGCCACCTCAAAATCTTGGCCTTCCAGCATCTCGGCCAACATTTCACGAATATGGGGCTCGTCTTCTGCAATCAAAATCCTTTTCTTGGACACCTCTGATACCTTTGTCTCCGAGGGAGGGACAAGGTCTTTCTCCCCGGTAACGATCATTTTGTTTTGCAAAGGCAAAATTATCTCAAAGATCGTACCCCTTCCGGGCTCGCTTTCGACTTTGATCTCACCCCCACACCTTTTGACCAGTGTTAAAACAACGTTTAATCCTAGACCAGTTCCTTCACCAAAGGCTTTGGTACTGTAAAACGGTTCAAAAATATGAGCAAGTTCTTCTTTGGAAATACCATGACCTGTATCTTCAATACGTAATAACGCCGCACGACCGCGGGAAGTCTCCACCGCTTTGGTGGTAATCCTTACGATCCCTCCTTGAGGCATGGCGTCGCGGGCATTCAGGACGAGATTGGTCAGGAGGTGCTGGATCTCTTCGTAAGAGAGCCTTATGGGAAGGGGTTCGGCACATAGGTTGACCTCTAGTTCGATAGTCTCCCCGAGGAGTTTGCGTATCAGCTCCTGCTGTTCGGTAATAATCCGTTTGAGGTCGCTAATTTGTTCTTTATCATCGGTTTTCCCTCGCGAAAGGATTAAAAGCTGCTTGATCAGCTTGGTCCCTGCGTCTATCGCTTGCTGAATCTGCTGAATATATTTGGTGAGCTTTTCATCGTCTTTGGCCCTGGCCTTGAAGAGATCCAGATACCCGCTGATGACCGCCAGAACGTTGTTGAACTCGTGGGCGATGTTTCCGGTCATCTTGCCGAGGATCTCCATCTTCTGGGAGCGGATGAGCTCTTCTTCCTGGCGCTTGAAATCCGTGATGTCCTGGATCATGCCCAGGCGCACCAGGTCCTTGTCGAGCCAGGGAATAAAGGTCTCGTAGATCTTGAGCCACCGCCTCCGCTGCGGATCGTAGAACTCTTTCTCCTGCCGCAATTCGGGAGAGGGAGAAGTAAGATGGCAGAAATCACAGGGCTTCTCCCGCGAAAAGAGGACCTGATGGCAGGGGCCTTTTTGAACGACTTCTCCGCCAAAGTATTTCTTGAAAAGCGTATTGCCATAGAGGATCTTGCGGCTCTCCGGATGCACAATGTAGACCATGGCCGGCAAGTTCTCGAGGATGGTGAGCAGCCTTTCCTGCGCCAGCTTGAAAGAAGTAACGTCTTTGCCCAGGATGAGGACGCGTCTTTCAGAGTCGCAGCGGAAGGGAATGAGCAGAAATTCCCACCACTGAGGTTGCCCCTTGACCTTGAGCTTGAAGGTTTCCCTGGCAGGGGTCTCTCTCACGTGGAGCTTGGACGAAAGCTCCTTGAGCCTCTCGAACAGAGAGCGAAACTGTGGCCTCAGTTCGCTCAACTGTTCAAAGGTCTGCCCCTGATAGATACGGCGCTTGAAACCGAAGAGCTCCGCCGTCTTTTTGTTGGTGAGGAGCCAGCGCCCGGAGGAGTCTACCAGGATGACCACGTAAGGAATATTGTTCAGAAGTTCTTGAAAAACGCGGGTTACATCGAGATATTCGCTTTCGCGCTTCTGTCTCTTGATGGCCAGAGAGAGCGCATTCACGAGCTCCTCGAGGAGGGCAAGGTCTTCTGCTGAGGGAGCCTGAAGACCAAAATCCACGATGAAGATCCCGTTCCACCATTTGTCCTCCAGAAGGGGGAAAACAAAGAAGTGGTGGTCGGTTTCCGTAACAAAGCCCAGGGCTTCGATCTCGGCCTTGGTGAGGAGGACCTTTTCTCCTTCGGAAAGCTTGGTCTCCAGCCCCGGCCAGATTTCCTGGTATTCGATGATTTCGGGGAAAGGAGAGGTCTTTTGGGAAGCCAGGTGTTGAGCAACCAGCGAAGCCACCAGTTGCCACCGATAGTCGAGACGGTTGTAATAAACCGCCGCTTTCACCAGACCCAGATTTTGAACGAGCTGTTCCAGAAAATAATCGAGCGGCAGATGGTAGTAGGAGGAGAAGAGGCGGTTTACGACGCGCAAAAAGGAAACGGGAGAGGTATCTTTTTTCGGAACATTTTGATACATTTCTTGTTTATTGAGCATGGTCAAAACTTTACTTTTTTTATCGGTTACAAGCTACGTTTTTGGAAACAAAACATGTCCGAATTCAAGCTAACACAGAAAGTTAAGGCCGCCGGGTGAGCCTCCAAGCTTCCGCCAACGGTGTTGGCAGAGATTCTTCAATCCCTCCCGCCTTTTGAAGACCCCAACCTTTTGGTGGGGTTTGAGGCCTCCTCAGACGCGGCTATTTATAAATTGAACGAAGAAACCGCCCTTATAGTCACCCTCGACTTTTTCACCCCTATAGTAGACGAACCGGTCTGGTTTGGTCAAATCGCGGCGGCAAACTCCCTCTCCGACGTCTACGCCATGGGAGGCCGCCCTCTCCTGGCTCTGAACATCGTTTGTTTCCCCAAGGAGGAAGATCCCGAGATCCTGAAGGAGATCCTCCGTGGTGGGGCCAAAAAGGTTCGCGAGGCCGGAGCCCTCCTGGTGGGAGGGCACAGCGTCGATGATCCGGAGATCAAATACGGCCTCTCCGTGGTGGGGCTCGTCCATCCGGAGCGCTACATCACCAACGCCGGAGCGCGCCCTGGCGACGTGCTCTTCCTCACCAAACCCCTGGGCACGGGGATCATCGCCACCGCCGTCAAAGGGGGCCTTGCGGACAAAAATGTCGAGGAGAGGGCCATCCGTGTCATGGCAGCCCTCAACCGCGCCGCCTCCGAAGCCATGGTCGAGGTGGGGGCACACGCCGCCACGGATGTTACCGGCTTCGGGCTCCTGGGGCACGCCCTGGAAATGGCCCAGGCCAGCAAGGTCAAGCTCGTGATCTCGGCCTCGCAGGTTCCGGTGCTCAAAGAGGCCCTGGAGTTCGCCCGCCTGGGCCTGGTGCCCGAAGGGGATTACGAAAACATCCGCTTCTGCGAGAAGGTCGTCGAAATAAGCCCAGAAGTGGACAAAGATCGCCTCGCCCTGCTCTACGACGCTCAAACTTCAGGCGGGCTCCTGGTAAGCGTTCCCCGAGAGAAGGCTGAGACCTTTTATGAGGAGCTCCTCAAGAGAGGGGTATTTGAAGCGGCCGAGATCGGGCACGTGGAGCTCGGACCGCCCAAAGTAATCGTTACCCCTTAGTCTCAGAACTCTTGCGATTCAGAAGTTCGATAATGGCCTTCTCAAGGTCTCGCTTCCCCGCGTACCCCACGAATTTCTTCACGATCTGGCCGTTTTGATCCACCAGAAAGGTGGTTGGCAAGACGTCGGGCCACTCGAAGGCCGAGAGCACCGCTTCATCCGCAATGGCCACGTAGTACTTGATTCCCTTGGAATGGATGAGATGGGGAAGGACCCTCTCTCCGCCCTGGTCCACCATGAAGGAGATGATCTCAAGCCCCTGGCCGTTGAATTTCCGATAGAGATCGGTGAACTCCAGAAGCTCCACCTGACAGGGAGGGCAATAGGTGGCAAAAAAGTTGACAAGAAGCACCTTGCCCTTGAAATCCTCAAACTTGAGCTCTTTGTCCCCGTTGAAGACGCGAATTTTGAGGTCCCACGGGAGGTGCTGTTTGGCAGCCAGGACGTGGGCAAAACCCACGAAGAAGATCACCGCCAACAATATGCTCAACTTACGCATTTTGATCCTCCTTGAAATTTTCGATCTCTTCTGCGAGCTGTACTATAACGGCCGCAAGCCTTTCCGCAAAGAGGCGGCCTTTTTGGGCCGAGGCCCGGTGCGGGTCTCCCCACACGCCACCAGGCCAGAACTTTCTTTTGTTCCTTACCAGGATCGGCTTCGGAAAGTGCGGATACTCCTCCGGAGCCCGACCCTTGACCAGCTCCGGGAAAAAATGCTCCATGAGAGAGGTCTCGAACTCCCCGGCGTGCGAATCGTTGGGGGTCTCAAGAAGGTCTCTCGCCCCCATCTGCAAAAGATCCAGGATCGAAGCCACCGCCACCCGGGCCTCCTCCTTTTGTCTGAGAAAGATTTCGCCTGCATCAATGAGATAAGCAAGATGGGTGCCACCAGCGTGGCCGGAAAGGATGAGAAAATTTCGCAGGCCCTGGGCAAAGTAGGAATGGAGAAGGTCGAGGGCAAGGCCCTTCAAGGTCTCGCCGCTTATGGAAATGGTGCCCGGGTGCTCGCTGGTGCTGCGGCAAAGACCGTAGAAGACCGGCGGGGCCACGAAGAGAGGGCGCTTTTCGGCGGCAAGTTTGGCGATCTCATACATTTGCATGGTATCCGTCCCCAGGGGAAGATGGGGACCGTGCTCCTCCACCGAACCAAAGGGGAGAACAATGGTGCGAGTCAAATCAAGCCCCTTTTCGAACTCTGACATGGTGATTTCGGCGATCAACATGGGCACTCTCCGATTTGCAGGATGATCCTAATTTAGCCCTGGCCCCTTCTCCCGGCAACGCTGCTAAAACCCTTCTCCTTTGGTAAAATTTCAAAAAATTTTGAAAGCAACCGGTATGAAAAGGGTTTTCATAAGAACTTTTGGCTGCCAGATGAACGAGTACGACTCTGAGCGCATGCTGACGCTCCTGAAGGGGGAGTATATCCCTTGCGCGGAGCCCAAAGAGGCGGATCTCATCCTGGTGAACACCTGCTCGGTGCGGAAGAAGGCCGAGGAGAAGGTCTACGGCCTGGTAGGGCGCTTGAAACACCTTAAGAAGCAGAGGCCCGAACTCATTATCGGGGTTTGCGGTTGTGTGGCCCAGCAGGAGGGAGAGAAGATCCTCAAGCGCCTTCCCCACGTGGATCTCGTTCTCGGGCCGCAGGCGGTCTACCGCTTGCGAGAAGCCCTGGAGAAGGTCCGAGCCGGCGAAGGTCCGGTGGTGGATACGGAGTTTCGCAAAGATTTCCGCCAGCCTTTGATCCTGCCGGAGCTCGATGGCGACCGGCCGGTAAAGGCCTTCGTCACCATCATGCAGGGATGTGACAATTTCTGCGCTTACTGCGTGGTCCCCTACACGCGTGGAAGAGAGATAAGCCGGCCCCCGGAGGACATCCTCGCCGAGGTGGAATGCCTGGTACGCCAGGGAGTGAGGGAGGTCACCCTCCTCGGGCAGAACGTAAACTCCTACGGGCGCAAAGAAAAGGGGTTCCCCTCTTTTGCCGAGCTTCTGCGAGAGGTGGCTGCCATCCCCGGGCTCTGGCGCGTGCGTTTCACCACCAGCCACCCCAAGGATCTCGACGAAGATCTCATGCGTTGTTTCGCGGAGGTGCCGGAGGTTTGCGAACACCTGCATCTCCCGGTGCAGGCGGGCTCAGACCGGGTGCTCAAACGCATGCACCGCCGCTACACCAAAGAGGAATACCTTGCCAAGGTGAGGCGGCTGCGGGAGATCTGCCCTGAAATCGCCCTTACCACGGATATCATCGTGGGCTTTCCCGGGGAGACCGAAGAAGACTTTGCCGAGACCCTGCGCCTCCTCGAGGAGGTGCGCTTCGACGAGATCTTCTCCTTCAAGTACTCCGACCGCCCCCTGGCCCGCTCCACCCAGTTCGAAGACAAGGTCCCGGAGGAAGAGAAGGCCCGACGGCTCTCCCTGGTGCATCAGGTGCAGGAGCGCATCACCCGCGAAACAAACGAATCTTACCTTGGCCGGGAGGTGGAGGTGCTGGTGGAGGGAAAAAGCCCGGGGAACCCCTCCCTCTGGACCGGCCGTACCCGCACCAACCACGTCGTCAACTTTAGCGGCCCCGAAGATTTGAAAGGGAAGCTGGTTCATGTTTTGATTGAAGGGTGTGGCCAGCATTCTCTGAGGGGTCGCATGTTAGACAGCCAATAAAGTTTTAGGGGGGCTTGATGAAGGTCAAAATGAAGGTCCAGGCCATCGCCTTGGATCCTGTCTCCAACAGCCCGGTGATGATCCTCCGGGAAGAGGAGGGCGAAAGGGCCCTTCCCATCTGGATCGGGCTGCTCGAAGCTACCGCCATCGCCACGCGGCTTGAAAACATCCAGTTCTCGCGCCCCATGACCCACGACCTCATGATCAACATCCTCGATCATCTGGGCATCAAGATCCCGCGGATAGAAGTCTGCGACCTGCGGGACAACACCTATTACGCCCTGATCACCCTCGATATCGACGGCCGGGAGGTGCAGATAGACGCCCGGCCAAGTGATGCCGTGGCGCTTGCCCTGCGCACCGGGGCTGAGATCTGGGTCCACGAACAGGTCCTCGAAAAGAGCAAGGCCTTAGAAGAAGCGGCCAAGACCGAGGCCAAAGAGCAGGAAGGCAGCACCGCCGACCAGGATCAGGACAAGGAAAAGCTCAAAGAGCTGCTCGAAAAGCTCGATCCTTCCGCCATCAGCAAGTACAAGATGTAAAGATGTTTGATTTCCACTGCCATTCCATCTTTAGCGACGGTGAGCTGATCCCCGCTGAACTCCTGCGAAGGGTAAGTGTTCTGGGCTACGAGGCCGTGGCCATCACCGACCACGCCGATCACTCCAACATCGACCTCATCGTCCCCCGCATCATCGCGGCGGCCCGGGCCCTCAACCAGCTCTCCAAGACCAGGCTCATTCCCGGCATCGAGATCACCCACGTGCCTCCGGAGATAATCCCGGAGCTGGTGCAGCGGGCCCGCCTCCTCGGGGCGGAAATCGTCGTGGTTCACGGTGAAACCCTGGTAGAACCCGTGGCCCCCGGGACAAATCTGGCCGCCATCAAGGCCGGGGCCGACATCCTGGCCCATCCCGGGCTCATCACCCCGGAAGAGGTCAAACTCGCCGCAGAAAAGGGAGTCTTCCTGGAACTTTCCGGCAGAAAAGGGCACTGCCTCACCAATGGCCACGTGGCAGCCCTGGCACGCAAATACGACGCTCCGCTTGTGATCAACTCCGACGGGCACGCCCCCGGGGATTTCCTTTCCGCCGCGATGGCCGAGAACGTGGGGCGAGGGGCCGGGCTTTCCGCCGAAGAGGTAAAAAACCTTTACGAGAAGGCCCGCAAGCGTTTCCTGATCAGCACCTAAACTCCCTTTTAACCTTTGCCAAAACAAAAATTTTCGATTATTTGAGCCAGTTAAGAGTGGTGAATCCAGTCAGGGAGGACTCTATGGAAAAGAAGATCAGCCATGTCCTGATAGCCAACCGCGGAGTCCCTGCCGTCCGCATTATGGACACCTGCCGCGACCGCCGCATAAAGACCACGGCAGTCTACAGCACGGCAGATCGTCTGGCGTATCACGTGCGTCTGGCAGACCAGGCCGTCTGCATTGGTGAGGCTCCGCCTCTTGAATCCTATCTCAACATGGAAAAGATCATCGGCGCGGCCCTCAAGGTCGGAGCCGACGCCATTCATCCCGGTTGGGGGTTTCTCGCAGAAAACGCCGACTTTGCGGAGATGGTGGAAGACGCCGGGCTCACCTGGATCGGCCCGCCTCCCGAGGTCATCCGCGCCATGGGAGACAAGGTCCAGGCCAAAAAATACGCCAAGCAGGCCAACGTCCCCACCATCCCTGGCATAGACAACGTCAAAGACATCGAAGAAATCAAGCGCTGGATCCGGGAAGAAAAGGTCGATTTCCCCATCATGCTTAAGGCGGCCAAAGGGGGCGGCGGAAAGGGCATGGTGAAGGTGGAATCCGAAGACCAGCTTCCCATCGCCTTCAACCAGGCCAAGTCCGAAGCCATGAAGGCCTTCGGCGACGACGCTCTCCTCGCGGAGAAGTACATCCAGAAGGGGCGCCACATCGAGGTGCAAATCGTGGCGGACAAGCACGGAAAGGTCGTTCACCTTTTCGAAAGAGAGTGCACCCTTCAGCGCCGCAACCAGAAGATCATCGAAGAGGCCCCCTCTCCCTCCATAGACGAAGACCTGCG
>JAADDY010000085.1 GCA_013153725.1 Thermodesulfobacteriota bacterium
ATTTTTAACAAGATTTAAATAATAATAGCCGTCTACAGTAGATAGTAACGGCCTATTTTCATAAAAAAAGTTGCCTTTATGTTGGAGATAAAAATGATAGTGGCTGATATACAGGCCAAGGACAAGAAGAATGGGCAAGAAAAATAAAAAAAATTTTATTTTTTTGCTGTTCTTTAGAACAGATAAAATATGCACGTGATGACCAATTTTTACTCTTTACTTGCCCTAAAAAATCCGTAAATGAAACAAAAGAAAATCCCCACGAACAGACCTACAACCATAGCAAGGGCTAATATGAGCATTTTTTTGGGCTTTACTGGATGATTGCTGCTAATAGGTTGCTGTAAAACTTCTACGGCGACCAATCTTTCCAGGTCCGCTTTTAATTTATCTATTTTGAACGATAAAATTTTCTTTTCTTGTTCTAAAGCAATATCTTTTTCTTCTGTCAATTTGTTTATCTCGTTTTTGAGTTTTTCCTGTTCAAGTTCCACCAGGTTTATCTTTTTTAGGAGGTTCGTCTTTTGTTTATTGAGATCCAAAATGCGCAACTCTAGGGTGGAAATGTAGCTGATGTTTTGCTGGACAATATTTGAATAAAGAAGCATGGTTATCTGAAGATTTGTGGTTGTTTTTTTATCCAGAAAATTATCGATAAGCTTTGTTCGTAAATTAAGCAAACTTTCGGTGTTCTTGTCTATGTTTTTGATGATGTTTTTGATGTCTAAAATGGCTTTCTCAATTGCCTTGAGATTTGCCTTTATTAAAGATTTTTCCTTCTCCTTCAGTAATATTTGTTTCTTGACTTGCTGTATTTTTCGCTCCAGCTCTCTCTTTTTTAGGTCTATCTCTTTTATTTTTTCTTTTAAGGTTTCGATGTCTTTGGCTTTTTTCTGTCGTTCGGCTACAAGGTGTTTGCTCTTGTTAAAAATCTCCTGGCAGTGCTGCAAACAATGGCCCAACAACTCTTCCCCTTTGCTAGGGTCTGGATATAACAGTTCTACCAGGATGGTGGTTCCCCGGCGGGGAGTATAAGCGCGAAGGGATATTGATGTGGAATATTCCCGGAACACTTTCGAACACCCCCCTTCCACAAACCATTTGTTCAGGTCCTGCGGGGTCAAATGGGGAGGGGCCACCTTTACTTGGGCAGTTATCTTGTACAGGGGCTGGGCAATGAAGACGTAGAGGCCAGCCAAAACGACAAAAAGGATAGTAGTTAAAATAATGATTTTGTAATTTTTTCTGAGGATAGAGAATAGTTCTAAAAGACTTATTTCATCATCTTGCTGGTAACAGGTATCTTTTTCGGGACCGGAATCTTTCATTTCAAAACATTCGTCTCCTCAAATTTAGCTCCGGCGCAAATTTTTACAGAAATTTTTCCCCTTAGCAAGAAATTCTGGAACCGGTTAAAATATTGATATGCAACGCAATCCTTTTGAGATACTCGGCATTTCTCCCGAGATGGTTCGCGATCTCGATGAAGGGGCCCTTTTTAGTCTGGTGAAGGCCTGTTATCGCGCCTTACAAAGGGCCTACCATCCTGATCTTCAAAACGGAGGCAAGGAAAAGGCGGTAGAGTTAAATCTCGCCTTTGAAGCCCTTGATTTTGAACGAAATCCCGATTCTTTTCGGGAGTATCGTCAGGCCTATCTCAGGCGCCTTTCACGCAAGACCCAGCGCCGCACCATCGACGAATTGAATCGCAAGCTGGCCATCCTTTTTCGCCAGCAGGAACTCCTGGCGGAAAACTTCTGGCGACACCTGCTGGAAGCCTCCCGGGCCGGTGGGCCGACTCTTTTCCCCGAAAAACCAAGGGCCATCAAGGTCTCGCTTCTCGACCTGGGGCTCAAATTCAACACTTCCTTTACGGGTTATGCCCGCCACGTGGCTTTTAAAGAAATCCTCTTCGATGAAGAGGGGCGGCTCTATTATCGTTTTCCACGGCGTCGCCTTTTTCAGCCCGTAAATTTTATTACTCTAGTTGGTACGGTTTCGAGAAGACGCCTTGAAATCTGGCCTCTTTTAGAAAAGAAGCCCACCCCTCAATCCGCCGAGAGCGGGCTTCCTGATCTTAAGGCTTTCGAAGTCTTGAATGCCATTCAAAATGAAGTCTTCAAAAGATCCTGCCTCCCTCTTCTCAAGACGGAACTACAAAAAGACGCCTACCTCTTTTCCCTCCATCGCAAAAATTCCTTTCTCGAACCCCTGGTTTTTGTGGAAGGAATGATTCTTCGTATCGAACCCGCCAGCTCCCAGGATTTTGACAAAGTTGTAAGAAAACACCCTGATTCTTTACAGGAATGTAAAGAAGCTCTGCCCGGTCCGTCGGCCCTGGAGAGTTAATTTGGAATTCAGCCCCTTTTATTGAAGGATTGAGGACATTTCCCGAATTGGCATTGGTCTTGAATAAATAAAACAGTATAGGTGTCAATTCTTAAGGAGGAGCAGATGAAAAAGATCGAAGCTATTATCAAACCTTTCAAACTCGAAGAAGTAAAGGAAGCTTTAGCGGGCATTGGGATCAAAGGTATGACGGTTAGTGAAGTAAAGGGTTTTGGTCGCCAGAAGGGGCACCGTGAGATTTACCGGGGTGCAGAGTACATCGTGGATTTCCTGCCGAAAGTCAAGATCGAGCTGGTGGTAGAAGCCGACCAGGTAGACAAAGTGGTGGAGACCATCATCAATAGTGCTCGAACCGGAAAGATTGGCGACGGAAAGATCTTCATCCTCCCTGTGGAAGAAGCCATCAGAATTCGTACTGGAGAGCGGGGTCGGGAGGCCATCTAAATGGCTGGAGAGAAATTTGAGTTGGTCCCCTCTGGAGTGGGAAGGCCCCAGGTGGTAGCACGGGCCCGAGAGGTGGACCAACTCATTAAGAAGCTCTTTCCCCAAGAGCTCAAACGAAAGCCATTTTGTGTGATCGCCATCGGGGGCTATGGCCAAAAGGCCCTTTGCCCCCATTCCGATATTGATCTCCTTTTCCTTCACCAGGAGCTCGAAGAAGAACTCCTTTCCAAGGCCGTAAATGCTATCATCTACCGCCTGTGGGATCGTCGCCATGAAGTAGGTTATCGGGTTTGCACCTTGGAAGAAGTCCTTGCAGACGCCTTGAACGATCTTTCCCTCTTTACCGCGCTCTTGAACATGCGCCTGGTGGCTGGCAAGAGGGCTCTTTTCCAAAAACTCGCTTCTCTTTTCGAGGAGCGGCTCATCTCCGGCCGACGAAAAGAAATCTTTGAAGTCTTGAAAGAGGCCCGAAAAAGAAGGCTTTCGCATTACCAGGGAGACGCTTTCATCCTTGAACCTCACCTCAAGGAAGGCCTTGGCGGCCTGAGAGATTATCACTTCCTTCTCTGGGCCGCTCGTATTCTCTTTGGTCTCCAGCATCTCAGAGATATGGAGAAAGCTGGCCTCATCACCTCCGGGGAGAGAACGGCCCTGCGCGCCGCTTCAGACTTTCTCCTTCTTTTGAGGGAGGAGCTCCATCTCCTTACCGGGCGCAAGGAAGATCGTCTCTATTTTGAATATCAACCAACCTTGGCGGTAAAACTGGGTTTCGGCCTGGATGTGGAATCTGCCATCGAAAAATTTATGACCAGCGTCTACCGGGCCATGAACGTGATCCGTGAAGGCACCGAAGCCCTGTTCGACCATGTGGAGATGATTCTGGGGCACCGTCCGGAGGACCGAAAACTTCTGGCCCCCGGGCTCGAAATCCTCTCCGGCCGGATCCACCTTCTCTTTCGAGAACAGGCCCTGCTTGACCCTTCCTATTTGCTCAGAATCTTTCTCCACCAGGCAGAAACAGGGCTCAAACTTCACCACCTTACACGAACCTTCTTGAAGGAGCGGACCCCACTCAAAAGATTTTCGGGCTTTGAGGGTCGCATTTTTACAAAATTGTTGACAAAGCCGCACGCCTATCTTGCCCTCAAGAGCCTGCGGGAAACCGGTATCCTTCTTTACGTCTTGCCGGAATTTGAGCGACTGCTCGGGCTTACGCAATTTGACGTTTATCACATCCACCCCCTGGACGAGCACCTCTTTCTTACCGTGGCAGAGCTTGGCAAGCTTCGGCAGGAAGAGCCCGATTTTTGGGATCTAGTAGAGGACGAAGAAGTTCTCTTTTTGGCCGGGCTTTTGCATGATATCACCAAGGGGGAAGGGCCGGGGCACGCGGCCACCGGAGCCCAGAAAGCCCACAATATCGCTTTGAGGCTCGGTTTTTCGGCAAAACAGGCGCAACAGGTCTCAAAACTGGTGGCGCAACATCTTTTTATGATAGAAACGGCTCTTAGAAGAGACCTTACCGAGGAAAAGGTCGTGGTTGATTTTGCACGGGAAATGGGAGACCTGGGGCATCTTACACGTCTTTATTTCCTCACGGTGGCAGATTCACGTGCTACAGGGCCTTCAGCCTGGAACGAATGGAAGGCGGCCCTCGTAAAAGAGCTTTATTTGAAGGCCGCTAAATTATTGAGTGAAGGAGAACTCGCTCAAAAAGAAACTGTAAATGAACTTCTCAAGAGGGAAGAGGCCCTGAAGGAGGAATTTGGTCCCCTGGTGGATACTCTTCCTCCTTGTTATATCCTCCATGCTCCTTTAGAAGAGATCAAAAACGAGCTCTATTTGCTGGAGGAATTCAAGAAAGACGGCGGGCTTTTTCGGCTGCTGGTGAAGCGTCTCAACGGCGTGTACCGAGCTGTGATCATCACGAGGGATCAGCCGGGGCTCTTTGCCAAACTTGCCGGAGCTTTCGCCCTCCATCATCTGGACATTAGAAGTGCGCGTATTTTTACCTTGACAGATGGCACCGTTCTTGATGTGTTCGAGGTGGCGGCCCCTTACGGAGAGATTTGGTGGGAGGAAGTTCAGGACACCATAACTCGAATTTTGGCCGCCGAAAAAGACGAAGAGCTGGAAAGACGTCTGAAGGATTTGAAACCTTTGGTTTGCGCCATCAAGAAGCCAGAAAAAGAGCCGGAAATTTCCGTGCGCCTGGATAATCTGCAGTCAGACTTTTTCACCATTATAGAAGTCTTTGCCCCTGACAAGCTGGGACTTCTCTATTTTTTGGCCAAAGCGCTTTACAAATGGCCCGTCAACATCGAAAGGGCCTTCATTTCCAACAAAGCTGATTTGGCCTCTGATGTCTTCTATGTCCGCACCCTGGAGGGTGAAAAATTGCCCGATGAGGAATTACCAGATCTTAAGGCTTATCTTGAGGGACTTCTTAAAAAGATTTGTCCTCGCAAAATTAAAAATTCACAAAAGGAGGTTTCATCATGACACCCAAGGAAGTTTTAGAGTTTGCCAAGGCCAACGGTGCCAAGATGGTAGATCTTCGATTTACCGACTTTCCTGGTATGTGGCAGCATTTTTCCGTACCCCTGGAAGAGCTTACCGAAGAGTCCTTTGAGGCGGGTTTTGGCTTCGACGGCTCCTCCATCCGTGGCTGGCAGGAAATTCACGAAAGTGACATGATCATCGTCCCCGACCCCAACACCGCGGTCATGGATCCTTTCTTTGAGGTACCCACCCTTGTGCTCCTCTGTAACGTTTACGATCCCATCACCAAGGAACCTTATACCCGTGATCCCCGTTACGTGGCCAAAAAGGCCGAAGAATACCTCAAGAGCACGGGTATTGGCGACACCGCTTATTTCGGTCCGGAAGCAGAATTCTTCATCTTCGATGATATTCGCTACGACACCGGGCCAAACTATTCCTTCTATTTTGTGGACTCCATCGAGGGTATCTGGAACTCCGGTCGGGAAGAGTGCCCCAACCTGGGTTACAAGCCCCGCCACAAGGAAGGCTACTTCCCCGTTCCACCGTCCGACAAATTCCAGGACCTGCGTACGGAAATGGTCCTCGTGATGCAAAAGATCGGCATTCACGTGGAATGCCAGCACCACGAAGTTGCTACCGCCGGCCAGGCCGAAATCGACATGCGTTTTGCTCCGCTCCTCAAAATGGGCGATCAGCTCATGTGGTTCAAGTACATCATCAAGAACGTGGCCTACAAACATGGTCATACGGTCACCTTCATGCCAAAGCCCATCTTTGGAGACAACGGTTCCGGAATGCACACCCACCTGAGTATCTGGAAGGGAGACACGCCGGTGTTCGCCGGTGATCGCTACGCTGGTCTCTCTGAGACGGCTCTTTATGCCATCGGTGGTATCCTGAAGCACTGTAAGGCTGTTTGTGCCTTCACGAATCCCACCACCAACTCTTACAAGCGTTTGACCCCGGGCTTTGAGGCTCCGGTAAATCTCTGCTACTCCAGCCGTAACCGCTCGGCGGCCATCCGTATCCCCATGTACAGCCCGAGCCCCAAAGCCAAACGGATCGAGTTCCGCACCCCGGATCCTTCCTGTAACGGATATCTCGCCTTCGCTGCCATGCTCATGGCCGCGCTCGACGGCATAGAGAACCGCATTGATCCGGGTGAGCCCATGGACAAGGACCTCTACAGCCTGCCTCCGGAGGAGCTCAAGGACATCCCCACCACTCCGGCGACTCTCGAAGAGGCCCTTCAGGCCCTCGAGGAAGACCACGAGTTCCTCCTGAAAGGCGACGTCTTCACCGAAGATCTCATCCAGAAATGGATCGAGTACAAGCGTGAAAACGAAGCCGATCAGGTACGTTTGCGTCCGCATCCTTACGAGTTCTACCTCTACTTCGATATTTAATGACCAACGGGGGGTTCAAACCCCCCGTTTTTCTCTCACGGGATCGCCGCGGCCCTTACGGCCTCGCGACAGGATCGCTTCAGGCCTGCGACCTTCGCGATGACAATGATGCCCCACGATGTGGCGTGAAATCAGTCGAGCCTTCGGAGAAGTCGCCAGAGACTACGAGGCCTGGTACCAGGGAAACCCCCTCTTTGCTTCAGAACTGCGTGCTCTTCTGGCTCTCGGGCCAATTCCCAGTCCTTCTCTTGAAATAGGAGTGGGCACAGGAGTCTTTGCCAAAGCTCTGGGTTTCACCCACGGGCTCGATCCCTCTCTGGATATGCTCCTTCTGGCCCGCCAAAAAGGTCTTCTCTGTGTCTGTGGAGTGGGGGAGAGACTTCCATTTAAAGACGAAATCTTCGAAGCTTGTGGAATGTTTTTCACCTTGTGCTTCTTGTCTCGACCAGAAGAGGCCCTCGAAGAGTGTTACCGAGTCTTGAAACCGGAAGGGAAACTATTCCTGGGGTTTGTGCCTCGAGAATCCCCCTGGGGGCAGTACTACGAGGAGAAAAAGAGGGCAGGGCACAAACTCTATCGTTTTGCTCGCTTCAGGGAGGGGCAAGAAGTGTTGAACCTCCTCAAGGAGAAAGGGTTTCGTCTCGTGAAGGGAAGCTCCACTCTCTTCCAGCCGCCCGGTCTCAAAAGGCCCCTTCGCGAGGGGCCAAGGGAGGGGTTCTTCGCAGAGGCGGGCTTTTGGGCCTTGGTGGCGATAAAAGACTAAGCCAGGTTCTCTCCTTCCAGGAGCCACTGATAATAGGCTCGCCGTTGCTTCTCATCCTTAAAGTCTATCCATTCACACCCTACGAGCCCTTCGGTAACATGGACCACGATGGCTTTTCCGATTATTTCTTCCCCTCGAAACCGGAGGGTAATCTCGAGCTGGTCTCCGGCCTCGAAGGAGATGCCGTTTGGTTGCCAAAAGGCAAGCCCGCTAATGCTCGCGTTGGCAAGCTTTCCCCTCAGACCTCCGGGCAAAAGGACTTCGCTTCCGTCTAGCACCACCCGGGCGTGTTTCCGCCGCTCTTGGACAACCATGATGTCTCCCCGATTTTTAGGTCTTTTTCGGAAAATCAGCCCCTTTTCTTGAAGGAGCTTTCCACTTCCTTGAAGCGGGGAAGATGGACCAGGGGAATGAGGATGAGGGTAATGGCTCCCGAGATGAAGAGCGGCCATTGATAACCGTAGTTGGCCCCGAGAGGGCCAAAGATGAGAGAGCCCGTGAAACTTCCGAGCATGATGGAAAGGGTGATCAGGCCACTGTTGCCGCCGATGCGTTCTATTTTGAAGAGCTTGGCAATCCCTACATAAGAGAGGACCATGATGGTCCCGTCTCCAAAGCCGTGCAAAAGACGAAAGGCAAGGCTTACGGGTAACTTCTCGATGATCATTCCCATGTGCCCCAATCCAGAGCAAAAGAGGCCCAGGGTGGCCAAACTTCGGAGGCTTGCGCCTCTTTCCAGGCGGAATCCGTTTATGAGACTTGCGGCCCCTACCATGGCAAATTCCGCGGCCATGTAAAAGCCCATGCCTTTAAAGGAAAGCCCGAGATTCTCCCGCAAAAAGAGCCCGTAACTCGTAAATTCGGCTCCCCAGTGCAGATAAAAGAGATAGAGCCAGAGCGCGAAGAAGAGCACCCGGGGGCTTCGGAAATCGTCCCAGTAAGTCCGAAGGGCAAACTTGACCGGGACGTTTTTGGGGAGAAAGAACCAGTAAGAGGTGAGGAGGAAGTAGAAAGTTCCCACGAAACGCAGGGTATACACGAAGTCGAAACGCCCCAGAAGAAGCCCTCCTGTTATACCTCCCAGGGTGAAGCCCAGCATACGCATGGCGTTAAAGATGCCATAGGTTATTCCTACTCTTTGGGGCAGGGTCTTTAGAAGGAGGGCGTCGAGGCTCACCCGAAAGAGATTTTGGCCCAAACCGTAGGCCAGGTAAGCCGCGGCGAACAGGAAAAAAGTGGTCACAAGGCTCTGGATCCACATGGCAATACCCATGAGGACCAGGGCGAAACAGATGAGATTTCGGGCCAGGAAACGGTCCGAAGCCAGCCCGGAAGGGAAGGAGGTAACGATCGAGGTGATGCTAAAGGCGGCGTAGAGGGTCCCGATTTGAGACCCGGAAAATCCGATCTTTTTGAGATAGACCGGCATGAAAAAGGCGGTAGTGGCTAAAGCGAAGGCTCCACAGGTGGAAAGAGTCGACAGGACCAGAAGGGGAGAGCGTTTTCCCATTAAGAGATTTTTAACTACTCTTGAACGAAGAAACAAGGGCAGGCCAAAGCCTGCCCTTCATCTTTAGCGCTTGAGGTTGATGAGCTCTTCGAGCATGGCGTCGGTCACGGTGATGGTGCGGGCGTCGGCCTGGAAGCCGCGCTGGATGGTGATCATCTTCACGAACTGCTCGCCGAGAT